>NZ_CP166961.1:0-306591 GCF_041410465.1 Thalassotalea sp. 273M-4
AATCGATTTCTTCTTCTGGAAAATCAATCGCAGCTTCAACATACATTCGTAAATGAATGACATCATCGACTAATTGATGAACCAGTTTTGAAAAGTCACCTTGTAAAGAGTGCAACGCACAACGAGCTGCTTGTTCTGAGCTTGAATTAATTAAATCGGCAATGGCCTCCGCCTGAGTTAAGTCTAATTTGTCATTTAAAAATGCTTGTTCAGAGAACTCTCCTGGGCGAGCCATGCGAACCTTGTTAAGGCTGAGGATGTGGTTGAGCAACATGTCTAAAATGACCGGTCCACCATGGCCTTGAAGCTCTAGTACGTCTTCACCAGTAAACGAATTCGGACCTTTAAAAAATAATGCAATGCCTTGATCAATGACGTCCTTATTTGCATCATAAAATGGTAAGTATTCAGCCATGCGCACTTTGGGGATTTTCCCGAGCATATGCTCAGCCACCTTTGATGCTAACGGGCCAGAAACCCGAATAATACCAACGCCTCCTCGACCCGGTGCAGTAGCTTGTGCTGCAATGGTTTCGGTATTGCCGCTGACATGTGAAAGTTCAGACATAAGTTATCCAATTAATTGATCATACTCGCTATTATAAACGATAGCCGATGATCGATGCTAAGAATTTATTTTTACTTTGGGCAGGTAGAGCAGGTATAAAAAAGGCGACCTAAAAAGGTCGCCTAAGTATATCTTTTACAGAATTTAGCTTAGCTTGATTTTTTGGCTAGCTTGTCTTTTTCTTCTGCTTTTTCGATTGAGCGGAAGATGATTAACATTTGGATAATGGTAATAACGTTAGATACTAACCAGTATAATACCAAACCTGATGGGAACCATAAGAAGAAGAAAGTAAAGAATACTGGCATCCATTGCATCATTTTTTGTTGCATAGGATCTTGGCTCATTGCCGGTTGCAACTTCTGCATTAGGAACATCGACGCACCCATTAAAATAGGTAAGATGTAGTATGGGTCTTTTGACGAAAGGTCTGTGATCCATAAACCAAATTCAGCGTGACGTAATTCAACCGATTCCATAAATACCCAATAAAGCGCAAGGAATATAGGCATTTGCAGTAATAAAGGTAAACAACCACCTGCTGGGTTTACTTTTTCTTTCTTGTAAAGCTCCATCATCGCTTGTGACATTTTTTGGCGATCGTTACCGTAACGCTCTTTTAATGCCTGCATTTTTGGCTGGATCTTACGCATTTTGGCCATTGAGGTGTATTGCGTTTTGGTCAGTGGGTATAAAAACGTTTTAACCACAATGGTGATACAAATAATTGCCAAGCCCCAGTTCACCACAATGCCTTGAATAAACATAAGTAAGGCAAACAGTGGCTGTGAGATCATCCACAAGAAACCGTAATCGACCGTTAACTCTAAGCCTTCTGCTACTTTTTCAAGTGCCGCTTGGTTTTTAGGACCTACGTAAAAGGTTGCTTCTGTAGAGGCACTTGCGCCTGGTGCGATATTGATGGTCGGGGATAAAAATCCAATGGTTGCTTTGTCATCTGAATAATTGGTGTAAAGCGTATTGGTTAAATCGTTTTGTGGTACCCAAGCACTTACAAAGTAGTGCTGCAACATCGCAACCCAACCCGCTTTTGTGGTTTGGTTTAATTTTTCGCTTTCAATGTCGTCAAAGTCATACTTTTCGTATTTAGTATCAACGGTAGAAAAGGCTGCACCACGGTAAGTAGGCATCATTAAAGAAGAGCCTGTATCGACATTAACGCTTTGTTTTAACTGACCAAACAACTGCATACTGGCAGCATTTTGGCTGTTATTGTTAATATCGTATTTAACGTTTAAATCGTACTTACCCCTGGTTAAAATAAAGTTCTTAACAAAGGTTAACCCATCTCTTTGGTAGGTAAATGGCACCATCAGGGTGTCTGCTTCACCAATCTCAAAAATATCTGAACTGACAGAGTACACCGGACGAGGTAGGCCACTGCGTGTACTGTCTGGGCCATTAGCACCAACTAAACCGCTTTCAGCAACAAAGGTATAACCGTTTGTTGTTAAAATTGGCATAGGTACATTGCTACCTTGTTCAGTTTCAAAGTCTAATAATTTAGCTGAAACAATATCACCACCTTGTGTCGTTACCACTAATTCTAAAACATCAGAGCGTATAACGATGGTATCAGCTGCTGTTGATGCTAAAGCTGGTGTTGTATCAGTACTTCCTTCTGGAAGAAATTCATTTGAACCGCCAGTTTCAGTGCTATTCGCCTGAGAAGCTGGAGTTGTGGTCTCGGTAATTGGATTAACTTCAACTTTATCCATTTGCCATTGGTTGAAAAGCAAATAGCTTACAACTAGCAATGCTACAAATAGTAAACCGCGTTGTGATTCCATAATGTCTTAATTCTCTTGTTTAGATTTTGGTACGGGATCTTCTCCACCCGCATGCAGTGGGTGACATTTTAATATACGTTTGATTGATAACCAACCACCTTTTAATACCCCAAAGCGATTAATTGCTTCAATGGCATATGCTGAACAGGTTGGATGAAACCGACAATTATTCCCCAACAGAGGGCTTAGTAAGCGTTGGTAGGCTTTAATTATGGCAATAATTAACTTTTGTGACGTTGAATCATTTTTCGCCATATTTTTTCCAGCTGCTGATTAATTTGCGCATTATCTAGGTTATCTATCCCAGACTTTACCATAACCACCATATCAATATTAGGTAACTTATGTTGATTAATGCGAAAACTTTCTCTTACTAGGCGTTTGATGCGATTTCTTTGAACAGCAAGTTTAACCCGTTTTTTAGCAATAGCCATGCCTAAACGGTTTTTGGAGTCTGAATTGGAAGTAATAAGGATGGTGAAATGGCTTGAACCATATCGAGTAGGGTTATCGAAGACTTGTTTGAAATGACCGGGAGTCAACAAACGTGACTCCCGGTTAAATTCGTAGGTACCCATTAGGGTTACTTAACCAAAAAGTTAAGCATTAAGCGCTAAGCTTAGCACGACCTTTAGCACGACGACGTGCAAGTACTGCGCGACCGTTTTTAGTAGCCATGCGAGCACGGAAACCGTGGTTACGCTTACGTTTTAATACACTTGGTTGAAAAGTTCTTTTCATTACGCTATTCCGTCTGTTTGTTTGCTTTGCGAAAACAAACGTTTTCGAGCAGTCTATAAAAATTGAGGGCGAATTCTAATTATTAATTGGGCGAAAGTCAACGCTATTTATAAAAAGAATTGTAAAAGATCCTTTAATTACCCAAAAGATCATTACGCTAACATTATAGTCGATTTTTTATTGCATTTTGCGGTATTTTTAATCTATCCACAGCTTTGTAACATTGGTGTCTTTACTGGTTAATAACTTTTTGTTTTTGTTGCCTTATAAACCGTCATAAGGGCATCTTGTTAAACCGTCTGCAAGCAAAAAAACTATAAAGTATTTTACATTAAAAACAGGGGTTTATGTTTTTGCCGCGGTTTATTTTTAAATAAATACATTTATTGTATTGCACTTGTGGATAACTAGCGAGATAATGGTTGGATTCAATTATAAACATTAATAAAAAGATCATTTATTTTGGGGATCCACAAGTGCATTAGCTTTTTCTTGATCCTGACCTTTTCCTTATTTTTTAAATGATCATCACAGGAGTTTTGAGTGCAAGATTCACTCTGGCAAAGTTGTTTGTCTGTTCTTGAGCAAGAGTTACCTGCGCAACAATTTAGTATGTGGATCAGACCACTACAATGCGTTGTCGATAACAACATTATGACCCTTTATGCACCAAATCGGTTTGTCCTCGATTGGGTTCGCGAAAAGTACATTGGCCGGATCAATGAACTTGTCTCTATGCAAGACAGTAACAACCCGATGCAAGTTCGCTTTGATGTCGGTAGTAAACCTGTCGTACAGGCAGCGAGTAACAACGGATTCCCTAACGCTGAACAGATGGCTAAAAAAAGCCCTGAAGAGAGCGGACAAGGTATGCCCAATGTTGTTAAAGCAACCAATGTCCGTGATAAATATACCTTTGATAACTTTGTTGAAGGTAAGTCAAACCAACTTGCACGTGCTGCGGCTTCACAAGTGGCTGATAATCCAGGCCAAGCATACAACCCATTATTTATATACGGTGGCACGGGCTTAGGTAAAACGCATTTATTGCATGCCGTAGGTAATGGCATATTACTGAAAAAACCAAATGCAAAAATTGCTTATATGCACTCTGAGCGCTTTGTCCAAGATATGGTAAAAGCGTTACAGAACAATGAGATAGAAAAGTTTAAGAGCTACTATCGTTCCGTTGATGCGTTGCTTATTGATGACATTCAGTTTTTCGCTAATAAAGAGCGAACTCAAGAAGAGTTTTTCCATACTTTTAATGCCTTATTGGAAGGTAATCAGCAAATTATCCTGACCAGTGATCGTTACCCGAAAGAAATTACCGGTGTTGAAGATAGGTTAAAGTCGCGATTTGGATGGGGTCTTACCTTAGCTATTGAGCCGCCAGAACTTGAAACCCGTGTTGCCATTTTAAAGCGCAAAGCCGAAGAACATAAAATTAACCTGGGTGATGAAGTCGCTTTCTTTATCGCCAAACGTTTACGCTCAAATGTGCGTGAACTTGAAGGGGCATTAAACCGCGTTATTGCCAATGCCAATTTTACGGGTCGCCAAATTACCATTGATTTTGTTCGTGAAGCTTTAAGAGATTTATTGGCTTTACAAGATAAATTGGTCACTATAGATAACATTCAAAAAACTGTGGCAGAATATTACAAAATCAAGGTCGCTGATATTTTATCTAAACGTCGAAATCGTTCCGTTGCCAGACCAAGGCAAATTGCGATGGCATTAGCCAAAGAATTGACCAATCACAGTTTGCCAGAAATTGGTGACGCATTTGGTGGGCGCGATCACACCACCGTTTTACACGCGTGTCGAAAAGTAAAGGCACTTCGTGAAGAAACACATGATATAAAAGAAGATTATTCGAATCTAATAAGAACACTATCATCGTAATAGGGTATTAAAATGAAATTTTCATTAGCTAGGGATGTATTATTAAAACCACTTTTGTTGGTCTCAGGTGCGGTTGAGCGAAAAAGTACTTTGCCGATTTTAAGCAATATCCTATTAGAGGTCAGTGGTCAAACCCTGACCTTAGTAGCAACAGATTTAGAATTGGAAATGGTTTCCTCTACTCAAATCAACAATATGGGTACTGACGAAAAAGTGACGGTACCTGCTCGTAAGCTACTCGATATTTGTAAGAGTTTACCGGACGATGCCAACATTGAATTTGAAAAAGTTGATGACAGCATTTACATCAGCTCTGGCCGCAGTCGCTACCAATTAGCTACCTTACCAGCATCAGAATTCCCTAATATTGAACAATGGCAAGGTGATGTTGAATTTAATATTCATAAGTCACAATTTTTACGGTTAATTGAAAGTACCCACTTTTCAATGGCTAACCAAGACGTTCGTTATTATTTAAACGGGATGTCTATAGAAACCGAAAATAACGAGATTCGTTCGGTTGCAACCGATGGCCACCGCTTAGCGATTTGTAAAATAGTAAATGAAAACCTTAACTTACCAGCAAGACAAGTGATTGTGCCTAGAAAAGGTATTTTGGAGATTATCCGTTTACTAGACCCTGTTGATGAAGACATTACGGTGTATCTAGGCAATAACCACATTCGCATAATCGATAACGATTTCTCTTTCACCTCTAAGTTGGTCGATGGTCGTTTTCCTGATTACCGCCGCGTGTTGCCTAGAAATGGTGACAAAGTTTTGGTCACTGAAAAAGACCAACTTCGCCAAGTTTTATCTCGAGCATCGATCTTATCGAATGAAAAGTTTAAAGGCGTACGTTTAAACTTTGCACCTAATGAACTAAAAATTACCGCGAATAACCCAGAACAAGAACAAGCAGAAGAGTACCTTGAAATAGATTTTCCATTTGAAAGCTTGGAAATTGGTTTTAATGTAAATTACATTTTGGATGTGTTGTCAGCGGTAAAAGAAAACATGATCAAATTCACTTTGTCCGATGCTAATTCAAGTGTCCTTATTGAGGGTGTCGAGTCTGGTGAAGCATTATATGTGATCATGCCAATGCGCTTATAAGATGAGCATACAGTCGTTAACGACCAACTATTTTCGTAATCTTGCCTATGCCAATATTAAGTTTGATCGACAACTCAATTTTATTATTGGCAACAATGGTAGTGGTAAAAGTAGTTTACTCGAAAGTATTTTCTTTTTAGGTCACGGCAAATCTTTTCGCACCAGTAAAACAGATAATTTAATCGCTAATGGTCAAGACAACTTTGTGGTCAGTGTTAAAGATGACCGCGGATTTCAGTTAGGTGTTAAACGTTCAAAAGGGCAACAACTCGAAATTAAAATTAATGGTGACAGCAAATTCCGCTTATCCGACTTAGCGAAAAATATTGCTGTACAGGTGATCACCCCAGAAACATTTCGACTTTTTTTTGGTGGTCCGAAAGAGCGTCGGCGTTTTATCGATTTAGGTATGTTTCACGTGGAACATTCTTTTTCAGAGATGTGGCGTCATTTTAGAAAAGTCCTGTTACACCGTAATGCCTGTTTGAAAAACCGCATTAGTGGTCAGCAATTTGACTATTGGAACCAACAGTTTTGTTTGTATTCAGAGCAAATTGCGCAAGCTCGTTCGAAGTATGTCGGTGAACTCGCTGCCGAAGTACAGCAATGGCTAACAATATTGTTGCCCAGTTTAAATGACGAAATTCAATTGCAATATCATCAAGGCTGGAACAGTAAAAGAAACTTGGCTGAACTGTTACATGATAACGCGGATAAAGAACGGGCCTATGGCCATAGTTTGTTTGGTGCGCATAAATTTGATGTTAGATTCAATTATCAAAAAATGAATATAGAACAAACGCTATCGCGAGGACAGCAAAAGCTTTTTTTAATGGCTTTGACGATCGCGCAGGCCAATTTGATTTTTAAGCAACAACAAGTGTCTCCGATCATTTTAATTGATGACATTGGTGCGGAATTAGATATTCATTCAAGGCAGGCTTTGGCTAATGCAATCGCGCAACTCGATTGTCAGTTATTTATCACGGCAATTGATCAAAGCGCACTGGACCCCCTGATGACAGAACACAAGAATTATCAAATGTTTCACGTGGAACATGGGGTGGTGAAGTCAGATTCATAGGCTTTTATTGGTTTAGAAGCGTTTTTTTTACGTAAAAAAACAACAATAAAAAACTCTACAGAGCTATAAAACAAACAACAAAAAGATGGTAGAATCGATACAACCGTCTACAGGAATTAAGTACCTAAGGTACAACAATAGGCAAAAATAATGACAGAAGAAAATAATTACGACTCTTCCAGTATCAAAGTTTTAAAAGGCTTAGATGCCGTACGAAAAAGACCTGGTATGTATATTGGTGATACCGACGATGGTACCGGCTTACATCACATGGTTTTTGAGGTTTTAGATAACTCAATTGATGAAGCGCTTGCTGGCCACTGTACCGACATTAAAGTTATCATCCATGGTGATGGTTCGGTGTCGGTTCGAGATAATGGTCGTGGGATTCCTACCGATATTCACCCTGAAGAAGGGGTTTCTGCAGCCGAAGTTATTTTAACTGTTTTACACGCTGGTGGTAAATTCGGTGGTGAAGACTCAGGTTATAAAGTATCGGGTGGTTTGCACGGTGTTGGTGTTTCTGTTGTTAATGCTCTAAGTGAAAAACTTGAGTTAACAATTCGCCGTGCAGGTACAGTGCATGAACAAACTTATGCCATGGGAGAACCACAAGCTCCATTGAAAGTTGTTGGCGAAACCGAAAAAACAGGAACAACCGTTCGCTTCTGGCCAAGTTCAGAAACCTTTACTAATACTGTTTTTCACTACGATATTCTTGCTAAGCGTATTCGTGAGTTATCTTTTCTAAACTCAGGTGTTTCTATCCGCTTAATTGATGAGCGTGATGGACGCGAAGATCACTTCTTTTATGAAGGCGGTATTCAAGCTTTCGTTAAATACCTAAACACCAACAAAACACCGGTTAATGAAGAAATCTTTTATTTTGATTTAGCTCGTGAAGACGGCATTGTTGTTGAAGTTGCAATGCAATGGAACGATGGCTTCCAAGAAAATATTTTCTGTTTTACCAACAACATTCCGCAAAAAGATGGTGGTACCCACTTAAGTGGTTTTAGAACAGCGCTTACGCGTACTCTAAACACCTACATGACCAAAGAAGGCTTAAATAAAAAAGCTAAAGGTGGTGCAGAAACCAACGCCAGTGGCGACGATGCTCGTGAAGGTTTAACCGCTGTAATCTCGGTAAAAGTACCTGATCCAAAATTCTCTTCTCAAACCAAAGACAAATTGGTGTCATCAGAAGTTAAAACCGCGGTAGAGCAAGCCATGGGTGAAAAACTGGGTGAGTATTTATTGGAGCACCCAGGAACGGCTAAAACCATTATCATGAAAATTATTGATGCAGCCAGAGCGCGAGAAGCGGCACGTAAGGCTCGTGAAATGACGCGTCGTAAAGGGGCATTAGATATTGCTGGCTTACCAGGTAAATTGGCTGACTGTCAGGAAAAAGACCCAGCTCTATCAGAACTATACATAGTGGAGGGTGACTCTGCGGGTGGTTCAGCTAAGCAGGGTCGTAACCGTAAAAACCAAGCTATCTTGCCATTAAAAGGTAAAATCCTAAATGTTGAGAAAGCGCGTTTCGATAAAATGATCTCTTCTGCCGAAGTTGGCACATTAATTACCGCACTCGGTTGTGGTATTGGTCGAGACGAATATAACCCAGATAAAATGCGTTACCATTCGATTGTTATCATGACCGATGCCGATGTCGATGGTTCGCATATCCGTACCTTATTATTGACCTTCTTCTATCGTCAAATGCCAGAGGTCATTGAGCGCGGGTATTTATACATTGCTCAACCACCGTTATATAAGGTGAAAAAAGGTAAGCAAGAGCGTTACCTAAAAGACGATGAGCAAAAAGAAGAATACTTCACAACCTTAGCCCTTGAGAATGCATCGATTCATGTAAACGAAGAAGCGCCTGGATTGTCGGGTCTGGCACTAGAAGGCTTATTCCACCAATATCGCTCAACTATGTCGATTATTGAGCGTTTAAGTCGTCAAATTCCAAAATCGTTATTATCACAATTAGTGTATGCGCCAATTGTAACTAAAGACGATTTTACCGATCGCCAAAGCGTTGAAGCATGGACGGATGCTTTCTTAGCATTGCTAGATGAACAGGGCGACAAAGGGTCATTATACTCAGCTCAAGTTGAGCATGATGCTGAACGCAACATTTATCATCCGTCGGTGACCATACGTTTACACGGTATCGACACGGTGTATAACCTAGGTTATGACTTTATTCACTCATCAGAATTTGACGCCATCATGAACCTTAACAAAGCGATTAACGGCTTAATGGAAGAGGGTGCGTATGTTAAACGTGGCGAAAAAGTTAAACCGGTGAAGAGTTTCGTTGAAGCTCGAGAGTGGTTAATGAAAGAATCTGAGCGTGGTCAATATCTTCAACGCTATAAAGGTTTGGGAGAAATGAACCCAGAGCAGTTATGGGAAACCACCATGGACCCAGAAACACGCCGTATGTTACAAGTAACCATTGAAGATGCGATTGGTGCTGATCAACTGTTTAATACCCTAATGGGTGATCATGTTGAACCACGTCGTAACTTTATTGAAGCGAATGCCTTGAACGTCGAAAACTTGGACGTGTAACCAAGCGCAATAGGTTTAATGATGTAAACCGTGTTAAAAGCCCAGTCACTTGACTGGGTTTTTTGTTATTTAAACCTTGATATAGCGATAAAGAAAAACCTGCAAAGAGATAATTAGAGCGTCTTATTACTTGATTTAAGCATTGCTCGTGAACGATTGGTCTAAGATGGCTTTATCGGGAAATAGGGCTAGGCTAATATCTATCCAATAGGTATAATTACTGCCAATTTTTTTAATAGACACAGAAACGGTATTCATGAGCACATTTGATATCAAAACATTTCAAGGCTTAATACTTAAGTTACAAGAGTATTGGTCGGAGCAAGGTTGCGTTATTGTTCAACCTCTCGATTTAGAAGTGGGTGCAGGTACATTCCACCCAATGACCTTTTTACGTTCAATCGGCCCTGAGCCGATGAGCAGTGCTTATGTACAACCGTGTCGCCGTCCAACCGATGGTCGTTACGGCGAAAACCCAAACCGTTTACAACACTACTATCAGTTTCAGGTGGTATTAAAACCATCGCCACTTAATATTCAAGAGCTGTATTTAAACTCGTTAAAAGAGCTAGGTCTTGATCCGCTTGTGCACGACATCCGCTTTGTTGAAGACAATTGGGAGTCACCAACATTGGGCGCTTGGGGCCTAGGTTGGGAAATCTGGTTAAATGGTATGGAAATATCTCAATTTACGTATTTCCAACAAGTTGGTGGTTTAGAGTGTAAACCGGTGACGGGTGAAATCACATACGGGTTAGAGCGTTTGGCGATGTACATTCAAAATGTTGATAGCATTTACGACCTGGTATGGACCGATGGTCCGTTAGGTAAAATCTACTACCGCGATGTGTTCCATCAAAACGAAGTAGAGCAGTCAGCTTATAACTTTGAACATGCAGATGTTGAGCAACTGTTTAAGCAGTTTGATCATTGTGAGCAAGAAAGCGCCAAGCTTATCGAGTTAGGTCTACCTTTACCTGCCTATGAGCAAGTAATGAAAGCATCGCATGCCTTTAACTTATTAGATGCTCGCCATGCGATTTCAGTAACCGAACGCCAGCGTTATATTTTACGTGTTCGTACTTTAGCTAAAGCCGTTGCCGAAGCATATTATGCAAAACGAGAAGAGTTGGGATTCCCTCTTTGTCAAAACACGAAAGAGGAGCAAAAATAATGAGCACAAATACGCTTCTAATTGAATTAGGTACAGAAGAGTTACCACCCAAAGCACTGACTAAGCTAGCCACCGCATTTTACGATTCGATTGTTGAGCAACTGAATGCAGCAGAACTTGCCTTTGACGATGCCAAATGGTTTGCATCACCACGTCGGTTAGCTGTTAAAGTAAATGCTCTAACTGAACAACAGCAAGATAAGGTCATCGAAAAACGAGGTCCAGCGGTAAACGTAGCCTTTGATGCCGAAGGTAATCCGACTAAAGCGGCTCAAGGCTGGGCTCGTTCAAATGGTATTACCGTTGAGCAAGCAGAGCGCTTAAAGACCGACAAAGGTGAATGGTTATTACATAAAGCGACTCAAAAAGGGCAAACGGTAGCTGAGTTGTTACCTGCTATGGTCGCACATGCAGTGACCAAGCTACCTATCCCTAAACCTATGCGTTGGGGTGATAGCCGTATTCAATTTATTCGCCCTGTACACACCATCACCATGATGTTTGGTGCCAAGGTAATAGCCGGTGAAATTTTAGGGGTTAAATCATCGAATGTTCTTCAAGGTCATCGATTCCACTTCAGTGGATTGGTTGAATTAGACCATGCGGATAACTACGAATCGGCATTAAAATCAGCTTATGTGGTAGCCGACTTTGCTACCCGTCGTAAGATGATTGTTGACCAAGTCAATGGCGCAGCCGAAGAAATGAATGCGACCGCTTTACTTGATGATGAGTTATTAGATGAAGTAACCGGTATTAATGAATGGCCTTCCGTTCTTGTTGGAAGCTTCGATGAAGAATTCTTAAACGTGCCTGCAGAGCCACTGATTTACTCAATGAAGGATCATCAAAAGTACTTTCCTGTGATGGATAAAGCCGGTAACTTGTTGGCTAAGTTTATTTTTATTACCAACATTGAATCGAAACAACCGCAAGAGATCATTAAAGGCAATGAAAAGGTTATTCGCCCTCGTTTAGCAGATGCTGAGTTCTTCTTTAAAACAGATAAAAAGCAACCGCTAGAAAGTCGTTTAAAAAGCCTTGAAAATGTTTTATTCCAAAAGCAATTGGGTACGTTAAAAGACAAATCAGAGCGTATTGCAAAAATGAGTCAACACATAGCTCAGCTTTTGAATGAAAATGCCGACAATGCGTATCGAGCAGGTTTGTTAAGTAAAACCGATTTAATGACCGAAATGGTATTAGAGTTCCCACAAGTACAAGGTACGATGGGTAAATACTATGCTCAACACGACGGTGAAGTCGCCGAAGTCGCACAAGCACTTGAAGATCAATATCGCCCACGTTTTGCGGGTGATGCTTTACCCGAAGGGGTTATTGGTTCAAGCGTTGCGATCGCTGATAAAGTCGACACCCTTGTTGGTATTTTTGGGATCAATCAGCCACCAAAAGGCGACCGTGACCCATTTGCGTTGCGTCGTGCAGCGATTGGTTTGATTCGTATAATCATTGAGAAAAAACTGCCGCTAGATATTGCTGACTTGTTAGAGGTGAGCATCGAATCTTATAGCGATAAGCTAAGTAATGACAACACCGCAGCCGATGTTATTGATTTTGTTATGGGACGCTTTAGAGCGTTTTACCAAGAGCAGGGCATTGATGTGGATGTGGTTCAAGCGGTATTAGCCAATAAACCGACAGCGCCACTCGATTTCGAACAACGCGTAAAAGCGGTAAGTTACTTCCGTAGCCTCGAAGAGTCAGATGCCTTAGCTGCGGCAAACAAGCGCGTTGGTAATATTTTAGCTAAGTTTGATGGCGAGCTGTATGCCAACTTTAATATGTCATTAGCGACCGAAAGCCAAGAAGTTGCATTAGCAGAGCAATTTAACGCACTAAGCGCCGAGCTAACGCCATTATTTGAGAATAAAGACTACCAGTCGGCATTGACAAAGTTAGCGTCTCTAAGAGCGCCTATTGACGAGTTTTTCGATAATGTCATGGTAATGGCCGAGGACGAAGCGGTAAAAGTAAACCGTTTGACTCTATTAAGCCAATTACGAGCGGCATTCTTTAATGTGGCAGATATTTCTTTGTTGCAATAACAAAGACTTATCTTAGATCTTAAAAAAGCGCCTACGGGCGCTTTTTTATTGTGTTAATTTGTTGAACTTTAAGCGAGCTTTTTGATCAAATATTGAAACGGAGGTTGAGCGGTTTCTTGGTGCACAAGCTCATGCTCCATAAACTGACAAAAGCTTGGAACATCTCTGGTGGTTGAAGGATCATCGGCAATAACAAACAGAGTTTCGCCCACGTCAATTTTACGAATCCTCATTCGTAACATCATCACAGGCTCCGGGCAACGCAAGCCTAACGCATCAAGCGTATGATCAGCAGTTTGAAAAATATTTTCAGTCGTCATGGTCTATCTTTAATAAACAGGCTATTTACTCGCTATTTTAAAACAAGCTATTTTTTCTACAAGGAAAATAAATGAAATCTGGTTTCAAGTTCATTTTAGCTGCAATCCTGTGCAATGCCCAGTTTTGCCAAGCTGCCTCCATAAGCCACTTGACCAATACCAATGAAGATATTCTTAATGCAACTCGAGAAATATATTTATCGGCAGAACAACGGTGGTGGGATATTAATTCATCGGCATACCAACAAGTCGAGCAAAAACTGCACCATTACCCATTGTTACCTTACTTACAATCGAAAGTATTGCGCCAAAATATTGCATTAAAAAATGAGGCAAAGTTTTTAACCTTCCTTGAAACCTATGAAAATACGCCCTTAGATTATTTGGTCAGAACCGCATGGTTAAATCACTTACATAAAAGTAAACAAGCAAAGCGCTATATGCAGGTGTATCGACCTGACTTGGGGGCAAAATACACTTGCTTGCAACTGCGGTATCAATGGCAAGATGGAGCCGAAAAACAGCAAATTTTAAAGCAAGTGACCAACCTTTGGTTACATAAAAAATCTCAACCCGATGAATGCGATCCCTTGTTTAAACAGTGGCAAGACGCCGGCATGTTAACCGTCGATCTGCTGTGGCAGCGTATTGTATTGGCACAGACGGCTCGACAATACATGCTATCGCGATACTTGACTAAAAAGCTTCCACCGAATCAGGCATACCTAAAAGCACTCTGGGAAAAGGTCAAAGCCAATCCTAAAAGACTCAATAAACTGGATAAGTTTAATCAATCAACACCAGCGGAGTCGTTAGTTATCGCTTATGGGCTTAAAAAATTGGTCTGGCAAGATGTTGCGATGGCGGTTTCGGTTTATCAACAGGCGATTAAACAACAACGCTTCGATGCAGAAACACAAAAAGACATATATAAACGATTGACCATAGCCGCTGCTCGTTCCGATCATCCCAATGTGATCGATTGGCTAGCAGAGCAACAACCTGACGCGTTATCTGAAGTGGCTCAGCAATGGCAAATGGCGAAGGCTCTATCGGACAAAGACTATCTGAGTTTATTGCAACATGTAGAACAAAATGTCAGTACACATACCGACAAAAGGCAATATTCGTATTGGCATAGTCGGGCAAAAGAATTGGCACAACAGGATAACCCAGAGCAGATTGAAAAAGACTTAACAACGTTAGCACAAGAGCGCAGTTATTATGGTTTTTTAGCGGCCGCCAGAACGGGCTCTGAAAAAACGCTAAATCATCAACCCATTGTCGTTTCTGCACAAGCCAGCAAAGCGTTGCCCAATTACCAGGCTGCGCAAAGGGCATTTGAATTATTTGCTTTAAACCGTTTTTATCAAGCACGCAGGGAGTGGAATCATTGGGTAAAACAATTACCAGACAATGAACATTTAGCCGCCGCGCAATTAGCCTTTGACAATCAATGGTATTCTCGCCCAATTGTGACCTTAAGTCGTTTAGGTCTATTAAACGATACCGATATGCGCTTTCCTATGCCGTTTACTAAAACCTTTACCAAATATGCCAAACAACACCAAGTCGATTTAGCTTGGGTTTATGCCATTGCTCGTAAAGAAAGTATCTTTATGCCTGATGCTAAATCCCCTGCAGGGGCGTATGGTTTAATGCAAGTTATGCCGGCCACAGCAAACGAGGTAGGTCGGAAAAAATTTAAACACCAAGAGTTAATTAACATCGATACAAACGTTAAATTAGGTATTAACTATTTAAGTACTTTGTTGAAAAAATACGACAATAATATTGTCTTAGCGACCGCCGCTTATAATGCCGGCCCAGGAAATGTCAATAAATGGCTAAGGCGACAACCGACCATGCCAGCAGACGCTTGGATTGAAACCATTCCCTTTAAAGAAACACGTAATTATGTCAAAAGTGTGATGGCCTACACAGAAATTTATCAACAAAAAGTAGGTCAGGGGATGTCGCCATTTAACCAACTAACCAAGATGGATATTCAACAAGCGCAGTAATCTAACGCAATAAACGCAGCCCTAAACATCGACGCTTAGCGCTAAACTACAGCTATCAAACTGGCTGTGTTATCATCGGGGTTGCGTTAATTAATAAAAAGAGATTATCTACATGTTAGAAGCAAACCCAAATTTAGCCAAAGAGTTGGCTAGCCACTATCCAGCCCACATTCAAGAGTTACAACATCGCACTCAAACCATCTTGGCAAGAGAAAATATTGAAGCACTGGTGATCCACGCTGGTTTTAGTGGCAAAGTGTTTCTTGATGACATGTATTACCCTTTTAAAGTCAACCCGCACTTTAAGGCATGGTTGCCTGTAACGAACACCCCAAACTGTTGGTTAATCGTCAATGGTAAAGACAAGCCGGTTTTGGCCTATTATCAGCCATTAGATTTTTGGCATAAAGTAACCAAGCTTGAACAAGACTACTGGACCGAATTTTTTGATATTAAATTAATGTCATCCAGCGATGACATTAAGTCTATCTTGCCAGCCAATAAACAGGGAATGATGTACCTAGGTGAATATGAATCGGTTGCCGATGACTTGGGGTTTGAGCAAAAAAACCAGTCATCAGTATTAAACTATTTACATTACCATAGAGTGTATAAGACAGATTACGAACTGGTTTGCCTTCGAGAGGCCAACCGCATGGCGGTAAATGGACATAGTGCGGCTAAAGATGCGTTTTACAACAAAGCCACCGAATTTGAAATTCAACTGGCTTATTTACAGGCCGTAGGTCAAGGCGAAAACGATGTGCCTTATGGCAATATTGTTGCACTCAATGAAAACGCTTCTATTTTGCATTACACCGCATTAGAGCAAAAGGCACCGGCACAACACCATTCGTTCTTAATTGATGCCGGCGCGAGCTTTCATGGCTACGCTGCCGATATTACCCGAACCTATGCTTTTGAACAAAACGAGTTTGCTGAGCTTATCACCGCCATGAATGTGTTGCAGTTAAAATTGGTATCAGGTTTAAAGCCGGGCCAAAGCTATGTTGATTTACACATTCAAAATCATTACTTATTAGCGGAATTATTAGCACAGTTTAATTTGGTCAAAATGAGCCCTGAACAAATGGTGAGTTCTGGCGTGACGGCTAAGTTTTTCCCTCATGGTCTTGGTCATCATCTCGGACTTCAGGTGCATGATATGGGCGGCTATATGGCAAACGAAGCCGGCGATCTTATCAGTGCGCCTGCACAACACCCGTTTTTACGAACAACGCGTGGTATAGAAAGTAAGCAGGTGTTTACTATTGAGCCAGGCCTTTACTTTATTGACCAGTTTTTAGACGAATTATCTAAAGGTGAATACAGTCAGGCTATTAACTGGCAAAAAGTGGATACTTTACGCAAATTTGGTGGTATTCGAATCGAAGACAATGTCATTGTGTACGACAATGGCATTGAAAACATGACTCGTGATTTGAATCTAGCCTAGCAAATAAATTTTTATGAGTGTGAACAAGGTGAATACACAGCCTTATAAAGTGGCTGCAGAAACATTAGAAGATGAAACCATCGTCAATCGCAGTCGCTTTATTTGTTCGCTATCACCTTGTCAAAGCCCAAAGCAGGCGAAGGCGTTTATTGACAGCATTCGCCAGCAATACCCTGATGCGTCTCACCATTGCTATGCCTTTGTCAGTTCTCGTCCTGACGACAGCCAGTCATATGGGTTTAGTGATGATGGTGAGCCTAGTGGTACCGCTGGTAGACCGATGTTAGCGGTGTTGCAGGGCAGTGAAATAGGTGAAATTTGTGCGGTAGTGACGCGTTATTTTGGGGGGGTAAAACTCGGTACAGGCGGTTTACAAAGAGCCTATGGTAACAGTGTTCGACAAGCTATTTTAAAATTAACTACTCAGTTGAAAGTCCCATTGGTAAAGGTGTCATTGGCTTGTGACTACCAACAAATCAAAGATATTGAACACCATATAGGGTTGCATGAAGGGGAAATAACAGCGCAAGTCTACGCTGAACAAGTGCAATTAAAAATACACATACCAATTTCGCAAGCAAAGCCTTTTTGTCAACGAATTAAGGAAGTTACCGCCGGTAGAATCGTACCTAAAATACACGGATGAGGTTTTTTTGCTGGCAAATTCTCGTATCACTTGGATTCGAATCAGGTTATGCTATAACTAACTCATTTGGAAAATAATAACTAAGTCTCGTCATGCAGTACCGCAACATCACACGAATATTGGGCTTGCTGGTCACGATTTTGAGTGTCACCATGTTACCGCCAGCCTTTGTTTCACTCATATACCGAGATGGTGGCGGCGTCGCTTTTTTGGTGTCTTTTTTGTGGTGTTTATTAAGTGGTTTTATTGCTTGGTATCCAAATCGTCATCAAAAAGGGGAGTTAAGGGCACGCGAAGGTTTTCTTATTGTGGTGCTGTTTTGGTCGGTTCTGGCCAGTTTTTCTTCCATTCCCTTAATGATCACCGAAAGTCCCGATTTATCGATTACCGATGCGGTATTTGAATCTTTCTCTGGATTAACCACAACGGGCGCAACCATCCTAACGCAAATAGATGGTTTACCTCATGCGGTATTATATTATCGCCAACAACTGCAATGGCTTGGTGGTATGGGGATCATTGTTTTAGCGGTGGCGGTATTACCGATGTTAGGCGTTGGTGGTATGCAGCTGTATCGTGCCGAAACACCAGGCCCGGTTAAAGACTCTAAAATGACCCCTCGAATAGCCGATACGGCTAAGCACCTGTGGTATATATATCTGTTTTTAACCATTGCTTGTGCATTGGCTTATTGGCTTGCTGGAATGTCGGTATTTGATGCCATTTCACATTCTTTCTCGACCATTGCCATTGGTGGTTTTTCTACCCATGATGCCTCGATGGGCTATTTTGACAGCCCGATCATCAATTTAATCTGTGTGGTGTTTCTTATTATTGCTGGGGTTAACTTTGCCCTGCATTTTGCGGCTTATCGAAACCGCAATTTACGCACCTACTTTTACGATCCTGAGTTTAAAACATTTATTGCCATTCAACTTATTTTAACCTTAATTTGCTTTGTCGGTTTATTGGCCTTTGGGGTTGAAAGCAATTATGAGAAGGCTATGGATGACTCGTTATTTCAGGCGGTATCTATTAGTACGACCGCAGGTTTTGCCACCACTAATTTTGCCGATTGGCCTCCTTTGCTAGCGATGCTTCTGATCTTTGCCAGTTTCATCGGGGGGTGTGCTGGCAGTACCGGGGGCGGGATGAAAGTCATGCGAGTAGTGTTGTTATATTTACAAGGGATCCGTGAGTTAAATCGATTAATTCATCCCAAAGCGGTATTAACCATCAAGCTTGGACGAAAGGCGTTACCTGACAAAGTGGTCGACGCCATTTGGGGATTCTTCTCAGCTTATGCGGCTATCTTTATTTTCTGTATGTTGCTCTTGATGGCTTCAGGAATCGATGAAATGACCGCATTTACCGCCGTTGCCGCTTGCTTAAATAATTTAGGCCCAGGTCTTGGTGAAGTGGCAGCCAACTTTGCCACCATAAATGACTTTAGTAAGTGGGTGCTGGTGTTGGCAATGTTATTTGGGCGTTTAGAAATATTCACCTTATTGGTGCTGTTTATGCCTTCATTTTGGCGTAACTAATCTTCAGGGGTTGGTCGAAGAAATGTTGTAAAAAAAGGTGCAAATAAATGCACCTTTTTTATGGGGATTGTTAAAAGAAAATGGCGCTGACCGCAAATAACTTCTCGACTTGATGAATGTACTTTTTGTCGACTAAGAATAAGATAACATGATCATCTGATTGAATGACCGTGGTTGAGTGGGCAATTAATACTTCTTCACCACGAACAATGGCACCAATGGTCGCTCCGGGTGGAAGCTTGATGTCTTGAATTTCGCGACCAACAACTTTAGAAGATTGCTCGTCGCCATGAGCAACCGCTTCAATGGCTTCGGCAGCACCACGTCGTAAACTGTACACATTGACAATATCACCTTTACGAATATGGGTTAATAACGCCGATATGGTGGCCTGTTGCGGTGATACCGCGATATCAAGCTCACCAGCGTGAACTAAATCGAGATAGGCACCACGTTGGATTAACACGATGGTTTTACGGGCGCCAAGCTTTTTCGCCATCATAGATGACATGATATTGGCTTCGTCGTCGTCGGTTACCGCTAAAAACACATCCATTTGCTCGATTTGCTCTTCAACCAATAATTCGGTATCGGTGGCATCACCGACAAAGACCATCGAGCTATTTAATTCGTTAGACAAAAATTCAGCTCGTTTCGGGTTGCGCTCGATAACTTTAACTTGATGACTTTTTTCCAGAATACGGGCCAACCCCGAACCGATGTAACCACCACCAGCAATCATAATACGCTTGTAGGGTGCTTCGAGTTTTTGCAATTCACTCATTACCGCTCGGATATGGCCTGTTGCAGCGATAAAAAACACTTCATCATCGGCTTCTATAACCGTTGTACCAAGAGGTCTAATAGGTCTGCCTTGGCGGTAAATCGCCGCCACTCGAGTGTCTATATTAGGGATATGTTCACGTAAGGTTGATAGCGCATGACCAACCAATAAACCACCATAGTAGGCTTTGATCCCAACTAAGGAGACTTTCCCACCAGCAAATTCGCGTACTTGCAAAGCTCCTGGGTAGTCAATTAAACGAGCAATATCTTTGGTCACTAACTGCTCGGGAGCAATGATGTGATCAACCGGAATATCTTGATTATGAAATAGCTGTTCTTTGTATTTTAAAATTTGCTCTGAGCGAATACGGGCAATTTTTACTGGGGTATTAAAAATGGTGAAAGCAATTTGGCAGGCGAGCATATTGGTTGCGTCATCTGAGGTCACGGCGATGATCATATCAGCGTCTTCTGCACCGGCTTTGGCTAACACGTCGGGGTGACTGCCTTGTCCGGTAACCACTTGCAAGTCCATCTTATCTTGTAACTCACGCAATTTTGCTGAGTCGACATCGACTAGGGTGATTTCATTTTGTTCACCCACCAAGTTCTCTGCAAGGGTGCCACCAACTTGTCCGGCGCCGAGAATGATAATTTTCATTTGCTAGTGTAATCTCATTTTGTTGATTTTATTATATGCCTACCTAGGAATATGCGGGCTTACATCACTTTCTTGCTCATTTTGGCATAATAAAACCCATCCATCGAGTGTTCGCCCGGTAATATTTGCCAATCTTTAGTGTCACCTGACCAAGGTATATCTTCTAGTATTGCATCTTGGTTGTCTGCCACAAACTTTTGAATTTGATGCGTATTTTCTTCAGGCAATATAGAGCAAGTGGCATATACCAATGTACCACCTGGTTTTAATAAGGTCCAAATTGCTTTTAATATCTGTTGTTGCAATATCACCAACTGGTCAATATCAGAGGCTCTTCGTAACCATTTTATGTCGGGGTTTTTTCGAATAACCCCAGTGCCAGAACACGGCGCATCCAATAAAATTTTATCGAACTGGTGCGCATCTGCCCATAACTCAGGCTTGGCTGCATCGGCGGCAATAACTTTGGCCGTTAAACCTAATCGCGCTAAGTTATCATTGACTCGAGTCAGTCTGTCTTGTTCAATATCAATGGCAGTCATACTGCCAAGATTGGGTTCGAGCTCTAGAATATGACACGTTTTACCCCCTGGCGCCGCACAACAGTCTAAAACATGTTCACCTGCTTTTGCACCCAATAAAGGGGCCGCCATTTGCGCAGCAGCATCTTGTACCGATACCAAACCATCGCTAAAGCCGGGTAGGGTGTTGACATCACATGGACTTTGCAACTTTAAAGCATCGCTGTTCGGTTCTCGATAGGCTACTTCAATGTTGGCTTGTTCAAGCTGTTGGCAATATTGTTCGAGGGACACTTTTTGTTTATTCACTCGAAGCCACATGGGAGGACGTTGTTGGTTAAAGGTTAAGACCTGTTGCCAATTATTTGGGTAACCGTCTTGCAGCTTTTTAATAAGCCAGCCTGGGTGATTGTACTTTATCGCATCAGGCAATTGATTCTGTTCTTGTTCTGACAGCTCAGGATCGCGCAAATAACCTCTTAAAACGGCATTAACTAAACCCTTTAAGTGACGGTTTTTTAACACCCCTGTGGCAGCTACCGTTTCACCCACAGCTGCATGATCTGGAATGCGTGTATATTTAAGCTGATACAAGCCAACCATCATTAAAAAATGAAATACTCGTTGCTTGTTGGATAAAGGCTTTTTAACGAAGCGACGCACATGGTGTTCGAGTTCAGGCAGGTAGCGCAAAACGCCGTAGCACAGCTCTTGCAATAAACCTTTGTCTTTGCCTGATTCAATCAAGCTTTGCAGTCTTGGCAATTCATCGTTTAGTGAACGACCCTGATCAACGACTCCATATAAGCAGCGCGCGGCTAAAGCTCTAACGTTTTTACTCATTGTCGTTTCCAACTACATGGCCATTAATATTTGCCCCTGTAAGAAACCATTCACCACGACCATTTAAAATATCGGCGGCCGCTAAGGCTTTTTTGCCAGGTAGCTGTAATTGGTTAAAACATAAGGCATCTGTTTGGCATGCGACAACAATGCCTTTTTTATCGGCCGATATTATTTCGCCAGGTAGGGCAGAGCCAGAATATGCTAGAACATCGGCTTGCCATACCTTTATTTTATGGCTTTGTTGCTTGTTGTCGGTATAGGTAATTTGAGCAAAAGGCCAAGGTTGGTACGCTCTTATTTTTCGATCGAGTTGCGACGCGGTTAATTGCCAGTCTAATTCTGCTTCTTCTTTCGTTAACTTGTGTGCGTAATTAGCTAGCGCATTATTTTGCGGGGTCGCGGTATGGGTTCCGGCGGCCATTTGCTCTAGGGTTTGCAGCAATGCTTGTGGGCCGAGCTCAGCTAATTTAGTGTATAAACTGGCACTGGTGTCAGTAGGGTCTATTTTACATTTGGCAATATGTAGCATATCACCGGTATCTAAGCCTTTATCCATTTGCATGATGGTGACCCCAGTTTCGGCATCGCCAGCTTCTAAAGCGCGCTGGATAGGCGCCGCACCACGCCATCTAGGCAAAATTGAACCATGGACATTAACACAGCCAAGTCTTGGCGTATTTAAAATCACTTCCGGTAATAAAAGACCGTACGCTACCACCACCATAACGTCGGCGTTATAACTGGCTAATTGTTGTTGGTCGCTGTCTTGTTTAAAGTTAACCGGTTGTTCAATTTTAAGATCATGCTGTTGGGCTAATTGTTTAACAGCACACGCGGTGAGCTTTTTTCCTCGACCTGCGGGTTTATCCGGCGGGCAATATACCGCAACAATGTTATGGTCACTGGCGATTAGGGCGTCAAGGTGCTGGGCTGCAAAATCAGGGGTGCCGGCAAAGATGATATTCAAAGGCTTAGACAATGGTATTTCTCGCGTATGCTAATTGGATGGTTAAACTTAGGCGCGGGCCAAAGCTTTGGCTTCTTTTTCAAGCTTGGTTTTGATGCGTTGGCGTTTTAAAGGCGATAAGTAATCGACAAACAGTACACCTTTTAAGTGATCCAGTTCATGTTGAATACAAATGGCCATAAGTTCTTTCGCATCAAGGCTAAATGGACTACCGTCTCGGTCTAAAGCGCTGACGGTAACTTCAGGGCTACGTTCAACTTTGGCGTAACAGCCAGGTACCGATAAACAGCCTTCTTCATTAATCACCACATCACCACGTTTTTCGGTGATTTCAGGGTTGATTAGGACAATAGGGTCCGACTTATCTTCAGAGGTATCCATCACCACAATGCGCTGGTGAATATCGACTTGCGTTGCCGCTAGGCCAACGCCATTTTCTGCGTACATGGTTTCAAACATGTCGTCGATGATTTTTCGGGTTTCATCTGTCACTTCAGAAACTTCCTTGGCGACAGTTCTTAAACGCTCATCAGGAAAGCGTAATACAGTTAAAATAGTCATAATATTGAGAAAACAATTAGCGATAATTAAAATTGAATGTTATGTTTAATTTTAGCTTCTATTGTTTATTAATAATAGGGCTTTATGACTTAGATGTGACTTTAAGGTCATTATGTGGATGAAAACGCCAGAGATGGATTGGCACAATATGATAAAAAGAATATTAATAACCATAATTTGTTTTTCTACCACCTTATTGGCTTATGCCGATGAGTTACGGCTAAAACAGGATGCGCCTAAAACGTATATCGTGCAAAAAGGCGACACCCTATGGGATATTTCCGAGATTTTTCTTAACGAACCATGGCTATGGCCTAAGTTGTGGCGACTAAATCCGGAGATAGACAACCCGCACCTTATTTTTCCTGGTGATGTATTGCGTTTAGTATACGATGCAAATGGGCTGCCGATGTTGGTAAAAGGCAAACCCAATATTACTTGGACCCCGCAAAAGCGCAAAACCCTCAAAGACGAAAACCCGGTTACCTTGTTGCCGCTAGATAGGTTGGCTCCTTATTTAAATTACTCGCAAATTTTAAGCGAAAAAGTCTTTGATCAAGCGCCAATTATCTTAGGGGCAGACGAAGCGTTTAAAACCAACATTGAAGACGCTAAGTTATACGTAAATAGCAACCTGACCCCAGGCAAACGCTATGCCATTTACGCCAAAGGCGATGAAGTTATCGATCCTCAAACGGGCGATGAGCTTGGTTATAATGCTATTTTAGTTGGTACAGCGACCAGTATTCGAGCTGGCGATATTGAAAATAGTGAGCCAGCGACCATGTATCTTGATACCTCTCGCAGAGAAATACGCGCGGGTAATATTGTGTTACCGGTCAATGAACAACAACTGTTGCCGTCGGTCTTTGCTATGCAAGTAGCCTCTGATGACGAGTTTGATGCCCGTATTATTAGCTCTTATAACAACGCCCGAGAG
Source organism: Thalassotalea sp. 273M-4 (assembly GCF_041410465.1). Lineage (NCBI taxonomy): Bacteria > Pseudomonadati > Pseudomonadota > Gammaproteobacteria > Alteromonadales > Colwelliaceae > Thalassotalea > Thalassotalea aquiviva. Next base: position 24,330 of record NZ_CP166961.1, read on the forward strand.
TTTACCAAGTACGAAGTCGTATTGCTGAACAAGGGCAGTGCCGATCAGGTTAATATTGGTGCTATTTATTCGGTTAAGCGCCAAAGTCCGGCTATTGTGGGGACATCAAAGGGACCTGCTTATAAAGAAGATGCGTCTTGGTGGTATCGTTTAACCAACTTTATGCGTGAAAATAACGGTATTGAAATGCCGTATGAAGATGTTGGCAAAGTTATGGTGTTTAAAGTGCAAGAACGTACGAGCTTTGCCATTGTATTATCTACCGATCATACCATTTCCATTAAAGATAAAGTCACCACCTTGTAATCCGCTCAAAGGCATCATTCTCGTCTACACTTAAGCATAAGTGTAATAAAAATTCTTAAGGATGAGAATGATGTCAATGCCCTCCACCCATAACCAATGGCCTCTATGGCTAGCCTTATCGTTTGTTCCTAGACTTGCTATCGCACAAAAGCTTGCCCTTGTTGAGCACTTCTCGCTAGATCAGTTGTTTGAGTTACCGGCATCAGTGTTAAAATCTTTGTCTTTATCTGATCAACAAATTAACGCCATCCGTATACCTAATAAGCGTCGAATAGATTGGATTATTGAAACCAGCGTCAAACGAAACGATTTAATTATTAGTTTTTCGGATGCCAGATACCCTGCATCGTTAAAAGAGATCCCTAATCCGCCTTTGGTGCTGTTTACAAAAGGCAATCATGCCTTGTTACAACAACCTCAAATAGCCATTGTTGGCTCGCGTTCTGCCACCATGTCGGCCCTAAACAGTGCGCGAGGTTTTGCTAGAGACATCGTACAGCGACATGTGGTGGTTACCTCAGGTATGGCTATCGGCATAGACTCAGCAGCCCATCAGGGCGCTTTACAAGCACAAGGGCATACCATCGCGGTCGTTGCAACAGGGCTTGATATTACTTATCCCAAAAGAAATACAAGCTTGGAGCAGGCCATTCTGGCAAATCAGGGGTTGGTTGTGAGCGAGTTTCCTCCAGGGAGTAAACCGTTACCAGGATGCTTTCCAAGACGAAACCGAATCATTACCGGTTTGTGTTTGGGTACCTTAGTGGTGGAAGCGCAACTTGCCAGCGGTTCAATGATTTCGGCACAAGCTGCACTTGAGCAAAATAGAGAAGTTTTTGCCATGCCAGGCTCTATTAATAACCCGCAAGCAAAGGGATGTCACAGTTTACTTAAGCAGGGGGCGAAGTTAGTCGAGACGGTGCAGGATATTTTTGATGAGTTGGATATAGGTCAACGACCTGCTGATATTGCCTCTAGCGAAAAAAAATGCATAAAAACCCAACAACAAGACTTGTGCATCGATTCATTGTTAAGTAGTGTGGATTATGAGACTACGTCCGTAGATACCGTAGTCAGTCGAAGCAAACTGCCAATAGAGCAAGTTATGACTCGGTTAATGGCGCTTGAGCTAAAAGGGCTGGTAGCTGCGGTACCAGGTGGCTTTATCAAGAAAAACAACTGATTTTTTGATATTTAGGGGGTTACTATGTTCGATATTCTGATGTATCTGTTTGAAAATTATATTCACAGCGAAGCAGAGGTTATGGTCGATCACGACGTCCTAACTGATGAGCTTACGCGCGCTGGCTTTCACCAAGATGAAATTTATAAAGCTTTGTCTTGGTTAGAAAAACTCGCGGCACTTCAAAACACCGATTTATACCCTTATTTAACCCGCAAGGGGGGGAATTCTGTGCGTATTTATACGCCAGAAGAAATGGCCTTACTCGATGTGCAATGCCGCGGCTTTTTGATGTTCCTTGAACAAATTAATGTGCTGGATTTTACCACCCGTGAAATGGTTATTGACCGAGTCATGGAGCTAGATACCAAAGAGTTCTATCTTGATGACTTAAAGTGGGTGATTTTGATGGTTTTGTTCAATGTGCCAGGAAAAGAAACCGCCTATTCCCAAATGGAAGATCTTATTTTTGATGAATGCGAAGGGCCACTGCATTAACGGATTGCACGTGTTACATATTGCTACGTTAATTTTGCTTAAAGTTTAGCCTCTGGTTTGCGATAATAGCAGTTAACGCAATCACATATCATGTATAGGCCCGAATGAGCAAAAATAACGACCCGTTATTCAAACAACACGAACACGCATTAGAAAAAGAGTATGGAATTTGTCCTGACTGTGGCAGTGAACTACAGATTAAAAATTCAAAAGCTGGTGCGTTTATTGGCTGTGCTAACTACCCAAGTTGCACTTATTCTCGTCCCCTAGTTGAACATGAAAAATTTGAAGGGCAAGTATTAGCCAATACCGAATGCCCTGACTGTGGTAATGAACTTGCGGTCAAACAGGGCCGATACGGTATGTTTATTGGTTGTACTAACTTCCCTGAGTGCCACTTTATCGATCATGATGAAGCACAAGCGTTGGAAGATGTCTGTTGTCCCAAATGTGCAACAGGGCATTTAGTCGAAAAACACAACCGTTTTGGTAAAACCTTTTTTGCTTGTACCAATTACCCTAAATGTAAATTTGTGGTGAATCATCCGCCGGTGGCTGGCCAATGTGAAAAGTGTGGCTTTACGCTATTGCTACGACGACAAATGGCCGCTGGCGAGAAAGACCAATGCGCCGATAAAAAATGTGCTCACTTTCAAAAGCAATCATGATTTAATTAAACATAAAAAAAGTCGACTTAGGTCGACTTTTTTATTGCTTAATGATGGTCAAATGCCTAGTTAATTCGAGCTTGTAACATATTGGCAAAGGCAGATAAGTCTTCAAACGCGGTAGGACTTAACATGGTGGCGAGCAAAGAAAGCTTATCGGCCAACTCTTGCTCACTATTACCCGACACATTGATATGTCCCATTTTACGACCAGCGCGTTTTTCTTTGTTATACCAATGCAAAGCGACACCTGGGATCGCTAAGACAGACTCAGGTACACTGTCTTCGCCAAGAATGTTGATCATAGCGGTAGGGCGATTTAGTTCGGTATTGCCCAGAGGCATACCGGTAATTGCGCGCAGATGATTTTCAAATTGGCTGCTGTCGCAACCTTGTTGGGTCCAATGGCCAGAGTTGTGTACCCTTGGTGCAATTTCATTGACCAATAGCTGGTCACCAACTTGGAAAAACTCAATGGCAAGAACCCCGACATAGTCCAGTTTTTTAGTTAATTTACTAAACACCTCAAAGGCTTGTTGTTGCAGGGCTTGTGCTACAGGCATGGCTAAACTAACACTTAATACGCCATTGGTATGATGATTTTCAGTAATAGGGTAGACCGCAATTTCACCATTTCGACTGCGGGCACCAACAATCGATACTTCACGATCAAACGGCACCATTTGCTCGGCAATAATACCTTGGGGTACTGAAGAATTTGCCGCTTGCACAAAGCTGTCCATTTGCTGCCAAATATCATCAGCTTGGCTGATATCTTTTAACCGCCATTGGCCTTTACCATCATAACCTTCAAGTGCGCTTTTAAAGATAATGGGTAATTGCAATTGGGCTATCGCAGCATCAAAGTCTGCTCGGCTGGTAATGATTCTGTGCTTAGCATTGGCAACCTGACACGACTCCAACAGGGCTTTTTCAAGTCTTCGATCGCCACCAATTTTAATCGCTTGACTGCTTGGCAATAACTTACCTGAAGCTTCACAAACCGCTAAAACATCATGACGAATGTGTTCAAATTCTGCCGTGATCACATCACAATCTGCTATACCTGCGTGTAAGTCACCATAAGTTAGCTCGTTAGCTAATGGATGTACAACCTGACTCGATCGGACATCATAAGCTTTGGTTTGTAGATTCAGCGGTGTTCCGGCTAAATCCATCATTCGTGCTAACTGACCAGCACCTAATACCAAAATCTTGTTCATACTGACCTATTATTCTGCGGGATTTGGGTTATCCAAAATTGTTTGGGTTTGTTGGCGACGAAATTCTTCAATGTTAGCCATTATACTGGTGTCATGAGTACCGAGTATTTGCGCAGCCAATAAACCTGCGTTAGCAGCACCTGCGGTGCCAATGGCTAATGTACCTACGGCAATACCTTTAGGCATTTGTACTATAGATAAAAGCGAGTCTTGACCACTTAGAGCTTTGGACTGCACAGGAACGCCGAGTACAGGTAAACTGGTAAAAGCTGCAGCCATACCTGGTAGATGCGCGGCGCCACCGGCCCCAGCAATAATGACTTTAATGCCACGATCTTTCGCATTTTCAGCATATTCAGCCAGTAAGTGAGGTGTTCTATGAGCTGATACTACTTTGGTCTCGTACGGAACCTTAAGTAAATCCAGCATGTCCGTTGCATGCTTCATCGTTGGCCAATCTGATTTTGACCCCATGATGATTCCCACTGTCATGTCGTTCTACCCTTTTATTGTTAAAAACGCGCTTGGTATAGTCACCTAAACCCGAAAAAAGAAAGCGCGCATTATAACCTTGTTTACTTAAATCCCCAAACTTTGTCACAACTTTGTAGCCGTTTTTATCTATTTTGTAGATGCAGGTCTAAGAAACTGAAAAAACCTTACCAATAGGAGGTAATAGGGAGCAATAAAATGGGTTTAAGCCTTGGGTAAATGAGCACCTTTGGCATTTGGGGGGCTGTTTACATTCAACAAATTTTTCGTTCAATGATGCGGTTGCCTACCAAAGTGGCTATAATGAGCGCACTTTATTGATGCTAAAAACAGCCATAAAAACAATGAACAAACATTCTTATTCGACCGCATTTGAAGCGTTTCAAGCAGGCGCTATTATCGCTTACCCAACGGAGGCCGTGTTCGGTTTAGGTTGCGACCCTGATAACACCAAGGCCATTGATGCATTACTGGCCGTAAAGCAAAGACCAATAGACAAAGGGTTGATTTTGCTGGCGGGTAAGTTTGAGCAACTCATTCCCTACATCGATGTAAGCAAGCTCTCTGCTGAGCAATTAACCACGATAAAATCACGTTGGCCCAATGGGATCACTCAAGTTATGCCAGCAAAAGAGGGTATTAGTCGTCACTTATCTGGCCAATTTGATACCATTGCTGTTCGGGTTACCAGCCAAGCCGACGTGGTTGCTTTATGCGAGCAAACGAATAAACCGATTGTGTCAACCAGTTGTAATTTAACCGGTCACCCTCCGGCGCTAACATGGCAGCAAGCAGAACAGGCGTTGGGAACCCAAGTTGACTTTGTGATCAAAGGTCAAACGATGGGGTTTGATAAACCCTCTACTATTATCGATGCATTAACCGGAGACGTATTTAGGACATGAGCCAGGTAAACATAGAGCAAGTAATTGACTATTTAAAGTCATTACAGGATAAAATTTGTCAAGGATTAGAGCAGGCTGATGGTCAAGGGCGGTTTGTCGAAGATAATTGGAAACGAGAAGAGGGTGGTGGTGGCCGTACCCGAGTCCTTACTGACGGTTTGGTTATTGAGCAAGGCGGGGTTAATTTTTCTTTAGTCAGTGGTGATAAATTACCACCATCTGCCACCGCTCACCGACCCGAGCTTGCGGGCAGAACATGGCAAGCGTGTGGGGTATCTTTAGTAATTCACCCTAAAAACCCTTTTATCCCGACATCGCACGCGAATGTGCGCTTCTTTATTGCCGAAAAAGATGGTGAAGAACCAGTGTGGTGGTTTGGGGGCGGGTTTGATTTAACCCCATTTTATCCTTTTAAAGACGATGTCATTCATTGGCATCAAACCGCAGCCGATTTATGTGCGCCATTTGGCGAACGGGTATATGATGAACACAAAAAGTGGTGTGATCAATATTTTTACCTAAAACATCGAGATGAAACCCGTGGTGTCGGCGGTTTGTTTTTTGACGATTTAAACCAATGGGATTTTGAGACTTGCTTTAATTACATTAAAGCGGTGGGCGAAGGCTACTTAAAAGCCTATGTGCCTATTATGGACAAACGCAAAGACACGCCTTTCACGAAAGCTCAGCGTCAGTTTCAATTATACCGACGTGGACGTTATGTTGAGTTTAATTTGGTGTTTGATAGAGGCACACTTTTTGGATTGCAATCTGGCGGTCGAACCGAGTCGATATTAATGTCAATGCCACCATTAGCAAGGTGGGAATATAATTACCAACCAGAGCCTGATTCAGCGGAGGCCATTCTTTATCAGGAATACCTAAAACCTCAAAACTGGTTAAACCGCTAAACCACTCTCAACTTGTTAGCCTTATACGTGGGCAGGTTTTTACCTGTTCGCGCCTACCGCTATAGCGCGCACAGCACCTCAAAACAATGCTACGAACCAACTAATTTGTTTTATATCAGCACACTATGTCTCATTTTTTGAACAATATATTACACTTAAGACAAATTACAGTAAGAAGGCATTTACCATGAAAAAACAAATTTTAGGTGTTGCATTAGTTACATTACTTGCCGGTCCAACAGTGTATGCTGCTGGACACCAAGCGGGTGATTACGTAGTTCGGGGCGGGGTGACTTTGGTTGAACCTGATAACGATAAAGCAGGAGTCAATGTTCCTGCGCTTGGTGGCCCTACAGCATTGTCGGTGTCAGTTGAAGCTAATAGTCAGTTGGGGTTAAATCTGGTCTATTTTTACGACGCTAATTGGGCCGTCGAACTTTTGGCGGCAACGCCATTTACTCACGATGTGACCATCCACGATCCAGAAGGTATCGCACCCGGCGTCTTTTCTCGCGCTACCCTTGATATTGATGGTGCAAAACTGGGTGAAGTAGATCACTTACCACCAACATTAAGTGCGCTATATTATTTTAATACCGATGGTAACTTTAAACCTTATGTTGGGGTAGGTATCAACTATACCATCTTTTTTAAAGATGGATTTACCTCGGGGGCAAAAACGCTTGGCTTTAATGACTTATCTGTTGATAGTTCTTGGGGATTGTCAGCTCAGCTAGGGTTAGATTATATTATTGACGATAAATGGCATCTGAATGCGTCCGCACGTTATATCGACATAGATACAGATGCGACATTTAAGATCGGTAATGAAATCAAGGGTTCGGCCAACATTGGTGTAGATCCTATGGTGTACTCGCTCATGCTTGGCTACACTTTTTAAAGCAGATCACAGCTCTATCTTGTTATAAAAACCAGGTTTTTGCCTGGTTTTTTTGTTTAAACAACAAAGTTAACGTAAGCAACCGTGGCGGGGTTCCCTCTGAGGGGGATTTAGATTTTAGTCATTGTTGCTATGTTAAAGCCGAAAAAAATTGGTTACTCTAAGAAAAAGTCTTATTAGGTTGCTATATGGACACGTACAAAGTATTTGGTAATCCGATCACACAATCATTATCACCTGTAATCCACACACAGTTTGCCAAACAAACCAAGCAAGAATTAACGTATCAAAAACAATACGTTGAACTAGGCCAGTTCAAGCAAGCTATCACCGAATTTATTCATCAAGGCGGAATGGGAGCAAATGTTACGGCACCATTTAAAGAAGACGCTATGCTGTTGTGTGATAAGTTAAGTGAGCAGGCTCAGTTAGCTGGCGCTGTTAATACCTTGTCGTTTGATCAAGGAATAATACAAGGAGACAATACCGATGGTGTTGGCTTAGTGAATGATCTTAAGTGGCATAATGTCACCTTAGCAAAATCACGAGTATTGATTCTTGGTGCTGGCGGCGCTGCCAAAGGTGTCGTTGAACCCTTACTTGCACAAGGTTTGCAAAAGCTTGTGATAGCCAATAGAACCGTCTCAAAAGCTCAGGATATTGTGACTAAGTTTAATCACCCTAAGTTCGAATCCGCAGATTTTACGGATGTTGCAAACTTATCGTTTGATGTCATTATTAATGCGACATCGGCAAGTTTATCTGCTCAACTACCCGCGGTAGACCCGTCGATTTTCAATCAGACCACTTGTTACGACATGGTTTATGCGAAACAACCGACTCGTTTTCTTACATGGGCTAAAGCATGCGGAGCAAAGCAATGTATTGACGGTTTAGGGATGTTGGTTGAGCAGGCGGCGGTGAGCTTTTCAATCTGGCGAGGGGTTTATCCAGATACCCAAAAGATTCGACAAATTTTACGACAAACAATATAAGGGCAAAAGAGAAGGGTATGAATCAGGCGATTTTGTTTAATGAAGACTACGAATATAATCATCAAATGCAGGCTTGGAAATTTACCGGCATGCTAAATGGTCAACTCTTAACAATATATATTAAAGGCAATGAAGACGAGATTAATGAATCATTAAAGTTTCACTGGGAAGAGCAAGTGGAAGACTGGCTCGAAGATAACGAGCCAGATGAACACAATGTGATTTATTTATGATCTCATTTAGACATCGCTAAATAATCGTTTTTAAGCTCTACATAGTTAGCGGCGGTCTTTGGCAAGAATGCGAGCTCGTCTTCTGTTAGCTTTCGTCTTTTTTGTGCTGGGTTACCGACGTATAAATAACCTGACTCTAAGGTTTTATTTGGTGGCACCAAAGAACCCGCACCAATAATGACATCATTTTCAACAATAGCGCCATCCATAACGATGGCGCCCATGCCAACCAAGATACGGTTTTTTAAAGTACATCCATGTAGCATAACTTTGTGACCAATGGTGACATCGCTACCAATCGATAAGGGAAAACCTTCGGGGAAGTTTGCTGATTTTCGGGTTACATGCAGCACGCTACCATCTTGGACGTTGGTACGAGCCCCAATAGTTATTTTGTTAACATCCGCACGTACCACAACCAGTGGCCAAAAACTCACATCGTCATCAACATTGATTTCACCAATAAGTACGGCACTAGGATCAACATAAACCTGATCTTTAATTTGCGGTTTACACTGTTTATATGGTCTTAGTTTATTACTCATAAATGCCTTAAAATACGGGATAGGTAGGTTAACCATACCAAATCTTTAGAAAATAATAAGCAAAAACCAAAAAAACGACCATTGTGTATCCATTATAAAGATTTTTTCCAACCCCTTTTTTTTAACCAAGTGCCGTAAAAGTGAGGTGGTAAAAGAAGCACCTATAGCAAAAATAATGCCCTAGAGACGAATTATACTGCAGGTTGCTTGTTTTTTGTGCGAACAGTTCGGGTTTTCAATGTTTTTTGAAAATAGCCCTTGACGACGACGTTAAAATCCCTAAAATGCGCATCCACTTCAACGGCACTGGCCGAGAAGTTGTTTTAATACGTTTGGATCGCATTTGTCGGCTTAAACGAACAATCTAAAGATGAAGTTTTAAAGTAAATAAATTTCAAAAAAAGGTTGACATTAAAACCGGGTGTCGTAAAATGCGCATCCTGCTTCGGGTAAGGCCCAGAGCACAGCAAGGCAGCGAATGAGATTGCCTTGTACGTTTAAAAACGTTCTTTAACAATTAGTTATCATGCAATTTGTGTGGGCACTCACATTAAGATTGATTTACAAAGCTACTAAGTATTTATACCGGTAGCACATTAACTTAATGATGATGACACACAAAATATATACATATGTTTTATGTAAAGTTTGTTTTTACTTTTAAAGTGAAAACAACCAGCAAATTCATTGAGTCGATTCTTCGGAATCAAAAAACAACTTTTTAATTGAAGAGTTTGATCATGGCTCAGATTGAACGCTGGCGGCAGGCTTAACACATGCAAGTCGAGCGGTAACATTTCTAGCTTGCTAGAAGATGACGAGCGGCGGACGGGTGAGTAATGCTTGGGAATATGCCTTGAGGTGGGGGACAACAGTTGGAAACGACTGCTAATACCGCATAATGTCTACGGACCAAAGGAGGGGATCTTCGGACCTTTCGCCTTTAGATTAGCCCAAGTGAGATTAGCTAGATGGTGGGGTAAAGGCCTACCATGGCGACGATCTCTAGCTGGTTTGAGAGGATGATCAGCCACACTGGGACTGAGACACGGCCCAGACTCCTACGGGAGGCAGCAGTGGGGAATATTGCACAATGGGGGAAACCCTGATGCAGCCATGCCGCGTGTGTGAAGAAGGCCTTCGGGTTGTAAAGCACTTTCAGCGAGGAGGAAAGGTTAGTAGCTAATATCTGCTAGCTGTGACGTTACTCGCAGAAGAAGCACCGGCTAACTCCGTGCCAGCAGCCGCGGTAATACGGAGGGTGCGAGCGTTAATCGGAATTACTGGGCGTAAAGCGTGCGTAGGCGGATTGTTAAGCGAGATGTGAAAGCCCAGGGCTCAACCTTGGAACTGCATTTCGAACTGGCTGTCTAGAGTATTGTAGAGGGTGGTGGAATTTCCAGTGTAGCGGTGAAATGCGTAGAGATTGGAAGGAACATCAGTGGCGAAGGCGGCCACCTGGACAAATACTGACGCTGAGGCACGAAAGCGTGGGGAGCAAACAGGATTAGATACCCTGGTAGTCCACGCCGTAAACGATGTCAACTAGCTGTTTGTGTCTTTAAGACGTGGGTAGCGCAGCTAACGCGATAAGTTGACCGCCTGGGGAGTACGGCCGCAAGGTTAAAACTCAAATGAATTGACGGGGGCCCGCACAAGCGGTGGAGCATGTGGTTTAATTCGATGCAACGCGAAGAACCTTACCATCCCTTGACATCCAGAGAAGTCGCTAGAGATAGCTTCGTGCCTTCGGGAGCTCTGAGACAGGTGCTGCATGGCTGTCGTCAGCTCGTGTTGTGAAATGTTGGGTTAAGTCCCGCAACGAGCGCAACCCTTATCCTTATTTGCCAGCACTTCGGGTGGGAACTTTAAGGAGACTGCCGGTGATAAACCGGAGGAAGGTGGGGACGACGTCAAGTCATCATGGCCCTTACGGGATGGGCTACACACGTGCTACAATGGCAGATACAAAGGGCAGCAAGACCGCGAGGTGGAGCGAATCCCATAAAGTCTGTCGTAGTCCGGATTGGAGTCTGCAACTCGACTCCATGAAGTCGGAATCGCTAGTAATCGTGGATCAGAATGCCGCGGTGAATACGTTCCCGGGCCTTGTACACACCGCCCGTCACACCATGGGAGTGGGTTGCAAAAGAAGTAGCTAGTTTAACCTTCGGGAGGACGGTTACCACTTTGTGATTCATGACTGGGGTGAAGTCGTAACAAGGTAACCCTAGGGGAACCTGGGGTTGGATCACCTCCTTACCTTAAGTAGACAACTTAATGAGTACGAAAGTACTGCGAGTGTTCACACAAATTGCACTGATAACGAAAGATAAAGACATACTCAGAAGTGGGGCTATAGCTCAGCTGGGAGAGCGCCTGCCTTGCACGCAGGAGGTCAGCAGTTCGATCCTGCTTAGCTCCACCATTTCTGAATTCTATACAGTAGGTCTGTAGCTCAGCTGGTTAGAGCGCACCCCTGATAAGGGTGAGGTCGGTAGTTCAAGTCTACTCAGACCTACCACTTTAGAATTTTAACTGTGTTATTTCAATGCTCGTTTAGCACACTAAACGTCGCATTAAAATGCATTGTTAAATATCTAAAAAGATAGAAGTGTCGAAAAGGACGAAAAGCCAAATTTAAGGCATCAAGATGATGATTTAAATTTGGTTTTTTACCAACTTTATGCCGAATGTGCGCATAAATGTACTCTTTAACAATTTGGAAAGCTGATATTAAACCCGGTGTTTGTATCGATAACAACGTGTCGCACGATGTTATCAAATGATATAAGCACCAAAACGAAAACACATTCCTAGTGTTTTCAAACTAATTAATAATCTTTGATTATTGATTTTTTATACTCAAGACATTCTTATTGAATGCGTGAAAATGTCAGGCGATACAATTAGTTCGGTTTAGTCACCGAACAGTCCAAGCAAATACGGTCAGTTAATTGGCTGTATTGCGACGGAATTAGGCGCTTCTACAAAGCCGTCAATGTTTTCTCGAAATGCGCATAACGTGTTATGTAATCGAGAGAAGACAGAAGACAATGCCGTAGAAACGACTAGTAACGAGCAAGACCGTTTGGGGTTGTATGGTTAAGTGACTAAGCGTATGTGGTGGATGCCTTGGCAGTTAGAGGCGATGAAGGACGTGTTAATCTGCGAAAAGCTGTGTTAAGCCGATAAAAGGCGTTATAGGCACAGATGTCCGAATGGGGAAACCCACTTGTCGTAAGGCAGGTATCATTAAGTGAATACATAGCTTAATGAGGCGAACCGGGAGAACTGAAACATCTAAGTACCCCGAGGAAAAGAAATCAACCGAGATTTCCTTAGTAGCGGCGAGCGAACGGGAATTAGCCCTTAAGCGGTTTGTAAATTAGTGGAATGCTCTGGAAAGGGCAGCGATACAGGGTGATAGCCCCGTACACGAAAATAAACTTACCGTGAAATCGAGTAGGTCGGGACACGAGAAATCTTGACTGAATATGGGGGGACCATCCTCCAAGGCTAAATACTCCTAACTGACCGATAGTGAACCAGTACCGTGAGGGAAAGGCGAAAAGAACCCCTGTGAGGGGAGTGAAATAGAACCTGAAACCGCATACGTACAAGCAGTGGAAGCCTACTTGTTAGGTGACTGCGTACCTTTTGTATAATGGGTCAGCGACTTATGTTCTGTAGCAAGGTTAACCGAATAGGGGAGCCGTAGCGAAAGCGAGTGTTAACTGCGCGTTTAGTTGCAGGGCATAGACCCGAAACCCGGCGATCTACCCATGGGCAGGTTGAAGGTTGAGTAACATCAACTGGAGGACCGAACACACGTATGTTGAAAAATGCGGTGATGACCTGTGGGTCGGAGTGAAAGGCTAATCAAGCCGGGAGATAGCTGGTTCTCCCCGAAATCTATTTAGGTAGAGCCTCGGACGAATACCATTGGGGGTAGAGCACTGTTAAGGCTAGGGGGTCATCCCGACTTACCAACCCTTTGCAAACTCCGAATACCAATGAGTACTATCCGGGAGACACACTGCGGGTGCTAACGTCCGTTGTGGAAAGGGAAACAACCCAGACCGCCAGCTAAGGTCCCAAAGTCATAGTTAAGTGGGAAACGATGTGGAAAGGCATAGACAGCTAGGAGGTTGGCTTAGAAGCAGCCACCCTTTAAAGAAAGCGTAATAGCTCACTAGTCGAGTCGGTCTGCGCGGAAGATGTAACGGGGCTAAACTATGCACCGAAGCTGCGGATTTGAACTTAGGTTCAAGTGGTAGGGGAGCGTTCTGTAAGCCGTTGAAGGTGTGTTGTAAAGCATGCTGGAGGTATCAGAAGTGCGAATGCTGACATGAGTAACGATAAGGGGAGTGAAAAACTCCCCCGCCGAAAGACCAAGGTTTCCTGTCCCATGTTAATCAGGGCAGGGTAAGTCGGCCCCTAAGGCGAGGCGGAAACGCGTAGTCGATGGGAAACAGATTAATATTTCTGTACTTCTTATAATTGCGAAGGAGGGACGGAGCAGGCTAGGCAAGCATGGCGTTGGTTGTCCATGTGAAAGTATGTAGGCTGAAGAATTAGGTAAATCCGGTTCTTCTTAAGGCTGAGATACGAGACGAGATTCTACGGAATTGAAGTTGTTGATGCCCTACTTCCAGGAAAAGCTTCTAAGCATCAGATTATAAGGAACCGTACCCCAAACCGACACAGGTGGTTAGGTAGAGAATACTAAGGCGCTTGAGAGAACTCGGGTGAAGGAACTAGGCAAAATAGTACCGTAACTTCGGGAGAAGGTACGCTGACTTTGGTGATGGGACTTGCTCCTTAAGCTGAGGTCAGTCGAAGTAACCAGGTGGCTGGAACTGTTTATTAAAAACACAGCACTGTGCAAAATCGAAAGATGACGTATACGGTGTGACGCCTGCCCGGTGCCGGAAGGTTAATTGATTGGGTTAGCGCAAGCGAAGCTCATGATCGAAGCCCCGGTAAACGGCGGCCGTAACTATAACGGTCCTAAGGTAGCGAAATTCCTTGTCGGGTAAGTTCCGACCTGCACGAATGGCGTAATCATGGCCACACTGTCTCCACCCGAGACTCAGTGAAATTGAATTTGCGGTTAAGATGCCGTATACCCGCGGCTAGACGGAAAGACCCCGTGAACCTTTACTATAGCTTGACAGTGAACATTGCTCCTACATGTGTAGGATAGGTGGGAGGCTTTGAAGCAACGTCGCCAGATGTTGTGGAGCCAATCTTGAAATACCACCCTTGTATGCGTGATGTTCTAACCTAGGTCTCTTATCGAGATTGGGGACACTGTCTGGTGGGTAGTTTGACTGGGGCGGTCTCCTCCCAAAGAGTAACGGAGGAGCACGAAGGTTGGCTAAGTACGGTCGGACATCGTACGGTTAGTGCAATGGCATAAGCCAGCTTAACTGCGAGACAGACACGTCGAGCAGGTACGAAAGTAGGTCATAGTGATCCGGTGGTTCTGTATGGAAGGGCCATCGCTCAACGGATAAAAGGTACTCCGGGGATAACAGGCTGATACCGCCCAAGAGTTCATATCGACGGCGGTGTTTGGCACCTCGATGTCGGCTCATCACATCCTGGGGCTGAAGTCGGTCCCAAGGGTATGGCTGTTCGCCATTTAAAGTGGTACGCGAGCTGGGTTTAGAACGTCGTGAGACAGTTCGGTCCCTATCTGCCGTGGGCGTTTGAGAATTGAAGAGGGCTGCTCCTAGTACGAGAGGACCGGAGTGGACGAACCGCTGGTGTTCGGGTTGTCATGCCAATGGCATTGCCCGGTAGCTATGTTCGGAACTGATAACCGCTGAAAGCATCTAAGCGGGAAGCAGGCTTTGAGATGAGTTCTCACTGGGACTTTAAGTCCCCTAAAGGGTCGTCGGAGACTACGACGTTGATAGGTCAGGTGTGTAAGGGTTGCGAGGCCTTGAGCTAACTGATACTAATTGCCCGTGAGGCTTAACCATACAACACCCAAGAGGTTTTGTAGGTTTGACATGAAAAATCGTCGATATAATGCGTTCATCCATGAAGCATATCGACATTTGTACATCCATGTACTTCACGCATTAAGTAAGAATTGAGTAGCGTTTAATATTAGATTTCAAATTGTTTAACAAATTTTGTCTAGCGACAATAGCGTTGTGGAACCACCTGATCCCATGCCGAACTCAGAAGTGAAACGCAACAGCGCCGATGGTAGTGTGGGAGTTCCCATGTGAGAGTAGGTCATCGCTAGGCTCCTATTTAAAGAAAGGCTGTCCACTGGGCAGCCTTTTTTGCATTTCAGAATCAGTGAAGTGCCGCTCGACCTACTACGTAGTTATCGAAAATTGCCTCCCTGCATTTTCGATATTCACCACATCCATGTGGCTTATCGCTAGGCTCCTATTTAAAGAAAGCCCTTAGCTAACGCTAAGGGCTTTTTTACTTTTTGGGGATTGAAACATTCAACCACCTCGCACCTGATGGAGGTCCCATCCTCGGCAACTGCTCCTGCGTTGCTCTACCTCCTGCATCCATGCAGTCGTAAAACATGATGGGATGACGGTGCGTGTTAAAACACTCTCCTTGCAGCCTTTTATCCTTGAAGCCTTAAAGCGTTATAGCTCTATTGTAATCCCCCCTTTTTTAGATCAGATCCCGATAGAGTTTTCCTTTAAGTTAAAGCTTAAGGATTTAAAATCATATCGGCTGCTTTTTCGGCGATCATGATGGTCGGAGCATTGGTATTAGCACTGACTAAAGTGGGCATTATCGAGGCGTCAACGACGCGTAAATTATCAATACCATGGACTTTTAACTCGTGATCTACCACGGCCATCTGATCTTGCCCCATCTTACAGGTCCCGACTGGGTGATAAATGTGGCTAACCCGTTCTCTTATCGCTTGCTTTAATTGCGTGTCTGTTTGACATTCTGTACCTGGAAACACTTCCTTTCCTTTATGCTGAGCAAGGGCTGGCATATCGATGATCTTACGGGTGATTTTAATGGCTTTAACTAACCGGTCTATATCATCTTCATCACTTAATAAGTTGAGTTCAATTAACGGTGGTGATTCTGGGTTATGACTGCGCAAACGGACTCGGCCTCGGCTTTTGGGTCGAGCCACATTCAGATGACAAGAAAACCCATGTGCCATTAAATATTCAATATTACGGCCATGATCTGCAAAGAGGATGGGTAAGAAGTGTAATTGGATATCTGCTAGGGCAACATCAGGGGAAGACTTGAAGTAGCCACCAACGGCGGCGATAGAGGTTGCCATAGGGCCCGTTTTACTTAGGGTGTATTGAACCACTTCTGTTAACCTTTTGCCAACTGCAGATAGACTAAAGCCATCCTGTTTTAGGTTCTCGTACACCACTTGAATATCAGGGTGTTCTTGCAAATTACAGCCTACGCCTGGTAAATGATGAACAACATTAAGCCCTAACTCGGTTAAATGATGCTTACAACCGATACCGGATAGCATCAGTAGTTGGGGAGAATTAAATGTACCGGCAGATACAATGACTTCCTTTGCAGCGTTAACCTGTTGTTCTTTGCCATTTTGTTTATAACATACCCCGATGACTTTTTTATTGTGTAAAACCAACTTAGTAACTAAGGCATTGTTAATCACAGTGACGTTATCTCGATGCATCGCAGGTTCAATAAAACATTTACCAACGCCGGCTCTTTGTCCTTTATGAATGGTTAACTGGTAGCTTCCAAAACCATCAAGTTGATTGTCATTAAAATCTATATTGTGTGGATAACCTGCCTCTAAGGTGGCCTGTTTAAACAAACGCTCTACTAAATAAGACGGATTTTTTTTATCCTCAACAAACAAAGGGCCGTCGCAGCCGTGAAAGACACTTTCACCACGGCCATTGTTTTCAGATTTTTTAAAGTAGGCCAGCAGTGATTTATAATCCCAACCAGGGTTTCCTTGTTTAGCCCAAGTATCATAATCACTGCTATGACCTCGAGTATAAATCATCCCGTTAATTGAGCTTGAGCCACCAAGTCCTTTACCTCTTGGGCAAAAATGGCCGCGTTGATCGGTCGCTGAACCGGGCTGGCTATTATAAGCCCAGTTATATTTGTGCCAAAACATGTGGCTACCAAAAGCACCAGGCATACTAATCATCAATGATTTCTCACTGCTCCCCGCTTCAATCAAACAAACAGTGTTTTTGGGGTCTTCTGATAAACGATAGGCGAGTACCCCGCCAGCACTGCCGCCGCCCACGATGATGTAATCAAAGACCTGTATGCCCTTATTTTTTGCCATTGCTGTTGCTCATTATTCTTGTTTTTATGTGTTAGATTGTTGGCCGTACTCATTCACGATATCGCTTAATTAATACCCAAGCCATATTATAAGTAACGGAAATACCTAAAATATTCAACTAAATTGGTATTTAGCGTAGCTGGCAAAAAAGATTTTGTTTAAAGCGATCGAATCGATAATCAAAGTCTTAATAAGGTTGTAAGTTTGCAGTCAAATATTTAATCAACCGATCCATTGCTCGATAAGATAACGCTTCAGATAAATGATGTTGCTTAATGTCTTTACACTGCTCTAAGTCGGCTATGGTACGGGCAATTTTTAAAATTTTATGATGGGCTCGTGTCGATAACCCCAATTTTTCGACGGCATTGTCTAAAAATGTCGTATCTTTTTCATTGAGTTGACAGTGTTGCTTTAACTCTCGACTCGATAAATGCGCATTGGGTTTACCCTGGCGTTGTATTTGTCTGTGCCTACATTCGATCACTCGTTGTTGGATTTGTATGGAGCTTTCATTATTTTCTGGCGATTGTTGCCATTCACCTTTTGGCAGTCTGGCGACTTCAATTTGAATATCAATCCGATCTAAAAAAGGCCCTGATAATTTATTCAAGTAGCGTAATACTTGCTCTGGCGTTGACCGTTTATCGGTATGAAAGCCGGTTGGTGAAGGATTCATTGCCGCAACGAGTTGAAACCTAGCTGGGTAAGTTGTTTTATGTAACGCTCTGGAAATCGTAATGTTACCGGCCTCCATCGGCTCTCTTAAGACGTCTAAAACTTTACGATCGAACTCGGGTAACTCATCTAGAAATAAAACCCCATTATGGGCTAAAGAGATTTCACCTGGGCTGGCCATACTGCCCCCACCCACTAAGGCGACTGCCGATGCGGTGTGATGTGGTGATCGAAAAGGTCGCTGCAGCCAATTGTCTTCGAATATGTCTTGTCCACAAATGGATTTAATCGCAGCTGTCTCTAGCGCTTCTTCATTGTTTAAAGGCGGTAAAATACCCGCGAGTCGAGAAGCCAGCATTGTTTTTCCCGTACCAGGTGGGCCAACAAAAATAAGATTATGCCCCCCACAAGCTGCCAGCTCTATGGCCCGTTTAGCCAACGGTTGCCCAATTACATCCGCCATATCTTTTAATAGCGTAGAGTCTTGCTTTGGCTCGTTTACCGTATCAGGTTGCTCAAATGGCAGCACCTGTTGACCATTTAAGTGGCCAAATAAATGTTTTAAGTGGGATAAAGCAATTAACTTGACCCCTTCGATTAATTTGCCATATTGCGCGTTTTGACTCGGAAATACCGCAGTACGATCAGCATCGCGAGTTGCTAATGCAAACGGGATCTCACCAACAAAGGCGCGTAATTCACCGGATAAAGACAGCTCGCCGGCAAATTCATAGTTCTGTAGTTGTTGACAAGGTATTTGCTTCGAAGCGGCTAAAATACCTATGGCAATGGGCAAATCAAAACGACCACCATCTTTTTTTAGATCGGCGGGTGCAAGATTGACAATAATTTTTCGACTGGGAAATTCATAACCACAATTTAGCAAGGCGCTTCTGACTCGATCTTTAGATTCTTTTACCGAGGTTTCAGCTAGGCCAACAATGTTAAAACCGGGTAAGCCTCTGGAAAGGTGCACCTCTATTGTGACTAAGGGGGAGTCTAGACCTAAACGGGCACGAGAATATACATACGCTAGTGGCATAATAAATCCATTTATTAAGTATTTGTCCATAAACATAGAACCGATGCTGCATAGCCTAAGAGTCAAAACTCGTCATTTGCAACGCCAGTTCAGCCAAACTAAGTGTAGAGAACAATCGTTAACCTAGCCAATGAAGGGGTGAAAACAAAAAATTCAGGTGGGCTTTACCAGATCTATTGCTTTTATATAGCGGTTAATCCAACAAAAGCCTTGAGACATCGGCAATCCTATGTTAAGAATATGTTATACGGGTAAATAAATATGACCCCTATGGATTTTTCGATATGCACTTGTGAAAGCCTCATCGGGAATCTTAGTAACAACAGACGTAACCAATAGAGACGTAATAAACGGTGAAATTAACTCAACACGCTGTAACCCTGATTATAATTCTAGTCGCTGTGATTATCCGATCATGGCGGGTTCGGTGTTGAGTAAAATACATTCCTTAACAACCCCCCGCTTCGCAAGAACCGGGGGTTTTTTTTTACAGCCATAGAAAACGAGTGGTGGAAATTTAAATTAAGGGGCGAGCGATGAATGGTGCACAGCTGGTTTTAAATGTACTCCAACAACAGGGGGTTACCGATGTGTTTGGCTATCCAGGTGGTGCCATTATGCCCATTTATGATGCGCTTTATGACAGTGCCATTAAACATTATTTATGCCGACATGAACAAGGCGCTGGGTTTTCAGCGATTGGCTATGCCAGAGCCCATAAAACCGTTGGGGTTTGCTTAGCCACATCCGGGCCTGGGGCAACCAACCTTATCACCGCCCTTGCCGATGCAATGAGTGATTCAGTCCCCATTGTTGCAATAACTGGCCAAGTATCGACTCAAGCAATGGGCTCAGACGCATTTCAAGAGGTGGATATCATTGGATTATCTTTGGCCGTTACTAAGCACTGTATTCAAGTGCGAAGCGCTGATGAGTTAGCCGACATTATTGAACAAGCGTTTGTCATTGCCCAATCTGGGCGCATGGGGCCTGTGCTGATTGATATCCCCAAAGATATTCAGCTTGCCCCCTGTCAGTTTGTTATGAGTGGCCAATCAGATCATGGCACCCATCAGCAAATCGATTCAAAGTCGTTAGCACAAGCGAAATCTCTGTTGCAATCAGCGCAAAAACCTGTGGTCTACGTTGGCGGTGGTGTTGGTATGGCCAATGGTGTTACTCAATTAAGAGCCTTTTTAGGGCAATGCCAAGTTCCTAGTGTCTCAACGTTGAAAGGGCTTGGTGCTGTCGCGCCCAACGATCCCTTGTACCTAGGCATGTTAGGGATGCACGGTACCAAGGCGGCAAACCTTGCTGTTCAACAATGCGATTTATTATTGGTAATTGGTGCTCGTTTTGATGACCGGGTGAC
Source organism: Thalassotalea sp. 273M-4 (assembly GCF_041410465.1). Taxonomy (NCBI): domain Bacteria; kingdom Pseudomonadati; phylum Pseudomonadota; class Gammaproteobacteria; order Alteromonadales; family Colwelliaceae; genus Thalassotalea; species Thalassotalea aquiviva. The sequence continues at coordinate 44,590 of NZ_CP166961.1, forward strand.
CGGAAAACTGGACGAGTTTGCGCCTGATGCCAAAGTTATTCATGTTGATATTGACGCCGCTGAAATCGACAAACGACGCCCCGCAGATGTTGCTGTGCTGGCCAATTTGCCAGTATTTTTAGAAAAACTCGTGTGTCCGCTTAAGATAACGGCTTGGCAACAACACTGCCAACAACTGAAAGCCCAATATAAATGGTGTTATCAACATCCTGGTACGGGAATTTTTGCGCCGGCTTTACTGGCGCAGTTAAGTACTTTGTTACCAACAAACTCGGTGGTTACAACCGATGTGGGTCAGCACCAAATGTGGGTGGCGCAACATATGAGCTTTGAACAACCGCAAAATTTTTTAACCAGTGGTGGTCAGGGTGCCATGGGGTTTGGTTTACCATCGGCAATAGGGGCACAAGTTGCTCGACATCAAGATGCTGTTGTGGCGGTTTGTGGTGATGGCTCCTTTATGATGAATGTGCAGGAGTTAGCGACTTTAAAGCGTTATCAACTACCGGTCAAAGTGGTGTTAATTGACAATGCTCGGTTGGGCATGGTGCGTCAATGGCAACAATTATTTTTTCAACAGCGTTACAGCGAAACGGACTTAAGTGATAATCCGGAGTTTACGGTATTGGCTTCAGCCTTTGGTATTAAATCGCGTTGTATTCATGAGCAAGTGCAAGTCGAAGCTGCGTTTAAGGAAATGTTAGCGCATCCGGGGCCTTATTTGCTGCATGTCAAAATTGATGCAATGGAAAATGTATGGCCCTTAGTGCCCCCAGAGTCATCAAACGAACAAATGTTAGAATCTTTATAAGCGCAGTAAGCTTCAAAGGCGGAGAAAGCGATGTCAGTGTATATGTTGGATATTAAAACAAGTTTGAACCCTTTAGTGCTCGAACGTATTTTACAAGTGACTCGTTATCGAGGATTTCAATTGCAGACTGTGGCGATGTATCCGGCCACTAAAAAGAGTGGCTTTGTAGTCCAGCTGTCAGTAGAAAGTGACAAATCGGTGAAAAACCTGAAAAAACAATTATTAAAAATTATCGACATTGAAGCTATAAACATTGATGATCAGGGTTTGAGTAAAATATTTGCCTGAATGTCGATTGATGTTTGGGTAACGAATAATAAACGTTAGGAAAATAAAATGGCAAAAGTTAATGCTGATTTAATTTGGTTCAATGGCGAATTAATGCCTTGGGAAAATGCAACAGTGCATGTTATGAGTCACGCTTTGCATTATGGTTCATCGGTTTTTGAAGGTATTCGTGCGTATAAAACCTATAAAGGGACGTGTATTTTCCGTCTTGAAGAGCACATTGATCGTTTGTTTGATTCGGCCAAAATCTACCGAATTAATATTCCTTATACCCGTGAAGAAATCATCCAAGCGTGTAAAGACTCAGTAGCGAAAAATAATCTAGATGCAGCTTACTTGCGTCCTCTAGCCTTTTTAGGTGATGTTGGAATGGGCTTAAGAGCCCCGGCAGATGCGAAAGCGGATGTGATGATCGCTGCGTTTAGCTGGGAAGCCTACTTAGGCGCTGATGCGATGGAAAATGGGGTAAATGTTGGGGTGTCGTCATGGAATCGTTTAGCCCCTAACACGATGCCAACGGCCGCTAAAGCGGGTGGTAACTACCTGTCTTCGCAATTAATTTCTAATGAAGCTGCTCGTCATGGTTACACCGAAGGTATTGCGCTTGATATCAATAACTACGTTAGTGAAGGTGCAGGTCAAAACTTGTTCTTAGTCCGCAAAGGAAAAATTGTGACGCCACCAGGCACCTCCTCAATTTTACCCGGTTTAACCCGAGATGCGGTGATGAAACTGGCAGAACAATTAGGTTATGAAGTGAGTGAAGAGCTTATCTCGCGCGAAGCTTTATATCTTGCCGATGAATTTTTCATGTGTGGTACCGCGACTGAAATCGTACCAGTAAGTACGGTTGATGGCATTAAAGTTGGTACAGGCAAGCGCGGTGAAGTAACGAAAAAAATACAAGATGCATTTTTTGGGATTTTTGATGGCTCGACCGAAGATGTATGGGGTTGGTTAGACCCAGTGAAATAATCATTTTATCCAGCTTCTTGGATAACGAACAGCAATAGACAACAGAAAGGAAAAACTATGCCTAAATTGCGCTCAGCAACTTCAACCCAAGGACGAAATATGGCTGGAGCCCGTGCTTTATGGCGGGCTACAGGGATGACCGATAATGATTTTGGCAAGCCGATTATTGCGGTGGTCAATTCATTTACTCAGTTTGTTCCCGGTCATGTGCATTTAAAAGACATGGGACAACTCGTTGCAGGCGCGATTGAAAAAGCAGGAGGCGTGGCCAAAGAGTTTAATACCATTGCTGTTGATGATGGTATTGCAATGGGACACTCAGGCATGCTCTACAGTTTACCTTCTCGTGAGCTTATTGCGGATTCGGTTGAGTACATGGTGAATGCTCATTGTGTCGATGCCATGGTTTGTATCTCCAACTGCGACAAAATCACCCCAGGGATGATGATGGCGGCTTTACGTCTCAATATTCCGGTGATTTTTGTCTCTGGTGGTCCGATGGAAGCGGGTAAAACCAAGTTAAGCGATCAAATCATCAAGTTGGATTTGGTTGATGCTATGATGCAAGGCGCTGATCCTAAGGTCTCAGACGAACAAGCAGCGCAAGTTGAACGGTCTGCATGCCCGACTTGCGGCTCATGTTCCGGTATGTTTACCGCCAATTCGATGAATTGCTTGGCCGAAGCCTTGGGCTTGGCGCTGCCAGGTAATGGTTCAATGTTAGCCACACACAGTGACCGAGAAAGCCTATTTTTAAAAGCCGGCGAGCAAATTGTTACCTTGGCTGAGCGCTATTATCATCAAGATGACGCCAGTGTATTACCTCGCAATATTGCCAATAAAGCCGCATTTGAAAACGCCATGTGTTTAGATATTGCGATGGGGGGCTCAACCAATACGGTGTTGCACTTGTTGGCCGCCGCGCAAGAAGCCAAAGTCGACTTTACCATGGACGATATTGACCGATTATCACGTAAAGTTCCACACCTGTGTAAAGTTGCACCGTCAACGCAAAAATATCATATGGAAGATGTGCATCGCGCCGGTGGTGTGGTCGCCATTTTAGGGGAGTTAGCGCGTGCCGGTTTATTACATATGGATGCTAAGAATGTTTTAACCACAGATTTAACTCAATTGATTGCGCAATACGATATTACTTTAACCGACTCTGAAGCGGTTAAAACCTTTTACAAGGCGGGGCCCGCTGGGATTCGAACGACAAAAGCATTTTCCCAAAGTTGTCGTTACGATAGCCTAGATGATGACAGGCAACACGGCTGTATTCGAGAGCATCAACATGCCTTTTCGCAAGACGGTGGCTTAGCGGTGCTGTCTGGTAATATTGCTCGCAAGGGCTGTATTGTTAAAACCGCAGGGGTAGCTAAAGAAAACTTGATATTTGAGGGTGTCGCTCGAGTCTATGAAAGCCAAGAAGACGCGGTTGCTGGTATCTTAAATGGTGACGTTGTCGCAGGTGATGTTGTGGTTATTCGTTACGAGGGCCCTAAAGGTGGGCCAGGGATGCAAGAGATGTTGTATCCAACGACCTATTTAAAGTCGATGGGGCTAGGTACTCAATGCGCATTAATTACCGATGGTCGTTTTTCGGGCGGAACATCGGGGTTGTCAATTGGCCATGTATCGCCAGAGGCGGCTAATGGCGGTGATATTGCTTTAATAGAACAAGGCGATCCGATTCACATCAACATTCCCAATCGAAGCATCGAGTTGAAAGTCAGTGAACAAGAAATGGCCACAAGGCGACAAGCGATGCAAGCTAAAGGTCCTCTTGCATGGCAACCGGTCGAACGTGTTCGTCCGATAAGCTATGCATTAAAAACCTATGCCATGTTAGCGACCAGTGCTGACCAAGGTGCGGTTCGAAATACCCGTTTACTTGATGGCCAAGAAAGCATCGAAAGTTCATTTTAAACAAACCGACCGAGGCGCATATGAAAGTTGATCCGCATGTTAAAAATAACCAACCTGAGACGAATATCAAAGAACTTGGGTTGGAGTATTTACGTCGAATTTTGCTCGCGCCGGTTTATGATGTTGCCAAAGAGTCCGACTTAACCCCACTGACTAAACTGTCGGCTTCATTACACAATCAGATTTATTTGAAACGCGAAGATCAACAGCCTGTCCATTCTTTTAAGTTACGTGGTGCCTACAATAAACTGGCTCAGCTTAGTAAAGCCCAACACAACAATGGCGTTATTGCTGCCTCGGCGGGGAATCATGCCCAAGGTATGGCGTTGGCGGCGAAAAAATTAGGTATTCACGCGACCATTGTGATGCCTATTACGACCCCAGACATAAAAGTAGATAATGTCCGCCGTTTTGGTGCCGAAGTGAGGTTGGTGGGCAAAAGCTTTAATGAAGCGCAACAAGCGTCAATACAATATGCCCAAGCAGAGCACAAAACCATTATTCATCCCTTTGATGATCCTGATGTGATTGCCGGTCAAGGCACGGTAGGAAAAGAGGTGATGCAACAATTGCCCCATGCTGATGCGGTATTTATTCCCGTTGGTGGTGGCGGATTATTGGCGGGGATGGCGGTATATTTAAAACAGCTTTGTCCTGGTATTAAAGTCTATGGCGTTGAAGCTCAGGATTCGGCGTGCTTAGAAGCGGCGATGAATGCCGGGGAACCGGTTGATTTAGAGCATGTCGGCTTATTTGCTGATGGCGTTGCGGTTAAGCGCATTGGTGAACATACGTTCTCTTTAATTAAGCATTACTGCGATGGTGTGATAACGGTTAGCACCGACGAAATCTGCGCTGCCATCAAAGATACGTTTGAACAAACTCGGGTTATCGCAGAGCCTGCTGGCGCTTTATCCTTAGCAGGATTGAAAAAGTATTGCCATACCAGCGTTGGCAATGAGTCGCTAGTGGCTATTTTATCTGGGGCTAATATGAACTTTCATTCGCTTCGTTATGTTTCTGAGCGTTGTGAGCTCGGGGAGCAAAAAGAAGCGGTATTAGCGGTAACCATAAAAGAGCAAAAAGGGAGTTTTCGTCGTTTTTGTAAAGATTTGGGCAATCAAGGTATTACTGAATTTAACTACCGTTATGCCGATGGCGAACAAGCACAAATATTTGTTGGCGTGCGCTTATCTGGCGGGGTTAAAGAAACCGATGATTTAATTCAAAATCTTCAGGAAAAAGGCTATCTGGTACAAGACTTTACCAATAATGAGTTAGCCAAACTGCATGTGCGCTATATGATTGGAGGCGCCAACCATTCGGTTGAACACGAACGATTGTTCAGTTTTGAATTTCCAGAGTATCCTGGCGCTTTGGAAAAATTTCTCGATACCCTTGGCGAGTTATGGAATATTTCGTTATTTCACTATCGCAATCATGGGGCTGCATTTGGTCAGGTTTTGGCGGGAATTGTGGTGCAAGACGAGCAACAGTTAGCGTTTTTTAGGCATTTAAAAGATTTAGGTTATCAGTGGCAGGAAGAAACCGATAACCCAGCTTATCAGGTGTTTTTAGCGAAGAAAAACTAGTGTTATTTATTCTGCTGACGGCTCAGTTGAATTTTTTTGATTGAGCTGAGCTTCTAGCTCGGCGACCTTCTGGCTTAACTCATCAAGTTTCGCTCGGGTCTTAATCAGCACTTGCGTTTGAACGTCAAACTCTTCGCGAGTTACAACATCTAATTGAGACAATTTCGATTGTAACACCTGCTTCGCTTTCGCTTCAAAATCGTTGGCGGCACTCTTAACCCCTGGAGGGATCGCTTCGGTAATTTGTTTGGCAATGTCTTCAATTTTTTTGGCGTTGATCATCTAAACTTCCTTAACACAAACGTAGTCTGTTTATTGTAAACAAATTATCTTATCTTGACAGTATTATTTGGCGCTAGGGTTTATTATAGCCGTTGTTAAAAGCACAGTCTCAGCCGAGAAGTCGCTTGAGTAGAGCTAGGTATTTTAGGTAAAATTGCTCTCTTTGAGATAATCGCAGGAAAACCGCTTAGGTATGAAACTCAACCCCAGACAAGATGAAGCAAAACGATATGTCAGTGGACCATGCTTGGTTCTCGCTGGCGCTGGTAGTGGTAAAACCGGGGTTATCTGTCAAAAAATTTCTTACCTTATTCTCGAGTGTGGCTATAAAGCTCGCCATATTGCGGCGGTAACCTTTACCAACAAGGCGGCCCGTGAGATGAAAGAGCGAGTAACTAAAATGTTGGGCCGTCAGCACTCTCGTGGCTTAATGGTATCGACTTTTCATTCGTTAGGTTTGGATATTGTTCGACGCGAACTAAAAACCTTAGGTTTTAAGCCTGGCTTTACTTTGTTTGACGATCAAGACTCCTTGGCTTTGTTAAAAGAACTCAGTGAAAAAGAGTTAGATGGTGATAAAGAGTTGCTGTCGAAATTACAAAGTACCATTTCCAATTGGAAAAACGATTTATTGTTGCCAGAGCAAGTGTTAAAGCAAGTTCGTGGAGCAGATGACGTTTTATTTGCGAAGTATTATCAACAATACCATCAAAATATGCGCGCTTATAACGCCCTAGATTTTGATGATTTGATCTTAATACCGACGTTATTACTGCGTAACTACCCAGAAGTACGTCAACGTTGGCAACAAAAAATTCAGTATTTATTGGTGGACGAATACCAAGATACCAATGCCAGTCAATATGAACTGGTCAAGCTACTTGCAGGCGAACGAGCGCGTTTTACGGTGGTGGGTGATGACGATCAGTCGATTTATTCTTGGCGAGGGGCAAAGCCACAAAACTTGGTTTTGCTTGGCAAAGACTACCCCCAATTAAAATTAATTAAACTCGAGCAAAACTATCGTTCATCGGGACGTATTCTTAAATGTGCTAACGTATTAATTGCCAATAACCCGCACGTTTATGACAAATCGTTATTCAGTGAATTAGCCTACGGTCCTGAACTGAGGGTGGTGAAAACCAAAAACGAAGATCACGAAGCTGAGCGAGTGGCGGGTGAGCTTTTGGGGCACCGCTTTTTAAATAAGAGTAAATTTAAAGACTACGCGATTTTGTACCGCGGTAACTTTCAATCGAGAGTGATAGAAAAGGTCCTTATGCAAAACCGCATTCCTTATAAAATAAGCGGTGGCACATCGTTTTTTTCGCGCGCAGAAATCAAGGATATCATGGCCTACTTGCGCCTGATCGTGAACCCGGATGATGATAATGCATTTTTGCGCATTGTGAATGTCCCGCGACGTGAAATTGGCCCAGCCACCTTAGAAAAGCTTGGTAATTATGCTAATTTACGACAAATCAGCATGTTTGCCGCCAGTTTTGAATTAGGCCTAGAACAGCACTTAACAGGGCGAGGGCTGGCCAATATTCAGCGTTTTACCCGGATGATTGTTGAAACCGAAGATAACGCCAACCGGGGGGACACGGCGAAGGTCTTACGCAGCTTTATTCAGCAGATCAATTACGAAGACTGGCTTTACGATACCTCGGCCAGTGCGAAGGCCGCCGAAATGCGGATGAAAAACGTGACCGAGTTATTTAGTTGGGTTACAGACATGCTTGAAGGCAGTGATGATGAAGAGCCGATGACCCTTGCACAAGCGGTAACTCGTTTAACCTTACGCGATATGATGGAGCGAGGTGAAGAGGAAGAAGATACCGATCAGGTTCAGCTAATGACTTTGCATGCATCAAAAGGTCTGGAATTTCCTTACGTCTTTCTTATTGGTTCTGAAGAGGGGATTTTACCGCATCAAACCAGCCTTGATGAAGATAATGTCGAAGAAGAGCGACGTTTAGCCTATGTAGGGGTGACCAGAGCGCAACGCGAATTGATTTTTACCTATGCCCAAGAGCGTCGCCAATATGGTGAAGTCATTCGGACCGAGCCTTCGCGCTTTTTATATGAAATGCCACAGGACGATTTGGTTTGGGAGCAAGGGCAAGAGCGACGAGTCAGCGCGGAAGAAAAACAAGCCAAAGGTAAGGTGGGTGTGGCTAATTTAAGGGCTATTTTAGCCGCGAAAAAACAAGAGTGATCGCTTAATTATCGGTCGATTTTATTATCGAACGGTGGGCGAGCAAACTTTAAAGACATCAAAGCGAAGCGGGTTTAGGCACAATTATCGACATCATCTTCGCTTTGCTTTTGGTCTGATTCTGGTGACTCACTGCTTTGTGGACGACTGATGTAAAAGCCTTGGCCATAATCACACCCTGCTTCTATTGCTTTGAGTAATTGTTTTTCTGATTCAATGCCTTCGGCGACCAAATGATATCCAAATACTGAGCCCAATTCACATAATGTTTTTGCCAGTTTTAAATTTTTCTCATTGGAATTAAATGAGCGGACAAAGGATTGATCAAGTTTAATGATCTCAAATGGGTAGTTCTGCAAATAATTTAATGACGAAATGCCCGAACCATAACCGTCCAAGGCCAATTTAACCCCTGTACTTTTAATCCGTTTCAGTTGGTTTAAAGTGAGCTCTGTGCTTTGACTAAAGGCGGATTCATTGAACTCTAAAATCAGTTGTTGCGGTCGACAAACGTACTCGGTGATTTTTTGTGACAACCGTTGAATATACTTAGATTGAGTTAAATGCTTGCCCGACAGGTTAATGCTGATAAACGCATTGGCCTGAGCCGAGTGTTGCCATTGTTTGATTTGTTGGCCAACTTGCTTAAGGATCCAATATTCTATCGCTATTATTAACCCTGTTTCTTCCGCCATCTCTAAAAAATCAATCGGTGATAATAAACCACGTGAAGGGTGTTGCCAGCGCAATAAGGCTTCATATCCAATCGTGGCATTGTTGTTACCAATGGCGCTGATTTTTTGTAGATGTAACACAAATTCTTGCTTGTTTAGGGCTTGGCGAAGATCTTGTTCGAGGGTTAAATTGGCCAGCAATTCTTCACGCATACTGTCATCAAAAAACACAAATCGGTTGCGTCCCATGGCTTTGGCTTGATACATGGCTGCATCGGCATCACGTAGCACCTCAAGAGCGTTATGGTAGTTGTCTTTTACAATATTAATGCCAATGCTGGCACTGGAATGTAATTGTTGCCCTTCAATTAAAAACGGCTGATTGATGCTGTCGATAATGCGTAAAGCGATATACTCCGCATCATCTGGGTGGTTTAAACTATCCAATAAAATAACAAACTCATCGCCACCTAGTCGCGCTAGGGTGTCCTTGGTGCGAATACATTCTGCGATTCGGGCCGATATTTGGATTAATAGTTGGTCGCCAATGTGGTGGCCCAAGGTGTCATTGATTACTTTAAAGCGGTCTAAGTCAATGAATAAAATGGCAAATTTATTGTTTGCTTGTTTTAACCTTTGCTCAATGCGCTCGGTGATCATTTTTCGATTAGGGAGCTTAGTTAAGGTATCGTGATGAGCGGCAAAATAAAGCTTTTCCTCAATAACGCGACTGTGTTCAACCTTTTGCTGTAAGACCTTATTGGTTTGGATAAGGTCTTTGGTGCGATCAAAAATGACATCTTCTAAATCGGTGCTATAACTTTTTAGCTTATCATTGGCGCAGTTTCGATGAATCGCAGATGCTATTTGGTTGGCGATAAAGCGAATAATCTGCAAATCAGCAATAACGCTTTTGCTTTTACTTTCAAAGCCGGCAATCGCCACCAAACCAATACTAATGCCTTCTATGACTAGAGGCGCAGCCAACCATTTATCAATTAATTTGGGGTATTTATCCCGACTGGGGAATGGGCGTTTAGTTAAACCTTGTTCAGGATCTAAAATCGATACTTGATCGTGATCCATGAATATTGGATTACCTATCGTGCGAATGAATTCAACAACATCGGTAGATAACTGTTTGTCAATCGGAGCGATGTTTAATTCATCGACGTAATAATGGGCGGCGGCGATATTATGCGGTTGGGTAAATAATTGCAGGTATAAGTTTTTGGCTGGGAAATAGCGCTTAATAATGGTTTGCAGTTGAGTACAAAAGACGTCCAAGTCGGTCGCCACACTGGTTAATTCAGCGAGACGTAACAAACCTGTCTGTACTTTTTTGCTCTGCTTATATTTGGACAATAACGTAAGCAAGCGTTGTTCAACTGATGACGGTGTCAATGGTCTTCCTTTTACTGAGTCGTCAATACAAAACTAAATGCAAATTTTTCAGCCAACATGCCCCTCATTTGGTCGCTTGTGTTGTTTAATAACATTTATAAGGAGCAATAGGTTCCGAACATCTATCTTTATGTGATAGGAGGGGGTATTGGAGCCAGAATATACCTAGCTATTTTCAGTCATACTGCCATTTTTTCCCAGTATAGCCCAATCAACTTGCTTGATGCTAACAAAAATTTTACATACCGGGCCTGTTTAACACCAATCCCATTAAGTTTTTGCTCACGTAAACACTTAATGGGATTGGTATAATCAGTTTTTTATTGGTTTATTAAACAAAAAAGCAGACCGAAGTCTGCTTTTATTTCGTGGGATTACCAACAAGCTTAGTGTTCTGCAATGCCTTGCTTAAGTTTATTAAGAGCATTCTTTTCTAGCTGTCTTACACGTTCAGCGGAAATGTGATACTTGTTCGCTAAATCTTGTAGCGTTGCTTTATCGTCGTCTAACCAGCGAGTTTTGATAATATCTTGGCTGCGCTCGTCTAGAGCTGTCATGGCATTTGCTAACTGGTTGTTGACATGGTTATCCCAATTATCATTTTCAACTTCCGCAGAAAGATCCGAATGGCTGTCTTCTAAGTATTGGGCTGGGGCAAAATTACCGCCCGCAGAGGCACTATCATCATCGCTGTCGGTCAAATCGAAAGCCTGATCGGCAGAGCTCATGCGGTTTTCCATTTCCATAACATCTTTGGCACTAACGCCGAGCGTTTTGGCGACTGTATCGACCTCTTGTTGGTTAAACCAACCTAAGCGTTGCTTGTTCTTTCTTAAATTAAAGAACAATTTACGTTGAGCTTTTGTGGTGGCAATTTTAACAATGCGCCAGTTTTTAAGCACAAATTCATGAATTTCGGCTTTGATCCAGTGGACCGCAAATGATACCAAGCGAACACCCACTTCAGGGTTAAAACGCTTCACCGCTTTCATCAGACCAATGTTACCTTCTTGAATTAAATCAGCTTGAGGTAAGCCATAGCCAGCATAGCCTTTTGCGATGTGAATCACAAAACGCAAGTGCGACATGATCAGTTCTTGTGCAGCATTTAAGTCATTTTGAATATGTAAGCGAGATGCTAGTTCATGCTCACGTTCAGCGCTAAGCATAGGAATGCTATAAGCTGATTGCACGTATGCTTCGATACTGCCGCTTTGTGGGACAGTTAAAGCCATTGATTGCATAGTCTTACTCATTAAAAAAAACCTCTCCTTTAAACTCCACAGAGAATGTCAAATTCCCATGAACATTCGATAATATCACAGCTCTTCCTAGATCGCTAATGATAAACTTTAATTGTTTATTTCGCAAATAAGCGGGCAAGTTTTCGTCACATTAACCCATATGCTAAAGAGGAATTTCGTCGTCATTAGCCAGATATCAGCCTATAAAAACCAATAAATAATCAATGTTTTAATCAATTATTGTCGCCACAACAGGATGAGCTATAACTTAAATCCTTGACGGCTATTTGGTTAACCAATATCCAATAATCAATAATCAATAATCAATAACAAATAACCAAGAGGTAAAAATCATCTCAAATGCACATTGCTTATTTGCCCATTGTGATTTGTTGGCCTCACTGTATTTGCTTAATTAACGGATAGTTACGGATGTATGCGCTTTTAGGACCAGTGAACACAGGGAAAGTTTCATCATTTGCCCTTAAATTGAGTAAATGATGAACTGTGCTCTAGGATTTTGAACTGTTTATGGTTTAAGCCTGAGGTTCGATATCTTTTATGTGCTTGCGAACAGAAATGTAGCTGCCGGTAAGGCCTAATACAACCGCACTGCTCACTAAGATAAGGCATTCGGAGAATGATAAGCCCTGTAATGAAAATTGACTATGGTATAGTTCGGCTAAATCAACAATGGCGAAATCAAGGTAAAAAGTCAGTAAAAACACCGTAATGACCGCTAAAATACCACCAAAAATGCCATACCACATACCTGTATACATAAATGGCCGCTGGATAAAGCCGTCAGTTGCCCCCACCATTTTCATCACTTCAATAGCGCTTTTTTGATTTAAAATGGCTAAGCGAATGGTATTGCCTATGATCAAAACCACCGATAAGCTAAGCAAAAAAGCCAAAGCCGACACAATATTTTGTATAAGTGACATGATAGCCTGTAACCGAGTTAACCATTCTAAATCAAGCTTACCTTGTGCGACGGTGCGTTCTGATTCGATTTTTTCGAGTAATTTCTCGGCGGCTTGCGCCTTACTATGACGCTTGGTCGGAGTTACAATTAATGTCGTGGGTAGAGGATTGGTGTCCAGATAAGATAATGCCTTACCAAAGCCCGAAAGCTGGGTGAATTCTTTGAGCGCTTGTTCTGATGAAATCAACTTAACCGTGTCGACTTCAGGATATAGTCTAATTCGCTTAGCGAGGTTTTCAGCATCTTTGCTGGGCGTATCCATGTTTAAATACACATTGATTTGAGCAGCTGAGTCCCATTGGCTACTTATTTGTTGTGCATTTTTAGTAAAAACATGCAAGGTTGCAGGCAATGTTAAGCTGATCCCTAGCACAAAAATGGTCATTAATGAGGCGAGAGGGGTGCGCCACAAGTCGCCTAAACTACCTACCGCTTGTTGTAAATGACGAACAGGAAGTAACAGCAGTTGTTGCAACGTTAAAGCGGGTTTTACTTTTAAGGTGGTGGCTGATGGTGCTGGCATTATAATATCTCCTGCTCGGCCATCGTTAAACCGTCGGTGATCATTTTGCCCTCTTTAAGGGTCAAGGTGCGATATTTCATTCGTGCAATTAAGCCTAAATCATGGGTCGCGATTAAAACACATACCCCCACAGCATTAAAATCTTCAAATAATTTAATGATGTCCAATGATAACTTAGGGTCGAGGTTACCTGTGGGTTCATCGGCTAGGATGATTGGTGGTTTATTAACAATGGCCCGAGCAATCCCCACTCGTTGTTGTTCTCCACCTGAAAGCATATAAGGGAAGCATTTGAGCTTATCGCTAAGACCAACCTTTTCAATGGCAGCTTCGACTCTTTTACGAATTTCTTTACCGCTCACCCCCTCAATAATCAGAGGTAGGGCAACATTGTCAAACACTGTGCGATCGGTTAACAGATTATGATTTTGAAATATGATGCCAATATTACGGCGCAGGTAAGGAATTTGCTTATAGGTAACACGAGAGACGTCCATCCCATTAATGGCGACTTGGCCAGAGGTTGGGCGTTCCATTAATGATATTAATTTTAATAAAGTAGACTTACCTGCACCAGAATGACCGGTTAAAAAAGCCATTTCACCGCTTTGCATTTTAAAATTGATATTTTTTAAAGCGCTGAAACCGCCTGGGTAGGTTTTGTTTACCGAATTAAAATGAATCATGAGCCATTATATTTTTGTTGTTGAGGTCTATGCTGTTATAGCCTACTGAAAAACCAATGAAATTTGAACAAAAAAATACCAAGTTCGGTGATTAGCGAGCTCCGATTTAATAATAAGGGTAGATATTTAAAGGATGACAAGGCGCCACTCCAATCTTTAACACTAGAGTGGCGGCGAAAAGAGGGGTTATTTTTCAAATAAGGCTTCGATAAATTCTTTACTGTTGAATGGGCGCAAGTCATCAATACCTTCACCGACACCAAGGTAGCCAATGGGTAACTTATACTGATCAGCTAGTGCAAAGATGACACCACCTTTGGCCGTCCCATCAAGTTTGGTCAAATTAATGCTGGTTAAGCCGACGGCTTGGTCAAATAACTTGGTTTGGCTAAGGGCATTTTGTCCGGTCCCCGCATCCAGGGTCAGCATCACTTCGTGAGGTGCTTGTGGGTCAATCTTTTTCATTACCCTAACGACTTTTTTCAACTCTTCCATTAGGTGAGCCTTGTTTTGTAAACGACCAGCGGTATCGGCAATTAAAATGTCACAACCTTTGCTTTTTGCTGAGTTTACGGCATCGAAGATAACTGAGGCACTGTCGGCACCGGTATGTTGGGCAACTACCGGAATATTATTGCGCTCACCCCATACTTGCAGTTGTTCTACTGCTGCCGCACGGAAAGTATCACCGGCCGCTAACATCACCGATTTACCTTGGCTTTGAAACTGTTTTGCTAGCTTACCAATGGTGGTGGTTTTTCCAACACCGTTAACACCTACCATTAAAATAACTCTTAAGCCTTCAGGTTCAGGGTGTTTAGGCGCATCAATGTTGTCGAGAATTTTTTGCATTTCTGCTTTTAACAACTCATAAAGTGCTTCACCATCTTTAAGTTGCTTGCGTGAAGCTGATTCTGTTAACGCATCAATGATCTTTTGGGTTGTTTCCATCCCGACATCGGCAAGTAAAAGCTGAGTTTCGAGCTCTTCAAACAGCTCATCATCGATTTTTTTACCACGAAATAAATCGAAAATTCCACCACCAAGCGACTGGCGCGTCTTAAATAAACCTTGTTTTAGGCGGGTAAAAAAACCGGTTTTTTCTTGTTCTGGTAGGGGTTCAGGTTTAGACTTTTCTGCTTCTGCTTCTGCTTCTGCTTCTGCTTCTGCTTCTGCTTCTGCTTCTGCTTCTGCTTCTGCTTCTGCTTCTGCTTCTGCTTCTGCTTCTGCTTCTGCTTCTGCTTCTGCTTCTGCTTCTGCTTCTGCTTCTGCTTCTGCTTCTGCTTCTGCTTCTGCTTCTGCTTCTGCTTCTGCTTCTGCTTCTGCTTTGTGAGCTGCCGTCGGGTTTACCTTAGCATCGCTACTTTCTGGGGCCATCGGGTTTGCATTTTCATCAACCGTCTCTAGCGGCTCATTTACCGGCGACACAGAACTCGAATCAACCTCGGTTTGCTCAGGGCTTTGTTGTTGCTCAGATGTTGTTTGTTCGACGTGTTCTGCCGTTTTATCTTTTTTTAACCAGGAAAAAAAACCTTTTTTCTTTGCCATAATGCTTCGTATTCTAGTTGATGATTGACGTGTCGTTTAAGCGAAAAAAGTCGCCTTATTTCGCTTTATCTAAATAAATGGGCATAAAGTTCCCTTTATTGCCGTTATAATACCATTATATCTGGATACTGTATAAAAAAGGTTTATGGCGAAATATTCTAAAGCGAAAACGGCGCAACCAACGGGCCAAGTTAGGATTATTGCAGGCAAGCATCGTGGTCGAAAACTGCCTGTGTTATTAAGTGATGGGCTGCGTCCAACTACGGACAGAGTCAAAGAGACGGTATTTAATTGGCTCACTAGCGACATTGTCGATGCACGCTGTCTTGATTGCTTCGCAGGCTCTGGTAGCTTAGGCTTTGAAGCCTTATCTCGTGGCGCTAAAGAGGTCAGCTTTATTGAGTTGTCGACAAAAGTTGCGAACCAGCTTAAACAAAACATAGCGTTACTTAAAGCTGATAATGCGACAGTGTTAAATCAAGATGTAAATCAATATTTACTGCAAGCAAAGCAAGGTTTTGATCTGGTATTCATTGATCCGCCTTTTCGTTTAGGTCTGGTTGAAAAAGTTGTAAGCCTATTAGAGCAACAACAGTTATTAAACCCCGATGCGTTGATTTACATAGAGACAGAATCGGAAAAAGGAGAATTGGCGGTGCCTGCCCATTGGCAGTTATTAAAACAAAAAGTCGCAGGACAAGTAACCTACCGCTTGTATCAAGGTGGCTAAAACGTTGTTTTATTGATAGTCGATGGCCTAGAAGTGCTGAAAAAAATACAGGTTGAATAGGGCTGTTTATAGCTGCTCAACCTGTATTTTTGTACTTTTACTAGCTGTATTTAAGGCGAAAACCAACTTTAATGGTTACTTGATAATGACCCACTTTGCCGTCAACAATATGGCCTCGAGTTTCGACCACTTCAAACCAATTTAAATGAGAAATCGTTTTAGCGCATTCGGCTAAGGCATTTTCAATGGCTTCTTCTATCGAATTAGGGGAAGAGCCTACCACTTCAAGTTTCTTGTAAGTATGATGATCTGACATTGTTTTTCCTATCATTAAATAACAGAGGTTATGTTAAGGATAGTCGAAAAAATATCGGTCAATTTAATACTCAATGCCTAAGTTACTGATTTTTTCCTCTAACACCAAGGCTTTCAATTGTTGGCAGGTGCTTTTATTTTGTGCGGCCTGCTGCAATACGTCAAACGCTTCTTGTTGGGTCTCACGCTCCCAAACCATTAGCGGATGCTCTTCTATATCGGCTTCTTTTAAAACAATTTCTTCTTGTTGTTGATGCTCTTGTGCTAACAGTAACTGAACATAATGACGAACGCTGTTAATAGATAGCAAAGGCACATTTAATAAGGTGCTATCGTCGTTATCTTGCATTCCTTGAAGTAGCGAGCCCATTGCCATACATGTATCAAGAGCCGGATAGACGCCAAAAAAATCATAATCGTCAACATCAGGAATAATGTCTTCGAGCTTTTCTAATTGGGCAGCGTAATTAATTTTGATCTGACCTTGTTCTAATCGTTGCCAAATTAAGTTTAATTGGTTGCGCAAAAGATTCGCATCGCCAAATTCAACGGCTTCAGAGAACATCGCATAATTTGGAAGCATACGTTCAAGCAGGCAAGCGGCAAAAGCGGTTTGTTGCCAAAAAGACAACGTATTTAATGGGAGTTTTATCGACACCTTATATTCCAAGGCTAAAAATGAATACTGCAATTATATACCTAAATACAGTATTCAAAAAGCTTGAACTCAATAAATACAATTACTTGCTTAATCTTGTTCTGGTGCGATTTTGTCTTGAGTTTTTAATTCAAAGTCACTGGCATGATGACGTTCATGCAGTTGCTCTTCTGGCTCACCCCATGTTCGATTTACCATGCGGCCACGTTTTACCGCGGGTCGTTGGTTTATTTCTTCAGTCCACCTTAGCAGATGCTTATATTCATGAGCCTGCAGAAACTCGGCCGCCTCATAGACTTTATTGGTGGCCAGAGCCCCGTACCAAGGCCAAATTGCCATATCTGCAATGGTGTACTCGTCACCAGCCATAAATTGGTTCATGGCCAAATGCTTGTCTAAAACATCTAGCTGGCGTTTTACTTCCATGGCAAAGCGATTAATTGGGTATTCAAATTTTTCAGGGGCATAGGCATAGAAGTGACCAAAACCACCGCCTAGCATAGGCGCACTACCCATTTGCCAGAACAACCAATTTAAACATTGGGTGCGCTGTGCTAATTGTGCCGGAATAAACTGGCCAAATTTTTCGCCTAAGTAAAGTAAAATAGATCCCGACTCAAACACTCGCGTTGCCGGCTCTGTGGTGGTATCGCATAAGGCTGGGATTTTGGAGTTGGGGTTGAGCGCAACAAAACCGCTAGAAAACTGTTCACCTTCTTGAATCCGAATCAAATGAGCGTCATATTCGGCTTCTTTGATGCCAAGTGCTAACAACTCTTCGAGCATAATGGTGACTTTGACGCCGTTTGGGGTGCCAAGAGAATACAATTGCAGCGGATGTTTGCCAACAGGTAAGGGCTTGTCATGAGTCGCGCCTGAAATCGGCCGATTGATGTTGGCAAAAGCACCACCATTACCAGGCTCCCATTGCCAAATCTTAGGGGGAGTATATTCGCTCATGTTTGTTAGCTCCTTAATTGAGTTGTCTGGTTTAAATCCTGATCTTAGATCATAGATGAAGACGGCAAAAACGAAAACGGATACCTCAAAAGTATCCGTTTAATTGCATTGGCAGGAGATTGCATTAACTTAATGCAATTTGTTTTTGGGCGTATTCAAATTTTAATCGATATTCCGTCAATTTGTTTTCTAAGTCACTAACGGTGTCATTGAGCTGGCGTTTAAGTTCGGTATTCTCATCACGCAAATCTTTCATCGTTTCCCTAAATTTATCATAATCTTCATCTTGTCTGGATTTGATTTGGGCGCTCTTTTCAATGTATTGATTGAACTTATCTTCTTGTTTTTGAAGCTGTTGAGTAAGCTCTTCTACTTCTTTAAAGCTTTGTTTATGATCTTCTTTTTGCTGCTCTATTTGTTGATTTAAGCGTTTGTTTTGTTGTTCTAAGTTTGCCAATTTATTTTCCATATCGGCTTTGTATTCGCTCAACGTTTCCTGACTATCACTCAATTGTTTTTGAGTTCTATCAAGCTCTTGCAATTGCTCTTCAATTTGTTGACCTAAGGTGGTTTCGATATGTTTGATTTGTTTTTGATGTGCTTGCTTGGTTTCCAGTAAGGTATCAGAGCTTTCTTGACGAGTGACACTGAGCTTTTGGCTGAGCTTGTCTTTTTGACTGGTCAGGGAGGCTACTTTTTCTTCACTTAAAGCTAATTGGTCGGTTAATGTGTCGTGCTTTAGCCATAACGATTTGTGCTCTTTCTTGAGCTTCTCCAATTCGCTATTTAACAGGTTAGCTTGTTGCTCGTGTTGTTGTTTAACTTGCTTTAATTCGTTGTTTGACTGTTTCAGCTGTTTGTCTTGTTCTTTTTGTGCTTGTTCAAGTTCGTTGTTTAAACGTTCAAGCTGTTTATCTTGCGTGCTAATTTTTTGTTTTTGCTTGTTTTCGCGAGTTTTAGACGTTTCTAATTTTTTTGTTAGCGACGTTATTTTTTGGGTTTTGGTCGCAATGTTTTTATTTAATGCCTGGATCTCTTTTTTAAATTCACTATCTTGGTCATCATGCTTTGCTGATAAGCGCTTGTGTTGTTCAAAGTCTTCTAATAATTGTTGGTGCTCGTTCTTGAGCTCAGTTAAGGCCGCCGTTTTAGAGCTTAATAAATCAGATGTTTGTGATAGTTGGGCTTCAATATCGCCGCTACCTTGTTGATATGTCGACACTTGAGCGATTAACTCTTCGATTTGTTGTTGGCTACTTTCACTTAAGTTATCAAACTGACGTTGAATGTCGTTTAGCTGTTGACTCAGTTTTTCTTTATCTTTGTTTAACTGTTGGTTGTCTTTATTTAACGGCTCGAGCTGAGATTGCAATAATTTTCTGTTGTCGTTGGTTAGTTTTATTTCATCGCTTAAGGATTGGTTTTCTGTTTCAAACTGCAGAAGGCTTTGCTCTAGGTTTTCTACTTTTTCGCTGAGCTCAAGGTTAGTTTGCTTTTGTTGCTCAATTTCTGCTTGTAACTGAGATGTTTGACTGTATTTTTGTTGCGAGTCGTTGGCTTTTTTAGATTGTAAAAGCTCAATTCTTTGTGCTTCTAAAGCCGCTGATTTATCGGCATCGGCTTGTTCGATGAGTTTGTCCAGAATAGCGCTCACTCGCTCTTCTAGTTGGATAAATATATCACCAGCGAGCAACTGTAATTGCTCGTCTACTTCATTCGTTAAATCAGGTTTTTTTGCCATAATCAGACTTATTCTTATTTTTAAACCAGTGCCAAGACGTCTAGCAGCAAACAATGAGCTGACACTTGAGTTAAGTACAGATGGGATTACCCAAATAAAAATCTAACACACACTAACTTAAAATAGCAGAATTTTTTTAAAACTCACAATAAAATCAAATATCTTTGATGTTTTATTGTGGCGGGGGAAATAACGTCGAGGAATAAAAAAAACAGCCTTGGAAACAGGCTGTACAAAATATTAATTACTAATGAGCTTTAAAGTCTCAGCTAAACGCTTTAACTCTTCTTCGGTTTGTAGCTTTAATTGACTTATCGAGTGTAAATTCAACCGACCAGTTTGGTGTTGATTTAATTGCTCAGTAAGTTCTGCCAGTCGCTCATTTAGCTCTAACTGTTTTGATTTTATCGATGTTTCTAAATGTTGAATAATCATTGCAACCTCCAGAACCCGTAAGAGTACATTTTTGGCGGTTGCGCTCGCTTGATTCAGCTCAACTTCATGCCCTATTCGCGCCCAATTAAGGCTACATAGGGATTAAAATGCGTTTTTCTTCGATTATCAGGCTGCTTCTGGGTTTGCAAATGCTCACTTTTTGCTAGTTGTTAACTTTTGTTGGTGTCGGCCAGTGACGACTTAGGTTGCTGCTGTCAGAAGATAAACGAACCGCCAGTTTAGGGTCGTTTATTGGGGTGATCCGCGTTTCTATTAATGCGTTGTCACGAAAATAGTGACAACTTAACGGGGTATTTACACCCACTTGCGTTAATAAGTCGGTCAAACTTTGATGACTTAATTGAATCTGGTCGATGGCAATTATGGTGTCATTAACCGCGAGTCCTGCTTGCTCTGCCGGCGAGTTTTCTTCCACTTGAGTCAATTTTAAACCCAATGGTGTTTGTTGATAAAAGCAACCTAAATACGGTTTGGCTTCATCGTCTTTAGCCGACGTTGGTGAATTTAAATCAAGATACGGTACTCGCGATAAGGTGATACCTTGTGTGGCCAACAGTTCGGTTAGGTCAATACGCTCGGATTGATAGATTTTCTGCTGAAAATCTGCCCGGATATCCGTTTGGCAAAGTTGATTCGCATAGCTGATAAAGTCTTCTTCTACCGTGCCTATATTGGTTTTGCCATGATGTTGCCATAGTAGCTTCATCACATTGTCTAAGCTGTAGTTATGATCTGAGTGTTGGCGTATGGTTAAATCTAACCATAATGCAAACATCGCTCCTTTAGTGTAATAACTGACGATATTATTGACCGCATCAGGGCCTTGTTTGTAAAACTTAGTCCAAGTGTCAAAGCTAGATTCTGTTAACGATTGTTTTAATTCACCCTGGCCACGAGATACTCGGGTAAACGTTTTCGACAGTAGTTCGAAATAGTCTTCTTGGGTAATGATGCCTGTGCGATATAAAGAGTAGTCGTCATAGTACGAAGTGATGCCTTCGTAGGCCCAGAGTTGGGTGGTATGTATTTCTTGACTTAAATCCATCGTGCTAAATTCAGCAGGTTTGATGCGACAAACGTTCCAAGCATGAAAGTATTCATGTGAGCATAGCGATAAGAAGGTTTTGTAGCCATCACTGAGTTGCTCGGGGCGGTTTTTATTGGGTAAGTCTGAACGACTGCAAATAAGCGCGGTCGAGTTTTTATGCTCTAAGCCACCAAAGCCACTTTCAACCACATTTGTTAAAAACCAGTATTCGCTAAAAGGTGCCTGTTCAAAGAGATCGATATGATGCTGACACAGAAGGGTTAAATCACGTTTTAATCGTTCGTGATCAGCATAATTTTTACCGGCTAATACCAGATAATGATCAATCCCATAGACGTTAAATGAAATAACATCGAAGTTGCCCATTTCAACAGGGCAATCAATTAAGTGGGCATAATCATCGGCAAAATATGCACCAAATTCACCTATTTTTGTCGAGGTCGCTCGAGTCAGCCCTGTTGCTATACACCAAGCGCTGTGATCATAAGGTGCAAGAAGGTTAACTTTACATGGCAAATGCTTAAACTCTTCAACACATAAAAAGGTGGAGCTGCCATTGAAAAAACCTCGCTGATTATCTAAATAAGCTGTTCTTACTGAGGTATCAAAGGCATAGACTTGATAACGCACAATAATGGCCACTCCATTGGTGCATAACTGCCAAGTTTGTTTGTCGGTTTTTTGATACGCTATAGGCTTGCCATTTTTATCGCAGACGTTAAATGTCACAATATTCTTAGCAAAATCCCTAATCATATAGGATCCAGGCAACCAAGCCGGCAGGCTCAAGGTTAAATGTTGCTGTGCATGTTCGGCAATTTCAATACTCACTTCATATAAGTGAGCGTTAGGTTTTTCTGGACGAATTTGATAAACAATGTGATCAGGAATTTGGCTCATGGGTATAACTTATGTTGATTGCTATTGATATTTGTTGCTATTGGCTTAGGTTTTTTAGTTGAGCTTAGCCATTAATTTTGTGCTTGTTTTTGATATAAAACTGCTCGACTTTGTCTCTCGCCCAAGGTGTTTTACGCAAGAATTTTAAGCTTGATTTTATGCTAGGTTGATCGCTAAAGCAGCGGATGTTTATTTCTTTGGCTAAACGTTCAAAGCCAAAATGTTGCTCTAAATCGGTGACGATTTTGGCTAATGTAATGCCATGTAATGGATTATAAGGTTGGTTGTCCATCGGACTCTCCCAAACTTGACCAGGGGACCGTTTGTATAGGCCTATTTCCTAGCCAGATAAAATATAACTTGAGTCTAACATTATTCCTTAGCAAATAAAAAAGCCTTAATCAGTTGTGGTCATTGATTAAGGCTTAGTTTGCTTTTATGGGGCGATATTAGTTTAGGTATTGGACTAAATCATCACTGCCACCAATATGTTTTCCATCGATAAACACCTGCGGTACAGTGTCTCGCCCTGTAATGGCTTTAAGCGATGTTAAACTGATGTTGTTATCCAAGGTGATTTCCTCAAATCCGATGCCTTTTTCAGTTAATAACTGTTTGGCTTTTAAACAAAATGGGCAACCTGGTTTGGTAAAGATACTAACCGGTAATGGCTTAACGGCATTTGGGTTGATGTAATTAAGCATGGTGTCGGCATCCGATACTTCAAATGGGTCACCAGGTACATTTTGTTCAATAAACATTTTGTCAATAACGCCATTTTTGACCAGCATCGAGTATCGCCAGCTGCGTTTGCCAAAGCCTAAATCTCGTTTATCGACTAACATGCCCATGCCATCGGTAAAGTCACCATTACCATCGGGCAACAACCGGATGTTGGCGGCGTTTTGCGCTGCCCACCAGGCATTCATGACAAACGGGTCGTTCACCGATAGGCAAATAATATCGTCGACACCATTTTCCTTAAAGGTATGTGCCAGTTCATTAAATCTTGGTAAATGCGTTGATGAACAGGTTGGCGTGAACGCCCCAGGTAATGAAAAAACAATCACGGTTTTGTCTTTAAATAATTGATCTGTAGTTAATTTCACCCACTCATTATTCTCTCGAGTAATAAATTCTGATGACGGGACGTGTTGACCTTCTTTGTTACTGAACATACGTGCTCCAATGGCTAAGTGGTTAATTGGCTATATTATGGATCCGAACTGCAAAGGGAAATTTATTAATACTAAAGATGATAATCTATAAAATAGAATAATGAAAATGCGCTAAGGCAATAGATATATAAACAAGCTTTGGTGAGCAGCTACAAGTCAATTTTGGGGAGCGGTTGGCGTTAGCCCTTTGGGTGGTGAAGACAACGCCGATTAAAGCGCCTGTCTTCACTCATAAATGTCAGCCTGTTAATACTAGATGTTACAGGTTGGCGGCAATGCTTTTCGCTGCTTCGGCTAGAGCCTGATGGTCGGTAGGAGTCGCTCTACTTAAGTCCAAGTCAGACATACTATCCATTGGTACCAAGTGAATATGGGTATGAGGAACTTCTAAACCAGCAATAAACAAACCAACCCGTTTGGCGGGAAAAGCTTTTTTAATCGCTTTACTGACACGTTGGCTCACATTCATTAAATGCGCCGCTAACGACTCGGGTAAATCATCGAAATGATCGATTTCCTGTTTTGGGATCACCAAAACGTGCCCTGCTCGAATCGGCTCTATGGTCATAATAGCAATGGCTAATTCGTCTTGGTAAACAAAGTGCCCGGGTAAATTGCCGTCAATAATGTGAGTAAATACACTGGCCATGGTTTTTCCTATTGATTTTGTTAACTTGGTATCATTGTAACCAAAGACCGCAAGATTTCTAGGGGGCTTTGGGTTGTTAAAACGGCGTTGGGGTTTTTAACTGGCGAAACTCTGAACGAAACTAAGCGAAGAGCGCGAGCCTGCATTAACAATAATGTTGTTTTGGCGTTACATCTGATTCAAAAGCTTGAATAGAATGGGTCTTAAATGTAATCTACAAGGCTTACGGCTGGGCGCTTTTACTTTACAATAATCAATTTTAAGCCTGGTTGTTTTCAAGGAGATGAATCGTGAAACTATATGCCATTCTTGTTGCAACTGTGTTGAGTGGTTGTGCCAATACCCATCAAACAGAACAACATTTTTCGAGCCTAAACGGTGTTAAAGTATTATCAGCAGATGCAAAGCAAGATGCTTGCTTGCTTGATAAACAAGCTTACACCATTAATGGTCACAACCAAGCATTAAGCAATACCAACAAAAGTAACCAATGTTAAGTCGTTACCACTGCCGGTTAAAAAATGCCAAGCTTTAAGCTTGGCATTTTTTTTATTTGTTCATCAACCCATAAGCGAGTTTGGTTATTTTAACATTCGCCCTTAAGTCACTTCCTTATTGAGCAAATATTGGCTTGATATTCATTGTTTTGATTGAAATAACTTGCAGTTTATCATTCTCGTGGTACCTTTTTGGCTATATATTTTGAAAGGAAATAGATCATGCCAAAGGCCAGTGAAATTAAAAAGAATACTGCAATTGAATACAATAACAGTGTGTATGTGATCCGAGATATTGAACGCTCAGTCCCGCAAGGGCGCGCCGGTGGTAGTTTATACCGTATGCGCATGTACAATGTGGTGACCGGAGCAAAAGTGGATGAGACTTTTAAAGACAGCGATATGTTAAATCTTGCCGATTTAATTCGCCGCCAAGTGATGTTCTCTTACCTTGACGGTGACGAATATGTTTTTATGGACAATGAAGATTATTCGCAATACAGCTTAAACAAAGAGAACATTGAAGAAGAAGCTTTGTTTATCAGCGAAGATACGCAAGGGTTGCAAGTCATTATTGTTGATGGCAATCCCGTTGGTATTGATTTACCAGCCAGTGTTGATTTAGAAGTGCTTGAAACAGATCCTTCCATTAAAGGCGCTTCAGCAAGTGCTCGCACCAAGCCGGCTAAATTGTCGACAGGCTTAACAATTCAAGTGCCTGAGCATATTTCGGTGGGCGATCGAGTGAAAGTAAATACCGCCGAGCATAAGTTTATGGGACGTGGCGATAAATAATCGTTAAATCATTGATAAACAGTTTTATCATACAAAAGTCAGTGCATTGCACTGACTTTTTAGTTGGTCTTGCTAAAAGCTAAAAGCTAAAAGCTAAAAGCTAAAAGTAACGTTACGCAACGGCGTGTTGCAAAATTTGTTTTGAATGCGCTAGGGTAATCGCCTGATGTTCACCTAAGGCCGTCATACCGTGGTTTTTTAGCTGAACTAAAATGGCGTCAACAGCATCGTTTTTATCCCCTTGATACTCTGTTAACTGAGTGGCGACATTTAAGCTATGATAAAACGCTTCAATGGCATCTATGGTGTCATTAGCTAACGAGTCGGAACTAGGCAAGTTAAAGACATTTCTGCCCATTTGCTCGAGTTTTGCTTGTTTATGCGACAACTGATTTCGCAATAATGACGGTTGTACAATGGCCAGACTACGAGCATGATCGACACCATAAAGCGCGGTTAATTCGTGGCCTATCATATGTGTTGCCCAATCGTGCGCCACCCCTGAACCAATCAGACCATTTAATGCTTGGTTTGCGGTATACATTAAATTTGCGCGCCACTGATCTTGGTCTCTATGGTCAAAGTCTTTTGCCAATACCAGTAAGTTTTTCAGTAAGGCTTCAGCAAAGCCATCTTGAACCATATTCCCTGCTGGGAAAGTAAGGTATTGTTCACAGATATGAACAAAGGCATCGACCAGACCGTTGACTAACTGACGCTCAGGTAACGTTTTCATCACATCGGGATCCATAACCGCAAATTTAGGTTGCACCGCTGGATGCATAAAGGCAAGTTTATCTTTGGTGGCTGCTTTGCTGATCACAGAGCCTGAGTTTGACTCAGAACCGGTTGCCGGTAAGGTTAAAATACACCCCATAGGAATGGCGGTCTTAACGTGATATTTACCGGTTAATATGTCCCAGCCGTCACCGTCATAGTGAGCGGCTGCGACAACATATTTGGCACCATCTATAACCGAGCCACCACCCACTGCAAGCACATATTCAACCTGCTCAGACTTACATATCGCAACTGCTTTATCGAGCGTTTCTACTGTTGGGTTTGGCTCAACACCTGAAAATTCAACCCAAGTATGATCTGATAAAGCGTCTTTAACCTGATCGTAAACACCATTGTGTTTTATCGAGCCACCACCATATATCACCATGATTTTTTTGTCTTGAGGAATAAGGGATGCGATGCTAGCAATTTGGCCTTGGCCAAATTGAATTTGAGTAGGATTTAGATAGCTAAATTTCATTATGATACCTTTCTGTTTGGGAAATGTTTGAATCCAATTGGATTCGTTTTGCCGATATAGCTTAGATGGGGGCATTATGACAAAAACAAAGGGTATTTCATTAATAGGTAAAAATTCGTAGATAAGCTGCTCTATATAGTGCGCTTGGGCTTTAATATGGCAGCATTTGCGATAAAAATGGGGCTTAACGCCCCATTTTGT
Organism: Thalassotalea sp. 273M-4; assembly: GCF_041410465.1. Classification (NCBI taxonomy): domain Bacteria; kingdom Pseudomonadati; phylum Pseudomonadota; class Gammaproteobacteria; order Alteromonadales; family Colwelliaceae; genus Thalassotalea; species Thalassotalea aquiviva. The sequence continues at coordinate 71,147 of NZ_CP166961.1, forward strand.
GTTTAATCAATTTTTTATATTAAACATCGTAGGTGGTTGATGCCGTGTTACCACCAGTACCTGTCCAATTGGTATGGAAAAACTCACCACGGTCACGATCAATGCGTTCATAGGTGTGAGCACCAAAATAGTCACGTTGCGCTTGCAATAAGTTCGCTGGTAAGCGGGCAGTGGTGTAACCATCGAGGAAGGTTAATGCCGATGTGGTACAAGGCATTGGAATGCCAACTTCCATCGATTTGGCCGCGACTTTTCGCCATGCACTTAAGCAGTTTTCTAGAATCTCTTTAAAGTATTGATCCGAACCTAAGAAAGCCAACTCAGGATTTGCTTCAAATGCATCGCGAATATTACCTAAAAATGCAGAGCGGATAATACAACCACCACGCCACATGAGGGCAACATTACCATAGTTAAGATCCCAGTTGTTCTCGTTTGATGCTTCGCGCATCAGCATAAAGCCTTGTGCATATGAAATGATTTTTGACGCCAGTAACGCTTGCTGTAGGGCATCAACCCACGCTTGCTTGTCGCCATCAACCTTGGTGCTTTTCGGGCTAAATTGCTGCTCTGCAAGCACACGCTGATCTTTCAATGCGGATAGACAACGAGAGAATACAGACTCAGAAATTAAAGTCAGTGGAATGCCTAGATCCAGGGCGTTAATACCGGTCCATTTTCCTGTACCTTTTTGGCCCGCCGTGTCTAAGATTTTCTCAACTAAAGGCTCACCATCTTGATCTTTGAAGCCTAAAATGTCGGCGGTGATTTCAACCAAGTAACTGTCTAATTCGGTCGTATTCCATTTCGCAAATACAGCCTGCATTTCATCTGCAGTCATGCCAAGGCCATCTTTCATAAACTGGTAGGCTTCACAAATTAACTGCATATCACCGTATTCAATGCCATTGTGCACCATTTTCACAAAGTGACCCGCACCATCGTTACCAACCCAGTCACAGCAAGGTTCACCAGCTTCGGTTTTCGCTGAGATGGCTTGGAAAATAGGTTTCACACTTGGCCATGCGTCAGCAGAGCCACCTGGCATGATGGACGGACCAAAGCGAGCGCCCTCTTCACCACCCGATACACCCGTACCAATAAAGTGAATACCTTTTTCAGCAAGTGTGGTTACACGTCGGTTGGTGTCAGGGTAGTTGGTATTACCGCCGTCGATGATGATATCACCCTGGTCTAATAGTGGTACTAGGTTGTCAATAAAGGCATCTACTACGGCACCAGCACGTACCATAAGCATGACTTTACGAGGTTTTTCTAATTTTTCTACCAACTCCTCTAGAGAGTATGCCCCTTCAATATTGGTGCCTTTAGCAGGCCCTTGCAGAAACTCATCTACTTTGGTTGTGGTACGGTTATGGGCGATCACTTTAAAGCCATGATCGTTCATATTAAGGATAAGGTTTTGCCCCATAACGGCTAGGCCGATAACCCCAATATCTCCTTTCATTTTTATCTCCAATTATGTTGCTATCTACTCTCTATTTGAGAGCTTAAATTATTGACTTGAATATATTCGTTACAGCTCGCAATAGTCTGTATCGGTTAAGTTTTTACATGGAAAACGCCATTTTCGTTGATCTCTTTTTAACAATAAATCCGACTCTTTTGGTCCCCAAGTACCGCAGGCGTATCCAAATAAGGCGCGTGGGTCTTGCTTAAAGTCTAAGATCGGTTGCACGAAATCCCATGACGCTAACACTGCATCGTTTCTCGCAAATAAGGTGGCATCGCCATTAAGTGCATCTAAAAGTAAACGCTCATATGCGGTCAGCATTTGGGTTTCTTCTAGCGAAGCATACTGAAAATTCATTTTGACTTCTTTGGCATGAAAACCAGCGCCGGGTTCTTTTAGGCCAAAGCTTATTTGAATACCTTCATCGGGCTGAATTCTTAAAATGAGTTTGTTTTTGGGCGCATCTTGACCAAAGACTGGGTGCGGGGTTTTATTAAAATGCAAAACCACCTCGGTTACTCGAGTGGGTAAACGTTTGCCGGTGCGAACGTAAAAAGGTACCCCGTTCCAACGCCAGTTATTGATGTGCATTTTTAACCCAACATAGGTCTCGGTTCGAGAGTCTTTAGCAACCCCAGATTCTTCACGATAACCGGGTAAAAAATTACCTCGTACATCAGAGCCCGTATACTGCCCAAGCACCAAATTATTTTCTAAGTCGTGTTGCGATAAGGGTTGTAAACACTGCAATACTTTAACCACTTCATCGCGCATCGAATTAGCGTTAATTTGTGCTGGTGGCTCCATCGCTACCATTGCCAATACTTGTAATAAGTGGTTTTGCAACATATCGCGAACGGCACCAGAGCCATCGTAATACCCGCCTCTTTCTTCAACCCCCAAATATTCTGCACCGGTAATTTCTACGTAATCAATAAAGTTTCGATTCCACAGCGGTTCAAACATGGCGTTTGAAAAACGAAAGACCAATAAATTTTGCACCGTTTCTTTACCGAGATAATGATCGATTCGATAAATTTGATGTTCTTGAAAGTGTCGCTGGATTTCTATATCTAACGCTTTTGCCGAGGCGAGATCATAACCAAATGGCTTTTCAATGATCAGACGCTTCCAACCATTGTTTTCCTTATTTAGCTTGTGCTTAGCGAGACTTGCCGAAATGATACTGTAAAGGCTTGGCGGGGTGGCCAAATAAAATAGGGTGTTAAGTTCGGTTATACCGCGCTCTGTTGCCAAGCTTTCGAGTCGATTAACTAAGCGATGGTAATCGTCACTGTCCGATGTGTTAACCGATTGGTAATGCAAATGCTCAATAAAAGCATCTAATATGTCGGGTTCGGTTTTTTCAAGCTCTTGTAATGATGTTTTTAATTTCTGACGAAATGATTGATCACTATACTCGGTACGGCTGACCCCGATAATTTGAAAAACCTTTGGTAATTGGTTATAGGAATAGAGGTGGTACAGCGCTGGGATTAATTTACGAAATGTTAAGTCGCCAGAAGCGCCAAAAATAACGATGCTGCTGTTCTCAGGGATAACCATTTGCTCTCCTGTCGTATTCATTCAAAGATAATATAAGCGAATGACTTGGTACGCTAGTTGTCTTTGTTATTTGCAATTGGGGAGTATTACATAAAATTGGAATATAAACAGCATAGATAGTTATTTTCGTTATACCAATTAAAAATACACTTTCAAAACATCGCTCTTCGATATTAGTTTTCGCCAAGCTAATATGTTGTGATAGGCTATTGAAGAACATAATAAAATAGAACATATAAGGATATGTCGTGAAGAAGTTAAGCTCAGTTATGATTGCCGGTTTAATGGCAGTTCCAGCATTATCTTATGCAGTAGAAGGTATGTGGCAACCTAATCAATTACCACAAATTGCGCAACAGCTAAAACAAAAAGGGTTAGAGATTGACCCGTCAAGCATGCAACAGTTTGATCAATTTCCAATGAATGCCATCGTGAGTTTAGGGGGGTGTAGTGCCTCGTTTATCTCGCCTAAAGGCCTAGTGGTGACCAACCATCACTGTGCGTATGGTTCCATTGGCTACAATTCAACGCAAGACAATAACTTGCTCAAAAATGGCTTTGTAGCCAAAAGCTTGGACCAAGAATTACCAGCACGTCCTGGCTCGCGGATGTATATCATTGAGGACATTGTTGATGTGACCGATAAAATTACCGGTGATATTGATAAATCTCAAAGCGGTAAAGTGTACTTTGACCAAATTGAAGATCGTCGCAAAGCGTTAGTTGCCGAATGTGAAGAAGATAAAGATTACCGTTGTAGCGTGCGCAGTTTTCATGCCGGGTTAGAATATTACCTGATTAAATCTTTAACCATCAAAGATGTACGCTTAGCGTATGCACCATCAGATACGGTTGGTAAATTTGGTGGTGACACCGATAACTGGATGTGGCCACGTCATACAGGCGACTGGGCTATGTACCGTGCCTATGTTGGTCCTGATGGACGTCCTGCAGATCATAGTGAAGACAATATCCCATACCAACCTAAATCGTTCTTAAAAGTCAACGCAGACAGCATTGATAAAGGCGACTTTGTAATGGCGTTAGGTTTTCCTGGTAGCACTAATCGTTATCGTCTAGCCGATACGATGCGCAACACCTTTACGTGGGCTTACCCAACAGCAAAACAATACCGTGAAGAGTACATTGATGTGATCAAAGCTGTAACCGAAGAGGGAAGTGACGAGCGTATTAAGTATCAGTCTACCATTGCCGGTCTTGCTAACTACGCTAAAAACTATGGTGGTATGATTAACAGTTACCAAAAGTCGGGCACTCAAGTGCGCAAAGATACTCTGGAACAAGAATTGCTCGATTGGATTAATGCATCGACTTCACGAAAAGCACAATACGGTGATGTGATAGCGCAATTAAATGATTTAATTGGCCAGCAACAAACCAATAAAGAACGTGATTTATTATTAGGTTACATCGGCAGAACCAACTTGTGGAGTGTCAGCAAGCGTTTATACCGTTTAGCGCATGAGCGCACTAAAGATGATGCAAAGCGTAAAGCCGGCTATCAAGAACGTGATTTAAAACGTATTGAACAAGGTCTTAAAGCGATGAACAAAAGCTATGTGGCGAAAGTCGACAAAGCAGTCATGCTACATTTCTTAGAGCAGTACGCAGCGCTAGATAAATCAGAGCGTGTTGCGGTTTACGATGAAATCTTTGAGTTAAAAAATGGCTTTGATAAGGCCAAGGTTGAAAAGATCTTAGACAACATGCACAGCAACACTCAGTTAGACGATGTTGAAATGCGTATGGCTTGGATGAATAAGTCTGTGGAAGACTTTAAAAACAGTGACGACCCATATATTCAATTTGCTGTTGCCACATTTGACCATGACATGAACGAAGAAACGCAAAGTGAAAATCTAGCGGGTGAAATCCGCAAGTTAATGCCGCAATACATGCAGGCGTTGATTGCCTATAAAAAGAGCAAAGGTGAAGCCGTTTATGCTGACGCCAACAGTACTTTGCGTATTACCTTTGGTACCGTTCAAGGTTATTCTCCGCAAGACGGTTTGCACGCAAGTCCATTTACAACCTTAGAAGGTATGCTGGCGAAATATATTCCAGGTGATGCCGAATTTGACTTACAAGAAAGTCTGTTAAAGCCGGCAAGAGCGAAAGAATATGGTCGCTATATGGATGAAAAGCTCGGCACCATTCCATTAAACTTTTTATGTGACTTAGATACCACAGGTGGTAACTCTGGTTCGGCGATTGTAAATGGTAAAGGCGAGCTAATTGGTCTGTTGTTTGACGGTGTTTATGAGTCAATCATTGGCGATTGGGACTATGACCAAAAGCTTAATCGTTCAATAGGTGTGACCTCAACTTTCATGTTGTGGACGATGGAACACGTTGATGGCGCTGAAAATTTAATTAACGAGATGCGTGTCGTAAACGATTAATTATTATCATTATGTTATTGCAAGGGTGAACTTAGGTTTACCCTTTTTTTTGCCGTTTTGCTCTGCTTGTTTAAAAGCGAAACCGATAAGACGGATTTTTAATTCTGGAGCAGGGATGTAAGTCCTAACGAAAAGATAAAATAAATGCCGTAGATGGTGCTTAAGGCTTGCGATATAACAATAATTTAGGCTTAATAAGGTAGGTAAATTTTTTGTTAATAAAGTGGTGGCTAATATCGCTACTTAGGCAAAATATTTAGCCGGTTCACTTTCAAAAACACTGGCCGTTAACTCTCATCAAGGTGTTAGGTCAGATAATAATAAATAAGGCGCATCAATGAATAACTCTCAACCTTCTATGGTGCAGCGATTTCTCGACAAAGTCGAAGTAGTGGGAAATAAACTCCCCGACCCAGCTGCATTGTTTATTTCTTTACTGTTTATCGTTTGGTTTCTCTCTTGGCTATTATCTGGCGTTGACTTTAATGCCATTGATCCTAGAAGCGGCCAAGCTTTGCTCGTTAATAATCAATTAACTGGCGCTTCGTTAACAGAATTCTTTTCTAAAATGGTCACCAACTTTTCCCACTTTCATCCTGTTGGTGTGGTATTAGTGGCTATGCTGGGTATTGGCGTTGCCGAACACAGTGGTTTTATTAATGCAGGTCTTCGCGCCATTATGGCAAAAACAGCAACATGGCTTTTGACCCCTATGGTTATCTTGGTAGGTATTGTCAGTCACTCTGCTGTCGATGCGGGGTATGTCTTGGTGATCCCCTTAGGCGGGGTGATATTCTATGCTGCCGGTCGTCATCCGCTTGCCGGTATTGCCGCTGCGTTTGCCGGGGTTTCGGGTGGTTTTTCTGCCAACTTTGTCCCTTCGGCGCTTGATCCTATGCTGCAAGGTATTTCGCAAGCTGGGGCGCAACTACTCGACCCAAATGTTGTTCTTAACCCATTAAATAACTACTACTTTACAACCGCATCAGCACTTGTGGTGACAGCACTTGGTTGGTTTATTACCGACAAAATCGTTGAGCCTAAACTTGCAAAAAATGAGTTAGATGGGGATTTATCGGACTTACCCACGATGGAGCCACTAGAGCAAAATGAGCGCCGAGCATTACGCTGGTCAGTATTATCTATTGTTGCAGGATTAGTCTTATTGTTTGCAACCGCCTTGCCTGAAGGCTCGGCTTGGCGTGGCGACGACGGTACCTTAACGGCGTTTTCAGCACCATTAATGCAATCGATTGTACCGCTTATTTTTCTACTATTTTTAGTGCCAGGTTTGGTGTATGGCATTGTGATTGGTAAATTCCAAAGCTCGAAAGATTTTATCGAAGGTATGAGTAAAGCCATGTCTGGTATGGGCTATTACTTGGTGATCATGTTCTTTATCGCCCAGTTTATTTACGCGTTTGGCCAATCTAACTTGGGTATATTGTTGGCCGTTAAAGGCGCAGCACTTTTAAAAGAATTGGCTTTACCTGCGGGTATTACCATTACTGGGATCATTATTCTTACTGGTTTTATTAACCTGTTTGTCGGTAGTGCTTCTGCGAAATGGGCTTTATTGGCGCCAATTTTTATTCCAATGTTAATGCAACTTGGTATTTCGCCGGATTTAGCACAAGCTGCTTATCGTATTGGTGATTCCAGTACCAATATCATTACCCCACTCATGCCTTATTTTCCATTGGTTGTTGTATTCTGTCAGCGTTATGTGACCAGTGCGGGGATCGGTACGTTAACGGCGATGATGTTGCCATTTTCAATTAGCTTTTTAATTCTTTGGACCCTATTTTTGATGCTGTACTGGGGTCTAGGTTTACCGCTTGGCTTACAAGCAAGTTATGAATATCTCGCAAATTAATGCATACAGCGTGGCCTTTACTTGTCTTGTTCAGACAGGATGGTGTCGGCATGGTTCTTTAGCGTTGTAAAAATGAACCGCTAAACAAAAGGCAACCTAAAATAGGTTGCCTTTTTTATCGCTCAAATGACGGGATAAATCCTCATTTTCTACGTTTTTTATTACTCAACGGTAACCGACTTGGCCAAGTTTCTTGGTTGGTCGACATCTGTACCTTTAATAATCGCCACATAATATGACAATAACTGTAGCGGCAGGGTGTAGACAATCGGCGCGATGATATCGTCACAATGTGGTACGTTAATAACCTTCATCGTGTCATCAGAAGCAAAGTGGGCATCGTGATCGGCAAAAACATACATCAAGCCACCGCGAGCACGCACTTCTTCAACATTGGACTTTAACTTTTCAATTAAATCATTTTTCGGTGCCACCACAATGACCGGCATATCGGCATCGATTAAGGCTAACGGACCATGCTTTAATTCACCAGCAGCATATGCTTCGGCGTGAATATAAGAAATTTCTTTAAGTTTTAACGCCCCTTCCATAGCAATCGGATACTGATCGCCACGACCTAAAAACAAAGAGTGATGTTTATCGGCAAAATCTTCTGCCAAGTCTTCAATTTCTTTCGCTAGAGATAATACTTCCTCAAGCTTATTTGGCAAGCTCATTAACGATGCCACCATTTCTTGGTGTTTTTCATCGCTCATGCCTTTGTGTTGACCAATAGCAATGGTCATCATCATTAAACCGACGAGTTGGGTAGTAAAGGCTTTGGTTGAGGCAACGCCAATTTCAGCACCCGCTTTGGTCATAAAAGCAAGGTCAGACTCTCGCACTAATGACGACCCCGGTACGTTACAAATACTTAAACTGGCTTTGTAGCCTAAGTCTTTTGCTAATCTTAATGCCGCTAAAGTGTCAGCCGTTTCACCTGATTGAGAAATCGTGACAATCAATGCATTTTTTGGCACAAACGATTGGCGATAACGAAACTCACTGGCAATTTCCACGTTACAGCTTACACCCGCATGCTCTTCTAGCCAGTAACGTGCGACCATACCAGAGTGATAAGAGGTGCCACAGGCAATGATTTGCACATGTTCTATTTCTTTAAAAATATCATCGGCGTTAACACCCGCCTCACTGCTACCAAAGGCGTTATTGCTGATTTTACCAGCGTCAAAGCGTCCTTCTAAGGTATTACGGATGGCGGTCGGTTGCTCGTATGTTTCTTTTAGCATGTAGTGACGAAACTCACCTTTATCACCGGCATCATGGTTCACATCGGCTTCTTTAATGTCGCGTTCGACACTGTTACCTTCTTTATCAAGTATTTTCACCTCAAATCGTGTGATTTCGGCAACATCACCTTCTTCTAAGAAAGCAAATTTACGGGTAACAGGTAACAACGCCATCATATCTGAGGCAAGGAAGTTCTCGCCTAAGCCGTAGCCAATAACCAATGGGCTACCTGAGCGAGCAACAACAACGCGCTCATTGTCACGGGTATCCATGATCACGGTGCCGTAAGCGCCTTCAAATTGTTTGCTTGCAGATTGTACAGCCGCAAGTAGGCTATCAGCGGTTTTAAGTTCGTGATGAACCAAATGAGCGATAACTTCGGTATCGGTTTGAGAAACAAATTCATACCCTAAACCAATAAGCTTATCTTTTAATGCTTGGTGATTTTCAATAATGCCATTATGAACAACCGCAATGGTGTTGGCACTGACATGAGGGTGAGCGTTCACTTCGCTGGGGATGCCATGTGTCGCCCAACGGGTGTGAGCTATACCCGTACCACCCGATACAGGCGACTCGGCCACCGCATTGGCGAGTTCTTGCACTTTACCAAGACGACGAACGCGTTGTAATTGGTTGTGTGCGTTTACCACAGCAATACCGGCTGAATCATAACCTCGATATTCAAGGCGACGTAACCCTTCAATTAAGATGTCAGCGACATCACGTTGTGCAACAGCACCTACAATTCCACACATAATAAAACCTTATTTTGATTTAATCTGTTGCTTTGGCACAAAGAAGATTGATGCCTAAAGACTTAATTACTTGTTTATCTTCAACTTTTATATTGCTGTCGGTGATCAAAGTATTGACCACGTGCCACGGTAACTCAAGGTTAGGAATACGACGACCGATTTTTTCTGATTCAATCACCACGATCACTTCACGCGCCACTTCGCTCATCACTTGAGATAAACCGGTTAATTCGTTGAACGTTGTGGTACCTCTGGTCAAGTCAATGCCATCGGCGCCAATAAAAAGTTGGTCAAAGTCGTAAGAGCGCAATACTTGCTCTGCAACTTGCCCTTGGAACGCTTCTGACGTTGCATCCCAAGTACCCCCCGTCATTAATAACGTAGGTTCATTTTCCAATTCGTGTAACTTGTTGGCAATTGAAAGCGCGTTGGTCATCACCACTAAGCCTTTTTTGGCGTTTAAATGTGGGATCATTGCTGCCGTGGTTGCACCACTGTCAATGATGATGCGGTTATGATCTTTCACGTAACTTGCCGCAACTTCTGCTATTGCTAACTTTTGACTTGATATTTGGCTACTCTTTTCGCTAATTATTTCAGTAGGTAAAGGTATAGCACCACCGTATCTGCGCAGTAATAAGCCACTTTGCTCTAAGGCTGCCAAATCTTTTCGAATCGTAACCTCTGAAATCGCATACGCTGTTGCAAGTTTTTCAACACTAACTTCGCCCTCTAACTCCAGTGTTTTAAGGATACTATGACGACGTTGTTGGGTATTTCGTTTGCTCATATATTTCACAGTGAAAGTTTTATGCTTGATTTAAGGTTTCGATTCGAAAGTTAGCTATTAAAGCAAAACTTTCATTGCAAGGCAAATACCTTTGCTAGAATTCCAGCAAAATGTTAAATTAGCTTAAAATTTGTATATACAACTTTAGTCTCATCACTAGATAAGGATACTTTTGATGTCTGCTCCTGTTTTTTCCTTTAGTGAAGGTCATATCCCCTTATTGATTAGCATGCCGCATAACGGTGTTGAAATTCCCGACGCGATACAAAAGAAGATGACCAAGGCCGGTTTATCCGTAGCCGATACCGACTGGTATATGGATTACTTATATGACTTTGCTGGTCAGCTTGGTGCCACAATCATCAAGCCCACCTATTCACGTTATGTTATTGACCTAAATAGAAACCCCAACGGTATTGATTTATACCCTGGCGCAAATAGCACGGAGTTATGTCCGACTACGAATTTCGCCATGGAGCCTTTGTATAAAGATGGCTATACCCTAGATCAGGCCGAAATTGACTATCGGATCAACACCTACTGGCAACCATATCATGACAAAATCGCAACCACGTTAGCGCAAATGCATCAACAATTTGGCAAAGCCATGTTGCTTGATGCGCACTCTATTGCCTCTAGAGTACCGAGGTTTTTTCAGGGCCAACTACCGGACTTTAACTTTGGCACAAACGACGGGGCATCATGCGATATTCGATTATTGAACATGGTGACTGCGATAGATTATGCCCCTTATACATCGGTCGCTAACGGGCGCTTTAAAGGAGGCTATATTACGCGTGCTTATGCAAAACCTGAAAATAATATTCATACTTTGCAATTAGAGTTATCACAACGCACCTACATGGATGAATCGAGTAATACCTTATCGGAAGAAAAAGCGATAAAAGTTAAGAAAAAATTAGTGCAGATGGTGACCGCAATCGCCGATTTTAGTCAAGTAAATTACGTTTAAACAAGATCGAAGAAATCAACATGGAAATGAAATTATACGCCGCCGATGTGCTGTTAAGTGACGGTTGGCAACAAGACAAAACGTTACACATAAAAGATGGCTTATTAGTCGACATCACTTCAGGTCAAGATGCTGATGCCTATGTCGCTGCGGGCGCGGTTATTCCGGGCATGGTTAATTGTCATTCGCATGCGTTTCAGCGTGCTTTTGCCGGTTTTTCGGAACAAGGCAGTGAGGGCAAGGATAGCTTTTGGACTTGGCGCCAAATCATGTATCAGTTTCTTGATAAAATCGATGTTGAGCAGGCCAATGTGATTGCCTCTCAGCTGTATATTGAAATGTTAAAAGCGGGTTATACGCGAGTTGCTGAGTTTCATTACTTGCACCATCAATCTGATGGCACTGCGTATCCTGAATTAGCTCAAATGAGTCGAGCGTTATTTGACGCTGCTCAAACCAGTGGAATTGGCTTAACCTTGCTGCCGGTACTGTATCGCCATAGTGGTTTTGGTGAACAGCCACCGACCGATGGTCAAAAACGCTTTATAAATAGCACTGAACAGTTTAATCAATTAGTGAGTGCGTGTGTACAATTAGCAAAAGATTATGACAACAGTAATGTTGGTATTGCCCCACATTCTCTACGAGCGGTTGACTTAAGCTCTTTGCAAAGCGTGGTTGCGCATGTGCGATCGCTCGATGCAAAAGCGCCCATACATATTCACATTAGTGAACAACAAAAAGAAGTGGACGATTGTTTGGCGCACTATGGTAAGCGTCCGGTGCAATGGCTTTTAGACCATATGTCTGTTGATCGGCACTGGTGTTTAATTCATGCCACGCATATCAATGAGCAGGAAATTGACGGCATCATTAAAACGGGTGCTGTGGCCGGAATTTGCCCTACGACAGAAGCGAATTTAGGCGATGGTATTTTTCCTACCACTGATTTTGCTCAACAAGGGGGAGTTATTGCTATTGGTTCAGATAGTCATATTAGTGTGTCGGCGATTGAAGAATTAAGATTGTTGGAGTATGCACAGCGTTTACAACGTCAACAACGCGCTATTTTAGCTACTCAGAAGACGCCATCGGTAGGGTTAAATTTATGGCAACATACGGCCATTGCCGGTGCACAATCGACCAATGCAAATGTCGGGGAGTTAGCCATAGGTAAGCAAGCGGACTTATTGGTATTAGACTCAAAACAAACTCGTTTATTTGCTCATCAACCTAAGCATTTGCTTGATAGTATGGTTTTTGCGAGTCAGCAAAATCCAATAAAAGATGTGATGGTGAAAGGGCGTTGGGTCATTTCTAATGGCGAGCATTCTCAGCAAGACGCCATAGCAAATGCGTATGCTAAAACCTTAACCGAGCTAGCAAACACTTAACCGTGTACCGGGTTGCTGTTAACAGCGCATAACCTACAAGGGCTATGCGCTTTTATTTAATCTTAAATACCTCAATTTTGTTACAGACTAAATCAGCGTTGCGATCTTGTAAGATCGGATGGCGCTTATTGACCTCACAATATTGTTGGTAATATTGCTTTATATTTTCTCGAGAGTCGGCGAGCACTTCTACCACAGCCCATTCGCTGCTGGTTAAATTACTTTTGTAAGCCACTAATTCCGTTTTTAATTTTGATGGACTGACCTGAGCATGAGTGCCAAAAACTTGATCTAATGTTGTTGTCAGTAGGGTGATTTGCTCATCGATAAAAGCATCAACTTTGGGGTTGGGAAAGAACTGAAAATAGACGATGACAGCAACACAGATAATAAATATTTTTTTAAACATAGCGACGTCTCTTGTTATTATGGTTCTTCGTTAGAGCATGCCTAGAAGGCATTGACTCAAAAATATACTCACAGCTCTTTTATCCCTCTAACTAAATATAACAAATATTTAAAAAATAAGATAAGTTAACCTAAATCATATTATTGCAGGCTGTTGTTGATATAATGACAAGTAGGGCTTTTTGTCTGATATTATAACCAAGTCCTTACGGCTTTCGTATTTAGTGTTCACTTTAGGACAATAGTAATGCAAGAAAAACCTTCTCCAAGCAAAAGTAGCCAAACAATTCCAGTTAAAAACATAAAGATTCATCGACCCAAATCCGAAACGGTTAAAGAATATAAGCCGAGGGATCAAATATATGTGCGTAAGGTTAAGGGCTATTTTCAAGCATTACGACGCAAAATGAATTTTGTGTTTTTAATTGGCTTTGCATTATTGCCATGGCTTAACTTTAATGGCAAACAAGCGGTGCTTTTTGATATTGGCGAGCAACGTTTTAATATTTTTTCTTTAACCCTTTGGCCTCAAGATTTGACCCTACTGGCTTGGATCTTCATTATTCTAGCGTTTTTACTATTCTTTGTGACGACCTTTTTGGGCCGAGTTTGGTGTGGTTATATGTGTCCACAGACAGTGTGGACTTTTATTTTTATTTGGTTTGAGGAAAAAATTGAAGGTTCGGCTAATCAGCGTAAGCAGCTTGATATGAAGCCAATGGACTTTGATAAATTTTGGCGTAAAAGTTTAAAGCATGGCTGTTGGTTGATTTTTTCGATGCTCACAGCGTTAACCTTTATCGGTTATTTTGTGCCTATTCGTGAGCTGGCGTTAGATTTTTTTACTTTTAATGCATCCGTATTGGCAACCGCTTGGATCTTATTTTTTACCTTTTGTACCTATGGAAATGCGGGATGGATGCGAGAAATCATGTGCTTGCACATGTGCCCTTATGCTCGTTTTCAGTCGGCGATGTTCGATCAAAATACCTTAACGGTCTCTTATGATTCGGCTCGAGGCGAAACGCGTGGACCTCGTTCACGTAAAGTTGATCCAAAAGAACAGGGCTTGGGAGACTGCATTGACTGTAATTTATGTGTACAGGTATGCCCAACCGGAATAGATATCCGCAATGGCTTACAGTATGAATGTATAAACTGTGGTGCTTGTGCAGATGCCTGTGATGAAACCATGTTGAAAATGAACTATGAGCCAGGATTAATTCGTTACAGTACTGAGACCGCTTTGCTAGGGCAAAAAGTTAAAATTCTGCGACCAAAATTATTTATGTATGCTGTGATTCTATTGGTTATGTGTGGCTTTTTTGTGGCCAACTTAGCTACTCGAGTGCCCTTGCAATTAGACATCATTCGCGATAGAAACACCTTAGCTCGTGAAAACATTGATGGCTTAATAGAGAATGTCTACACCTTAAAAATTCTTAATAAGTCGCAGCAGCGTAACATCTATAAAATTCATGTCGAAGGCTTACCTAAGTACACTTGGCAGGGAGATACTGAAGTGAGCGTTGATGGCGCCAATATAACAACTATCGCTATTAGCTTGGCGGTCGACCCATATGATTTAGCCAATTATATGACCAACATTGACTTTGTGATCCAACAGATTGAACCAAAAGATAACAGTGTCATCTTAAAACAAGAGAGTGTGTTTTTTAACAAACGATAATGACAGATTTTAGTTTTCAAAACCTATCCCCAGAAACCATTATTGATGGCTTGGAAAGTGCGGGCTTTTATGTTGCCAGTGGATTACTGGCACTTAACAGCTATGAGAATCGAGTGTATCAGTTTCACGATGATGACAAACAAAAGTTCGTCACCAAGTTTTATCGACCCGCTCGATGGACGCGAGAACAAATTCAAGAAGAGCACGATTTCGCCTTAGAATTGGCCGCTGAGGAATTACCTGTCGTTGCGCCTATTAGCCGTGATGGTGAAACCTTATTTTCGCATCAGGGCTTTTATTTTGCCGTATTTCCTTGTCGAGGGGGGCGAATTTTTGAAGTCGATAATCTTGACCAGTTGGAGTGGATGGGGCGGTTTGTTGGTCGCATACATGCTAAGGCAAGTAAAAAAGGCTTTGAGCACCGCCCACAAGTGAATCTAGACGAAAGTTTATATCAAGCTCGAGATATTCTGTTACATACCAAGGACACAGTGCCTTTGAGCTTGCAAACGCCATTTCGCACCATTTTAGATCAGGTAATTGCATTAACCGCAGAGCAATATCAACCTCAAAAACAAATACGATTGCACGGTGATTGCCACGCCGGTAATATTTTATGGACCGATGCAGGCCCTCATTTTGTTGACTTAGACGACTGTCGTACCGGCCCTGCGGTGCAAGACTTATGGATGATGCTCAGTGGGGATCGGCAAAATAAGTTGTTACAATTAGACACTTTGATAATGGGCTATGAAGAGTTTTTTTCATTTGATCTAAAGGAACTTAGATTGATAGAATCGCTTAGGTCAATGCGTTTAATTCACTACATGGCTTGGTTAACGCGACGCTGGCAAGACCCCGCTTTCCCAAGAAATTTTCCTTGGTTTAATACTGAGAAATACTGGGAACAGCAAATCTTAATGTTAAAAGAACAGTTTGCAATATTGCAGGAACCTGCGTTAAGTTTAATGCCATCTCAATAACGAGTGGCCAATAAGAATACCTAATATAGGAATGTAAAACCGATGAAAAAATTATTTAGTTTGATTCTGCTTGCTTTTATGTTGCCACTAACGGCGCAGGCAGCGGATTATGTTGAAGGTAAGCAATACACTATTGTTAATGATAAAGCTTCGGCAAAGCCAGAGGTACGTGAGTACTTTTCGTTTTACTGCCCACATTGTTTACGCTTTGAACCTTTTATGAAAGATTTAGCTAAATCTTTACCGGAAGGTGCCACTTTTGAAAAAAATCACGTTGATTTTTTACGAGTAGCAAGCCCTGACGTACAGTTTGGTATCACTAAAGCAATGATTGTAGCGGAATCTTTACCGCAAAAAGATAAACTGATTGCCGCCCTTTTCGATGCCATTCAAGTTCAACGTAAGCCATTAGCTTCAACGGAAGAGTTAAGAGCACTTTTCGAAGCGAACGGTGTTGACGGTGATAAATTTGAAAAAATGATGAAGAGCTTTGGGGTTAACTCGAAAGCTAAAAAAATGAAGAAACTACAAGATGAGTTAACTCGTAAAAAAGCGTTAACTGGCGTACCAACCATTGTGGTAAATGGTAAGTACCGTGTAAACACGCAAGAACTTGATCGTGATAACTTCTTAAATGATTATAAAAACGTGGTTCATTACTTATTAACCCTTAAGTAATGCTCCCTGACAAGAGATTAAAAGCCGGTCAATATTGACCGGCTTTTTTGTTTTACTGTCCTGTCCTGAAATGGGGTTTCATCTTGAGGGTTTACTTATCGATACCAATCGATGCTATGTCGAATTAAAAATGTGGTCAGCATCGTCTTAAAGGGTAACTAAGCTTATTACCCTATTGTGATTTTCATTTAATTTAGCTTAGTGTTGGGTGAGTTTATGCCGGCGATATAAGCGCAGACTTAGCACGGTAGCAATCAAAACTAAAATGAGGCTAAAGCCAATTTGCCAGCCGGACAACACAGAGATACCACTGCCCATTAATGCAAAAATGATCATTTGCGGGAAAAAACCAATATATGAAGCAAAAATATAACGTATTGAAGGCACCTGCCCTATACCTGCAGTTGCATTAAGCAGAAAGTTATTGCCGACAGGGAGCAAGCGTAGAATGAGGGTCTTAGTAAATGTTTGTTGTTGCAAAAAACGATTTATTAAAATCACTTTTTCGGGCCAAAAGCGCATGATTATTGGTCTAAAAAATATTCTTGCAGTATAAAAAGTAATAGCACAACCCATCATAGCAGCAAATGTGGCGAGTAAGGTGCCATATAATGTATTGAACGCGTAGCCCGCCATAAATGCCGCTATTTGCCTTGGTAATCCAAAGCTCATGCCAAATACGAGTACTGCTAATAAGGTCAAAACCCCCTCTATTCCTGAGTTCTTTATGTGCTGATCAATCCAGTATTGATTGAGGAAACCAAAAATATTAAGCACATGCAATAACGCAGCGAGGGCTCCACCACAAAGTAAAAACAACAACATCACTTTAATGTAAGGCCAAAGTTGAGTTAGTTTATTCGAGCATATAGGTCGAATGTTAAATAAGTTAGGCATTAATTTGATGGCGAGCGCTATTTGGGACAAATGATGACTTTTTTGGCATCAATAAATTGTTTTGATTTGTCGTTGGCTTGATAGTTTAGGGCGCCTTCAATTAACACTTCAGTACCAGGCTGGCACTTGTCGTGGATATATTGAGCACTTTTGCCCCATAAATGGACACTGCGTTCAATTTTTTGCCCACTCACTTTAACAGCATCGTTTTGAAAACCCGCTTGATTCACCGTAACTTGAAATTCCGCCAACAGAGAATTTGACTCAGTGGTCACAAGCTTTATTGACGAAGAAATTGTAGCGTGACAAAACAGTTGATTAATCCCACTGTGAACACCCCGACCAAGCACGGTTAACGTTTCGACTTGCACTAAGTCTTTGGTTTTTTGCCCCTTAGCTAGGGTAATGGTCGCCAGATTGCCTTGTAAAAAGAGAAATTGGCCTTTGTCAGCGTATAAAAAATGCTCCTCCACATCTTGGCCTTCAAAATGGCACGGATGAAAGGTTGTCCAGTCTTTATAGCTATTGGTTTTTTTGTCAAACCATGTGTGATTGGTTGCAACAACAAACTCTGCTACAGGGATCACAGGGTTGGCACGATAACGGATGTGTGGCTTAGCCACTAAATTTCCGGCTAGTATCAGTCGGCTTTGTTGTTTTTGCTCAATTACAGGGGGGTCAATCATTTTGCTGATTTAAAAGGGGCACATTAAGATCATGATAAGAAAATCAACGGATAATACCAAGTTATTTATTAAAAAAGCGTTTCTACTTTCTAACAAATGATAATGCATAAATAAAAGGGCACATAATTAATATGATGAACTCTTAAAAAGATGATGTTACGCAAATAATATCAATTTAGGCTGATATATTATTTGCTGTATTGCACATGAGTCGATTTAAAGCTTTTTAGCCGTTGAATCATTAATACCTTAATGAAATTTTATTAATAAATCGTTGCAGTCAAACCTTACACTTGTATTTTTGCGTCAGATGATGCAAAGTTTTCGCCCTACAATCAGCTGCGATTTATTGACTCGATTGTTGGCAAAATTATTCTTTGCAATAGCAACCTGGAAATTATATGAACATTGAAAACACACCATTACATCAGTTTTTGCAAGACAACAAGTTGCTGGCTGAGCAGTTAGATACGCAAGCCTTGTTAAACGCATTTATTGACGAAATGCAAAAAGGCTTAAATGCCGAGCCTTCATCTTTAGCAATGTTGGCATCGCATATTGGTATCGATAAAGATATTTCCGCCAATAAACCCGTTATTGTCTTGGATGCTGGTGGTACTAATTTACGTGTTTGTACCGTTGTATTTAACGATGCCGGTGTGGCCTCGGTTGAAAACTTTTCTGCTTATATGATGCCGGGTATTGACCAAGAGTTGAGCGCAGATCAATTTTATGATCTGATTTGTGACTATTTAGAACCCGTAATTACATTAAGTGATACCATCAGTTTCTGTTTCTCTTACCCAACTGAAATTTCAGAAAATCAGGATGGTAAGCTATTGTATTGGACGAAGGAAGTGAAAGTTCCGGAAGTCGTTGGTGAATATGTTGGTGCAGGTTTATTAGCTGCATTGGCTAAACGAGGTCATACAGATAAAAAAATCACCTTGTTAAACGACACGGTTGCCACTTTGTTAGCCGGTAAAGCCTATGGTGAACAGCGTCAATGTGATGGTTATGTTGGTTTGATTTTAGGAACTGGGACTAATACCGCCTATGTAGAGAGCAATTCTAACATTGGTAAATTAGCCGTTGATTCGGGTGCTCAAATTATCAATATTGAATCGGGCAACTTTGATCAACTGCCACTTGGCCAAATCGATACATTACATGACCAGACAACATCCAATCCAGGTCAATACTTATTAGAAAAGATGATCTCAGGTCGTTATCTTGGACCAACCGCAAGCATTGCGTTTAGACAAGCAGCGCAAGCTGAACTTTTTAGTGCCGATGCCAGAGCCATCGTTGAAGCTGCTCCAGAGTTTAACTCCGCACAACTGAGCCAACTATTAGCTAACCCTTTTGAGTTTAACCAAACCGTATTTGATGGGCAGTTATCTGAAACAGATTTAAACGTGTTACTGCATATAGCCACTGCGCTAAGAGATAGAGCGGCTAAGATTACAGCGATTAATGTCGCAGCAACAGCGCTTAAAATGGGTTGTGGTAAAAACCCATTACATCCAGTGTGTATTAATGCAGATGGCTCTACGTATTTTAAACTAACGGGTTTTCAAAATACTTGTGAAGCTTATTTAGATGACATTTTATCTGCCCAAGGAGTGCATTTTGTGGTGATTAATACAGATAATGCGCCAACCATTGGCACCGCGATTGCGGGGGTGATCAGAAGTTAATTTAACCGCACCATAACACTCAAAAGCACCTCTGTTATCTACTTTGGTGCTTTTTTTGGTTTTAGTATTAGTGCATTGAATTAGCTGGCTTTTAGTATGTGATCAAAGGCTGAAAGTGACGCTTTAGAGCCTTCACCCATGGCAATAACGATTTGCTTATAAGGAACCGTGGTCACATCACCACAAGCAAATATACCAGGCTCCGATGTTTGCCCTTTTTGATCAATGATGATCTCACCAAATGGCGTGCGTTCTACTAAACCTTCAACAAAGTCACTGTTTGGAACTAAGCCGATTTGAATGAAAACACCTGACAATTCCAATTGTAAATCTGCTCCTGTGGTTCGGTCTTGATAGCGAATGGCGCTGACTTTGTCATTTTGAGCAACAATTTCTTTGGTAATGACATTTTTCACAATTTCAATTTTGTCGTGGGCTATAGCCTTATCAACCAATACTTTGTCTGCTTTTAGTTCAGGCAAAAACTCTAGAACCGTTACTTTTTCAACCATATTGGCCAAATCGAGAGCTGCCTCAATACCCGAGTTCCCACCACCAACGACGGCAACCTTTTTACCTTTAAAAAATGGTCCATCACAATGAGGGCAATAAGCAACGCCTTTACCAACGTTTTCTTTTTCCCCTGGAATATTCAGTTCACGCCATTTAGCACCCGTAGCGATGATCACTGTTTTTGATTCAATGATTTCACCAGAGCTTAAATACAATGTTTTAATTGTCCCTTTATTAATCTTCTCAACTCGAACATGCTCTTTAATCGTAATGTCGTAATCGTGTAAGTGGGACTGCATATTCTGCGTTAATTTGGCACCTGTCGTTTGAGATACAGAGATTAAATTTTCGATATCAACGGTATCTTTGACCTGGCCACCAATACGATCGGCAATGAGGGTAACGTTTAGGCCTTTACGAGCTGCGTAAATCGCTGCCGCAACACCGGCAGGTCCTGCCCCTAACACAGCAACATCTTGCAATGGTAATGTTTTAACTGGTTTCGATTGCAATTGATCATTAAAGCGACGGTTCAATTTTTGAATGATGTCACTGATCTCAATTTTACCGTTGGCAAAAGGCTCACCGTTAAGATAGACACTTGGAACACCTTGAATGTTTTTTTGTTTAATGAGTTCAGGGTAAAGGCCACCATCAATCATTTCAGAACTAACGTTCTGATTAACAAGAGCAAATTGATTTAACGATTGAACCACATCAGGGCAGTTATGACAGCTCAAGCTTACAAATATTTCAAAGTGCATTGGCCTGTCGATATTTTGTAATGCTTGAATAATCGCTGTATCGAGTTTTAATTTTGCACCTGAAGATTGTAAAATAGCCAGTACTAAAGAGTTGAATTCATGGCCACTTGGGATCCCTGAAAAGGCTATCCCATTGAATTTATCATCTACTTTTAAAGCGAAAGATATCGGGCTTTTAAGGCCTAATGGTAATTCAGACTCAATCAAATGTAGCTTTTCTGAAACCGAAACTAACTGAGTGAGAAAGTGTTTTAAGTTAGAGCGTTTAGTATGCTCACCAGGGTGTAAAACTAGGGTCACATCCTTTGCCATATTGGCAGTATAGGTTTTTAGTGTGGTTAATATCTGATTATTAAGCATAAGAGAGTCCTTAAACGGATGAGCAAAAGTGGGTTAAAGTCACGGCCAAGCCGTGACTAAAAACGGATTAAGGTTAGATTTTTCCAACCAGATCTAAACTTGGTGTTAGGGTTTCTTCGCCTTGCTCCCAAGCTGCTGGACACACCTCGCCATCATTATCACGAACGTATTGTGCGGCTTTCACCTTGCGTAACATATCCTTAGCAGAGCGTCCGATCCCTCCGGCATGAATTTCCCCTACTTGAATAATTCCATCTGGATCGGCTAAAAAGGTACCTCGATGAGCCATATGATCTTCTTCTATCATCACATCAAAGCCACGAGTTAGATGCCCTGTTTGATCGCCAAGCATTGGAAACTTGATTTTGCTAATAGCGTCACTGCTGTCATGCCAAGCTTTGTGTGAAAAGTGAGTGTCTGTTGACACGGCATATACTTCAACATTCAATCGTTGTAATTCTTCATACTGGTTTGCCATATCTTCTAATTCTGTAGGGCAAACGAAGGTGAAATCTGCAGGATAGAATAAAAAGATAGACCATTTACCTTTTACACTGTCTGATGTGACTTCTGTAAATTGGCCATTGTGAAATGCTTGTGCTTTAAATTCTGGGATAGATTTGCCTATTAATGCCATATGTAGATTCCTCTTGTTTCTATGGTTAATGTTCGATATTCAGCAACTTGATTGCTGCGATGGGGTTATCATAGAGAAATCTTATCGTTCATTAAAATTAAATAATGAGAATATCACGTTCAGTTTTTTAGAATAACAGGTTGGTTGAATGTGAATATGATTGTTTGCACTATTCAATGTTTAGTGCCCATATTGGGCATGTTGAGATCACAACGTAGTATTTTAATCGACAAGCCATCATGACGATAAGCTAAGCGGTAGCAATAATGACATTATCGAGTAATCGTTTTTGGCTAGATTGTATATTAAATCAACAAGATACTTTGAGGGTTGCTGTAATATTGAGCAGTTGTGGGTTGTTTCTTCAGTGACTTGATATCTTTATGGAAATCAATAACGTTATCGCATATAATCCGAGCGTTGCTCTCGTGGTGAAATGGATATCACGTGGACCTCCGGAGTCTAAATTGCAGGTTCGATTCCTGCCGAGAGCGCCATTGTTTGTCTTTGGTTATTGTCTGGTTATTTTCCCTCTTTATTCTATCTGTTCTCTGCTACCTTTTCTCTTACTCATGAGCGTTCGAGATTAATGCGCTTGTATTCGTGGTATTTTAATTAACAAGATTATAAAAACAGTTTTCACACCTTTCTCTAACAAAATATTGAACGCGAAAAGAGCAAAACTTTTGAAATCAACTATTATTAACAAATAGTTGATTTCATAGATAATAAAAAGAGAAACTAATGGAACAAATTGGCTTGGTAGGGTATGTCCTCGCAACCCTTGCCTACGGCGTATTTTTTCTACTTCTATTTGTCACCAAACAAAAAACCATGATCAGTCATTTGCTTTTACTTGCAATTGTGGCTGGTATTGCTGCGTCGGTGACAACCGCATTGCAATTATTTTTAAGCTTTTCTTTATTAGTCGCTTTCTTTGTCGAAGCTGTGAAGCTGGCATTGTTTACCATATTTATTTTGTCCATCCGTTATACACCGCAAAATAGCAAACAGCTTATTAGTCATCCTACCGTTATTAAATACTTATCATTGATGACTGTTGCACTGGCCTTGTCTTTAGCCAGCGTACTTTATCAACAAAGCTATTCTTTGATGTTTTTAACATTTCTTTCTCTCAACCTATACCCTTTGGTGTTATTGGAGCAGCTATATCGTAATGCCAGCGATAAAATCCGTTGGTCTTTATGGCCGCTTATTATTGCTTTAGGGGCTCTGTTTGTCTTTGATTTTATTTTATTCGCTCAAGGCGCCTTAATAAAAAGTCTTGATTTTAATTTTTGGTATTCAAGGGGCTATATTGCAAGTTTGGCGGTGCCATTTTTTATGTTGAGCAGCAAACGAATAAAGAATTTAAACGCGGATATTTTTGTTTCAAGAGAAGTCGTTTTTTACAGTTCAATGCTCGCCATTTGTGGTATTTACCTATTATTACTAGCGTTTGCTGGTACATTATTCGTTTACTGGACGGTCAATGGAGTGAATTTTTAAGCGTTTTATTTTTGGCTGTTGGTTTTGTCGTGTTGACCGTTTTATTAATCACCAATCGCTTTAGAAGAAGGGTTAAGGTATTCATATCAAAACACTTTTTTGCCAATAAATATGAATATCGAGATGAATGGATAAAGGTTACTAAGGCTTTGCAAACTTGCCATCATGGCAGTGTCACCGATAATTTATGTAAGGTGATGGCGGATAGTATTGGGGTAGCGGATTGTATGTTGTTAAAAGCCTCAGCGACCGGACAATTAACCGTGATCAGTGAAAAAACGCTCGCGTGCAACGACGAGCAACTTCTGCAATTAAAGTCTATTGTGAGCTTTTGCCAAGCTAAGCAGTGGATTATTGATGTTTCAGAGTATGAACAAAATCCTGCGCTCTATCAGCCCTTAACTTTAGATATTGAACCTCTTAAAAACGCAAGAATGGCAATAATGGTGCCAATATATCAACGCGATAAGCTTTATGGTTTATTTGTTTTGTCGCGCTTAACGGAAGCGCCCATTCTGAATTGGGAAGATCGAGATTTCTTATTTGCGGTATCAAAACAATTAGCTAATTACTTATTTTTACAACAGGCGCAAGAAGAGTTGGCGCAAACTCAGCAGTTTGCCATGTTCAATCAAATGTCGGCTTTTGTGTTACATGACCTAAAAAATATTGAGGCACAATTGGCATTAATTATTACAAACTCTAAGCACCATCGAAACAATCCAGAATTTATTCTTGATGTGTTTGATACGGTAAATGCCGCCAGTCAGCGCTTAAATAAAGTGATAAATCAATTGAGAAATAAAGGCTCAGAAATTCAGCCACATGAAATTGATAATATTAATTTGTGTTTGTTGTTGCGAAATATCAGTGAGTTATGTAATCAAAGAAAACCAAAAGTAGATATTGAGTGCGCTCCAGAGATCCAAATCCAAATGAACAAAGAGCGATTGAAAAGCGTGTTATTGCACTTGATACAAAATGCCCAAGATGCCTGTGAAAGTAAAGGCGAAGTAAAAGTGTTCGCCGATGTTAATGGTCAGCATAATGGCAATAAACGGGTGATCATTAAAATAATCGATACAGGGTGTGGCATGTCAGAACAGTTTATTAAAGAAAAGTTATTTAAACCTTTTGTGACCACAAAAGGCAATGCAGGTATGGGGATTGGCGCTTTTGAAGCAAAACAATTTATTCAACAGCATAATGGTGATTTGTCGGTCCAAAGCTGTTTGGAGAAAGGGTCAACGTTCACGGTAAATTTACCAGTATCGAGTGTGAGTTAAAGGAAGCAATTATGACGGAAAAATTACTCATTGTAGATGACGATAAAGGTATTCAAAAGCAACTCAAGTGGTGTCTTTCTAAATACAAATGTTTGTTTGCAGATAGTAGAGAGCAGGCAATTAATGAATTGCGTTTGCATGAGCCGAAAGTGGTTTTACTCGATCTTGGCTTGCCGCCAGATCCTGCTAATGCCAGTGAGGGCCTTAAAGCCATAGAGCAAATATTAGCACTTGCTCCCTTTACCAAAATTGTGGTGATTACGGGGAATGATGATCATAAGGTGGCATTGGATGCTATAGCTAAGGGCGCTTATGATTTTTACCAAAAGCCGGTTGACCCTGAAGTCATAAACGTCATTGTCGATAGAGCATTTAACTTAGCATCTATTGAATTAGAAAATCGAGAAATGCGCGAGTTTGCTGGCGCCGAACACGGCATTATTGGTGCTAGTGAAGTGATGGACCGATTACGCACGATGGTTCGTCGTATTGCTCCAACCGAAATCACAGCGTTATTACTTGGTGAAAGTGGCACCGGTAAAGAGGTTGTGGCCAATGCGATTCATAAGCAGAGTAATCGTAATAAAAAAGCATTTATCGCGATAAACTGTGCCTCAATTCCAGAATCTTTACTTGAAAGTGAACTTTTTGGTTTTGAGAAAGGTGCGTTTACAGGGGCTCATAAAACCACGAAGGGCAAAATAGAAATGGCTCAAGGTGGCACTTTATTTTTAGATGAAATTGGTGATATGCCATTTAATTTACAGGCAAAGTTATTGCGCTTTCTCCAAGAGCGGGTGATCGAGCGTATTGGTGGGCGTCAAGAAATAGGAGTGGATGTACGAGTTGTTTGCGCCACCAATCAAAATTTATCTCAAATGGTTGATGATAAAACGTTTCGGGAAGACTTGTATTATCGCATCAGTGAAATGATCATCCCCATTCCGCCACTAAAAGACAGGGAGTTTGATGTACTTATTTTAGCTCAGTATTTTTTATTGCAATATGCCAAAGATTACAATGTTAAAGTGAAAGGGTTTTCTGACTGTGCGTCAAAAGCGTTAAAAGCCCATCATTGGCCAGGCAATATTCGAGAATTACAAAACAAAGTAAAATCGGCGGCAATCATGGCTCAAACTCCTCAAGTTACGGCCATCGATTTAGGCTTTATGACAGAGGTCAATGATGACCGAGAACTGTATGATTTTAATTTACGTATGGTACGTGAAAAAGCCGAATCAAAAGCCGTTGAACAAGCCTTTGCTCTTGCCGAGGGCAATATGAGTAAGACTGCAGAATTATTAGGAGTTACTCGTCCCACCCTATATGGCTTGGTGGATAAGTACAAAATAACGTTTGATTTACCTAACGTTGAAAGCAAATAGAATATTGGGGTAGATGTGGAATATCGTAAAGATATTGATGGCTTAAGATCTGTTGCCGTTCTATTGGTCATTTTTCACCACGCGGGCTTTGGCTATTTTTCTGGCGGGTTTGTTGGTGTTGATGTGTTTTTTGTTATTTCAGGCTTTCTCATCACTTCCATTATTTACCCTAGAATATTAGCTCAAGAGTTTAGCTTTAAGTGGTTTTTTACTCGTCGTTTAAAGCGACTGATGCCAGTATTATATTTTGTCATTTTGGTGACCTGTATTGCCTTTAGTTTTATCCTGTTGCCAAACGACTTAACAAAATTATATCAAAGTGTTGTCTGGGTAAGCTTTTATATAGGAAACTTTTTCTTTTGGATTCATCATGGAGGTTATTTTGATGGTAATTCATTAGATGTGCCATTGCTGCATACTTGGTCCCTAGCGGTAGAAGAACAGTTCTATTTTGTTTGGCCATTGATGTTGGTTATTTTGGTCAAATTGGTTAAACCCAAAGCATGTCTTGCTTTCGTTATTGCGCTGTGTATCTTTGCGACGTTATTTTCGCAATGGGGCACCATAAATACTATTGGAGCGGCCTATTATTTACTGCCCACTCGATTCTTTGAATTATTGATTGGTGCTGTTATTGCCATGGGCTGGCGTAAGTATTTTGCTTTACCGATCTTGGCGCATCACTTTTTGTCTATAAGTGGCTTAAGTTTGATTTTTGCTAGCGCCTTCATGCTTAGCGAACACTCACCTTTTCCCGGTTTTAATGCGCTATTTCCTGTATTAGGTACAGGCTTACTGATCATCAGTTATCGCGGAATTGGTAACCACCTGCTGAGTAAACCATTTGCCGTATTTACAGGTCAAATATCTTATTCGCTATATCTTTGGCACTGGCCAGTGTTTACCTTTATGCGGTATAAGTCTATTGAACTGTCGTTATTAAACGCAACATTGGCGATAGTCATTATTTACATTTTGTCATATTTTTCATGGAAATATATTGAATGTCCGTTTAGGGTTGCGCAAATAAGACCATTTCGGCAAGTGTTAATGCGCTATTATGCGTTACCAACCATACTCCTGACGGCTTTAGCAACGTTTAATATTGCCAATGAGGGGTTCCCTTCACGTTTTTCCGATGATGTCGTCTTAATGGACAGGTCAATAAATTCAAATACCCATGCACTGCGTAAGGGGTGCCATGCAAGTTTTCGTGAGAGTGAACAATTACCCAGTGAGGAGTGCGTAATAACAAGTGGGTCTGCAACGACAAAAAGCGATAAAAAGCTTTTTTTGATTGGTGACTCTCATGCCAATCATTTACTGCCGTTTATTCAAGCTTTAACTCAAGATTTAAATATCGATACCCAAGATTATACTTTGGATAGATGTCTGCCTGTATTTGATTTACCTTGGGGTACCAATTTGGTCTTTGCCAAGCGATGTATTGATCGTAATTTAAAAGCACTTGAATACATTCAAAATAATGACTTTCAATACGTGGTGCTAGCAGCATCTTGGCCTGATATTACAACACGACGTATTATCAGCGATGAGCCTTTGTCCATAGAGCAAAAGAAAATGTTTTTTCAGCAAAAGCTTTTTGCCTCGATAAATGCAATTATTAACGCAGGGTCAGTCCCTATTCTTATTGAAGACATTCCATCGCTGCAAGGTAAGAGCCCTAAGTGCCCTATCCGCAAGAGAATATTCAATGACAATTTAGATTGCACTATCGAAAGGCCCAAAAACCAACTGATGGCTGATGTAATCCATAACATTGAAAAGCAATATCCACAGGTGAAAGTGATTCGACCAATGGATTTATTTTGCGATCAAACAAGCTGTCAAATGGTCTTAAACAATATCCCTTTATATCGAGATGACAATCACTTAAGTGCATTGGGTTCAAAAGAGCTTGGTGTGCAATACCGCCAATCATTGGACACAGTGTTTCAATAATATGTTAAATGATTGCTGAAATGGACGAATTAAGACTTGTCATCCTCAGAAATCGTCAGGTTTTTGAGTTTTATTAACTTATCTAAATAGCGATTCATTTTTATTTTGGGCTCTAACGCCTCAGTTAAAAAATCATCTATTTTAGTCAATGCCGTGCTGATGTTGTGGCTGGTGTTTAAAATTGATTTATCGTTTGGTTGTTCTGGTGTTCTGGTTGTTTGAATATTCGGTTCCAGTTGATTAAGTGATGCAGTGAGTTCGAGTTTCATTTCATTGATAACTTTTTGCACTGTTTCAGCGGTAAAGTGTTGTAAGTCATTTAAAAAACCATAAAGCATGATTCTATCTGCTAACAAATTTATTTTGCGAGGAACTCCACGGGTGATTTGTTGGATTAATTGAAAACACTGAGGATCAAAAATATTGGGGCTTTCTAAACCGACAGTGGTTAAGCGATGGCCAATATATTGCTCAATTTCTTCGGTTGTTAACGGTTTTAGATGACAAGACGCGATGATCCGTTGGCGAAACTGTTCCATTTCAGGTGTTTGTAGGTGGGTTTTTAATTCTTCTTGGCCAAGCAAGAAGCTTTGTAATAGAGGTTTATTGTTGTGTTGAAAGTTCGACAACATCCGCAACTCTTCAACGGTATCTATGGGTAAATTCTGCGCTTCATCCACAATAAGTAAACACCTCTTGCCCTGCTGATGAACATGGTTTAAGTGTTGTTCGATGGCTTCTAAAATCGATGCTTTGGTATTCAATTCAGGTTTTAAGCCAAACTCTTTCGCGACAAAGGATAATAAGTCGGTCGGTGATAAATTGCTTGAAACAATTTGAACCGCTTCAATGTGTGCGCCCTGAATACGATTTAATAAGTTCTGCGCTAGGGTGGTTTTACCGGTTCCAATAGGGCCGGTAATTACAATAAAGCCCTCTGCTTGATCTAAACCGTACTCTAAATAAGATAAAGCTTCTCTATGTTTCGGCGACGGAAAAAAGAACTTGGGATCTGGACTAAGTTGAAAAGGCTTAGCATTGATGCCATAGAAATCTTCGTACATGTTAAAACTCTTTATTCACTAGTAATGACAGTCTATTTTCTTTATAAGCGTTATATCGACCACCAGATGAGCGATTTAAATGGGATGTTTGCACATTTAGATTCAACGACGGGGTTAGGTTTTTAGAGTAATTAAGCGAATAAAACCGATAAAGACTTTCTCGTTGAGTGTTATCTATCTGATTCTGGTTAAAGTCATTACGATTAAAAGATGCGTTAACACTCAGTGATGATCTTGGCGTTAGATCGCGATAAAAAGAAACGCTGGCTCTGTCGTAGTAATCATTATTATTTACTGACAGATTCTGCCTTTTGTTACGGCTAGCGTTAACCTCCACTTTACTGCGTCTAAAATGGTAGCCAATATTTATACTTAGCGCTTTTACTAAAGAAAATGATTCAGATTCAATTGGGTTTAAAACGGTGATGCTATCGATCAATGTATAATCAGAGAGGTCAATGTCAATTTGAGGGTCGATAATGCAATCAGAAAAATCAGTTTGGGTCTCACTTAAACACCAGACCTCAGCCATCGATTCTTCAAGCTCTAATCGATCAAATGCGGTGATGCTTTCTGAATAGTTAATGTTAGTGCTTAGGCGTTTGAAAGTGTGGCTGAAATTAAAGTCATAGGAATCACCATAAAATCGGTTTGAGAAACCCCCTTTTAATTGGGTTCTCTTACTAGGTTGCCACGACAAATTACCAGAAATGTTGTTTTCATTCTGCCGATCTTCTGATTGAGTCGAAATCGAATCATTGACATTGTTAACCCAATTGTAAGCAAGGTCTAAATATAAATGATCGTTTGCTAACCAGCGAATTCCAACTCCAATTGATGAATATTCCGGTATTCTGCGTCGGTTTAAATTTCCTTCCAGCTTTTCATCATAGAACCTTAGAAAGGGATTTATTTTTAAGTTAGTGATTAGTCCTGTGGTTAATTCGAAGCGGTAATTGGTTCCATTCAAATTTCTATTTTCATAATCAGAATAATTGCTATCCATATTCCAAAAAATGTCTCTTGCACTTACCCCATTAGAAGAATTAAGTTTAATTTTATAACCTTCTCTTTCTCCTATACCATCCGCCGAGCTATTTTTTGACAATATGGTTTCAGAGTTAAAAGTCCAAGAGGGAAAATTAAGGTTGTAAGCTAACCCAGCTTCGACAGATCTCGTTTCCGTGGTATCACCAGTAACGATATCAGCAAGTGAATTACGGGCATTATTTTTACTAACATTATTGATACCAGTTTTTAATGTTACTGATAGTCCATCAACGGGAGTAAAATAAGTAAAATCTATATTGCCTTCGTTATAACCACTATCAATATTATGGTTATGACTGTAATAGGCTCGAGTTAGGGTATAGTTTAAGTCTAAACTCACTTTAGATGTGTTCAATTGACTGCTAAACCCTGGTGAAACGAGAGTCACCAAAGAGCTTTTCTTATCAAATTTTGACAATGTTATATTGTCAGAATATGTTTCCTTTAGGGAGAGTTTTTGCGTTGTATTTATCTCTGAAGCATGGTTATAGGTGATATACAATAAATAAAGTAGAGCCCCAAACTTAAGCTTTTTTCGAGCCATAGCCATATCCATATCCATATCCATAATAACCATATGCAGCATTTGGGGCATAAATTGCTTTATTTAACACCGCGCCTTTCGCCATTGTATCTGGTAATAGTTCATTGGCTTTTTTTATTTCCTCCAAACTAGAATGATTTTCTTCAACTACCAATAGTGCTTGCCCCATCAGTTGGGCTAAAACTGAGGTTTCGTTTATACCCAAAAGTGGAGGACAATCAAATAACACAATTCGGTCAGGGTAGCGTTGCTGCAATTCTTGACATAACGAAGCCATTTTCTCACTAGCAAGAAGTTCATTGGACAGGTGGTGCGGGGTCCCTGCCGGTAAAATTTTTAAGTTTGGAAAACTGGTTGGATGGATAACATCAGCTAAATTTTTTATTTTTCCATTAAGATAATCGAGTAAACCTCGCTTTTGAGTGAAGCCTAACTCACTAGGAATACTGGGCTTTAGAACATCGGCATCTACTAACATCACCGTTTTATCTTGCTCTAACGCAATACTTAATGCGAGGTTAATGGAGATAAAGGTTTTGCCTTCATTAGCTTGAGAACTTGTAACCATGACCAAGTTTGAGTTCTTTATGGTTTTAGAAATTACCCCAAAAGCATTGTTCAACAACTTTCTTTTTATTTGCCTAAATTCTTCTTTTAATAACAGTTGTTCTTTTGTTGATGCTAAGTTGTCGGATTCGTGGTCAGGGTTGAACACTAAATAATTTTTTGATCCTAATAAATGAGCATTTAGTTCTATTGTCTCTTTTGGTTTTGAGAGCGAACTAACCTCTTTTGATTCAGCGACTTTTTCGGATTCGCTCTTATCCGATGGGATGTTGGTTTTAGATATTAGTTCTTTATCTTGTGATTGTTCAATAGCAACGCCGTTTTCGGTAGCTGGCGCTATTTCAGTGTCTGCAGTTTGAGCCAGTTGCTGGAGTTTCTTTCTTTTAATGGCTTCTTCTATCGTCGACATATTAAAAAAACCTCGTAATGTATGGCAACAATTGGTCGGAAAAGTGGTAGTAGCTAATTAGACCGAACAGCATTAAAGTTAACATTAAATTTGATGCCAAAAATAATCGTTTTTTTCGTTTTAATGATGGGATTATCCCTAAATTTGAGTTTGCGGATACGATTCCAAATATAGGTAAATTGGTTTCTCTCGTTAGCTGTGATGCAGAGATAACTTTTGGATTGATGGAATTTAGTAAGAATGAAAGCCCAAGCCCTAATACAATGCTGGCGACAAAAGCTAAAATAGCAAATAAGGTTCTTTTAGGACCTGTAGGTTCAATAGGAAACTTAGGCGGGTCAATGACTCGAAATTGGATCTTTTCAGTACTTCGTTCTGCTTGTTGCGCCAGTTGTGCGCTTTCTTGCCTGTTTAATAGCTCTTCATAACGCTTTTTGACTATGCTGTAATCTCGATTTAAAGACATAAACTCGGCAT
The DNA here is from genome assembly GCF_041410465.1 of Thalassotalea sp. 273M-4. Taxonomy (NCBI): domain Bacteria; kingdom Pseudomonadati; phylum Pseudomonadota; class Gammaproteobacteria; order Alteromonadales; family Colwelliaceae; genus Thalassotalea; species Thalassotalea aquiviva. The sequence continues at coordinate 103,221 of NZ_CP166961.1, forward strand.
CCACTTCAGGGATGGTTAGTATTTGCTGTTCCAAAATTGCAATTCGGTTCTTATAATCTTCAACTCTTACGGTCAATGAAGCTACATCGTTTTCCAGTTCGTTAACTTGAATCTTCATTTCTTGATAAACAGGGTTTTCATTGAGTACTTGAAGGGCATCAGGGTTGTCTTGTGAAGCGGCTTTAAATTGCTCAATTTCTTCACTCTTGGCAATATTTAATTGCTCTAATCGACGTTTTAATTCTTTTACGTCTGGATGTTGGTCGGTAAAGCGCAAAGATAGGGTATCGAGATCTGCTTGAAGTTGTTTAATTCTTTCATCGAACTGGGTTACCATTTGAATCCCAGATCCAGTTCCATCACCTTGTAGATTTTTTTGACCATTTAGCTGAGCTCTTGCGGAATCGAGTCTGGTCTGAGCTTCTAGTAGTTTTAATTCGGCTTCTTTAAGCTTGCCTTTATTGATGGCAAGAGCACCAGTGTAATCACGAGCATTTTCGGGTAATGAAGAATGGTATTTTTGTTTGAAGTTTTTCAAGCGAGTTTCAGCCGCAATCAACCTAAGTTCGTATTCGTTTATTTGTTGATCAAGAAACTTTTGAGCTGTGTCCGAATCTTGCCTGCTTTCGCCAAGAGTGTTTTCAATAAAGACCGTTAGGGCGGATTGAACAATATTTTGAGCAAGTTCGGGATTGGCTTGTGAACTTGATATGGTAAATATATTCTCTCTGCCAGTGCGAGATACCTCTATTTTGTTTTCAAGACTGTCAATTACTCGTTCAAATTGCTCTGAAGTATCGACATTTAAATCGAGGTCGTTCATTCTAGCGATGCGTTCGAGATTTGGCCTTGAAAGTAAAGTTTTTACCATCAATTGGATTTGAATATTGGGATCAGTTTCAACCATCAGGCCTTTCATCAAAGGTCTTAGTAATGACTGTGTATCAACATAAACACGAGCTTCGGACTCGTATTGATCTGGCATTAAAGTGATACTGAACCATGCTAACGGGCAGATAAGCCAAGTTACTATGATGATATAGTGTTTTTTAGACCATATTCCTAGCATCATTTCTTTGATTAGTATGATTTGTTCTTGCATTAGCAGTCTCTTTTAACTTAAAACCAAGCTTCTGGAATAACAATTATGTCACCAGGGAGAATGTCTACATTTGCAGAGATCTCGCCACTTCTCACCAAATCTTCAATGCGAAGGGTATACTCTTTTTGAATTCCATCTTCAATTCTGACTAGGACTGCATCATTTCCATCAGCATATTCGGTCAAACCGCCTACAGCAATCATCACATCAAGTAAGGTCATATATTGTTTGTAATTTACAGCGCTCGGATTAGTTGCTTCACCAATAACTCTGACTTGTTCACTATAAGGGCCGACAAAACCAGACATTGACACCGTTACAATTGGCTCTCGTAAATAAACGCTGAGTTGTTTTTCTATCGACCTAGCTAATTGAGTCGGTGATTTACCCGCAGCTTCAATGTCCTCAACTAACGATGTGGTTATTTTACCGTCAGGTCTAACAATAAAAGAACCAGAGACCTCAGGATTTCGCCAAACAAAAATATAAAGCCTATCCCCAGGGCCAATTAAATAGTCATAGTTGTCGGCGTTTGTTGTTTTAGCTTGATGCAATGTTGCTTTCGGTAGCGAAGGGTTATTGGAGTTGCAGGCTGCTAACGATAAAATGGTAATAAAACATATGGCAAAGCATTGCAATCTAACCTTTAGGTATCTGAATGCATTGGAATTTAACATCTTAGGAAACCTTAAATAGTAATTTTTGTTGTTAATAAAAGACTAGACTAAAGAAAAAAATATGCACAAATTTAGACAAAAAAATTTGCTATCTAATTGATTGGTCTATTATTACTTACAGTTGATATAAACAAAGCTCACAAAGATACTCACAAAAGGTTGAGTGTCATCATCAGCATTTGTGGCAGATAAAAACTATTCAATTGTTGTTAAAGGATCTAAGTCGTGAAGTCTCATTTTTATAATCGTTACCATTCCTCCGTCAAATTATTGGTCTTGCTAGATATCATTATCATTTTTGTCATTACCCTCGTCTTTCACTGGCAAATTATTCTTGAAAATAGCGCTAATTATAAAAACTATGGTCAGATAGCTACTTTTATAATGTGTTTTCAATTAATTCTGTTAAGTCTGGGCTTATATCAAGTAAAACTTAGGGAAAGTTACAGTGGTATGTTCCGTCGTATTTTTTTAGCAACCTTGTGTACTTTTGTTGTTTTTTCATTGGTTAATTTTCTTATTTTTGAAACTATTTTTAACAACCGTTCGATAGTTCTGACTTTATTGTTTAGTGGCATCTTATGTTTTGGTTATAGGGGAATCTTTGTTAAGTATGATGTGTTTAATATATATAAAAGAACCGTTGTTATTTTAGGAACTGGGCAAAGAGCCGAAATTATTGAAAAAAGAATGCGCCGTAAAGTTGATCAGCATGGTTTTACTATTCTGGGTTTTATAGCAATGAAAGGAGATAAAGAAGGTTGTATTTCTACTGATAAAATAATCTCTTACCCTGATGATTTTATTGAATTTATTCAACAAAACAATGTGAATGAAATCGTTGTTGCTAATGATGAGCGAAGAGATAATCTGCCTATTGAAGACCTATTTTATTGTCGCTTAAAAGGTGTTCAAATATCTGAAATATTGGACTTTATTGAAAATGAAACTGGTCAACTTGCCGTCAACTTAATGTATCCATCATGGATTATTTACTCGAATGGTTTTACTTATAACAACGACTTTAAAAATGCGCTAGATTGGTTATTTAATGCAGTTTTAGCAACTATTATTTTCATTCTCACATGGCCTCTTATGTTATTAACCATCATTGCGATTAAAATAGAGGATGGAATCACTCAACCATGCTTTTATGTGCAAAACAGAGTTGGTCAAAATGGGCGAGTCTTTCAGATCATTAAATTTCGCAGTATGATTCAAGGTGCCGAAAAAAATGGTGCCCAATGGGCAAAAACAGGTGATAGTCGAGTGACTAAAGTTGGAGGTTTTATCCGAAAATATCGCATAGACGAGCTACCTCAACTTTTCAATGTGCTTTCTGGTGATATGGGATTTGTAGGACCAAGACCTGAAAGACCAGAATTTGTGAATCAGTTCAACGCAAAGATTCCTTATTATAATGAAAGACATAAAGTTAAATCAGGGCTTACCGGTTGGGCTCAGCTAAAATATCCATATGGCGCCAGTATGGAAGATGCTCAAGAAAAGCTGAAATATGACCTTTACTATATTAAGCACCGAAGCTTTATTTTGGATATATTAATATTACTGCAAACAGCAGAAATTGTTTTGTTTGGTAAAGGGCGTTAGCAAGGTGTGCACAGAAATGAGTGGGCTAGTATCCATTATTATACCTATTTATAAAGGGAAGCGTTTTATTACAAAAACTGTAAATAGCATCCTAGAGCAAGACTATAAAAACTTTGAATTGCTATTGATTAATGATGGTTGTCCTGATGATAGCGGAACTATTATTGAACAGATATCGGCAATGGATAAAAGAATTAAGTGTTTCCATAAATCAAATGGGGGAGTTGCTGACGCACGTTTGTTCGGAATTAAGCGAGCTAAAGGCGATATTATTGCCTTTTGTGATCAAGATGATTTATGGACGAAGGATAAGTTAAGTCGGCAAATGCCTTTATTTGAAGACCCAAATGTGGGGTTGGTTCATTGTGGTGCAATTAAGGATGATATTAATTTAGGGGTTGCATTTAGGCCTAAGTTACACCCTGAATTACAAGGGCAGATTTTTGACCAATTGGTTCAAAAAAATCGTATCGTCAGTTGCACTGTTGTAACTCGTAAATCATTGTTACAACAATGTAATGCTTTTGACAGAGATAAATCGATTATGGGGGTTGATGATTGGCTTGCTTGGTTAAAAATTTCTTTAGCTTGTAAGGTCGGTTATGTTCAAGACTATTTAGCTGTAAGAACTATACACGGTGATAATTACTCATTAATTGAAGAAAAAATGCATCAGGCCGAAATTACCTGTATTGATAAAATACAGACATTATCTGCTAATTACCATCACAAAGTTAATTACCCCAAGTTAAAAAATCAAATTCATAAACGTTATGCCAGTTCATATATAAATAATGGTAACTTTAGGCTTGGAGCTATGTCATTTTGGCAGGCTCATGAATGTTATTCTGATACATATGCACTATTTAAGGCAATAATTTACAGAACAACACCTGTGCCCCTACTTACACAACTTCAATCGATATATCGCAGAGTTTGTTAATTTTAAATTGATGATATCAATATACTTTTACCTAATAAATTTTAAGTCATTATATGCAAAGGCGATAAAATTGCGTTGGTATCTTTTTTATGAGTACTAGCTCTGTTTGCAAAAAGCTTTCTCAGTTTTTCTTGGGAACTTTCTTTTTACTCTTTGTTGCTACGCTAACCTGTTGGGTTTTGCCTTGGTCTAAATATTGGTCGTTGATTGAAGATTTACTTTTGTATATGCCAAGGTGGCTTATTTGGTTACCCTTGGTGTTGTCAGGTGTTTTTTATCCAAGTTTCTTTTTTCAGCAAAGGCACAAGATTGTTTTTGTTAGTCTATTAATATTAATTAGTTATTTGGATTTTCAACTTCCTGCATATGATTTATCAACTCCAGAGCGAAAGCCAGAAGCCTTGAGTTTGATGAGCGTTAATATGGGCGGTGGTAATTATAATCCGGAGATCATCTCTGAAATCGCCAAGAACAGACCATCAATCATCGCTTTTCAGGAAACACCGGGCCAAGTTGCTCGTCAACTTATCCCAAAAAATTGGTATTTACATTGCCGAGGTCAAATGTGCTTAGGCAGTATGTATAATTTTACTTTTGTTGATGGCATAGCGAGAAAATCATTGGGTGGTTGGGGAAATTTAGGGTTGTTATATCAACTAAAATGGCAACAAAGAACGCTTTATATAATGAATGTGCATTTAGAAACACCAAGAAAAGGTTTTGAGCAGTTCCAATGGTCAAAACTAAACTTCAGGTCTTTATTGGAAAGCAGTGAAAACCGATTTTTAGAAGCCAAGATTGTGTCAAATTGGGCTCAGTTGATAGCCCCTTTAATTATTGTTGGTGATTTTAATATGACTGTAGAAAGTTCCATATACAGAAACGCATTTGGTCGATTTAATAATGCTTTTAGTCAACTTGGTTTTGGTTTTGGTAGAACTAAATTTACTCGATTTCACGGGCTCAGAATAGACCATATTTTGTATGATCATTCTTTTCAAGCCGTCGTTGCTAATGTCGGTGATAACTTTGGTAGTGATCATAAAGCAGTGTATGCTGAACTGATATATAATAATTAAGTTCATTTTGAAAATGGCAACTATAACAATGTTTTGCGTTATTTTTAAAAGTTTTAAATCGATTACATATGGTCATTAATAATTTTATAAATTAGTAGTGGGATTTCTCGTGACAATAAAAAGTAAAATCAAAAAACTAACAACTTTGGCGTTAAATCCGAAAATTTTTGCCAATAAACCCCAATGCTTATTTATTTTGAGCCATATGCGAAGTCGCTCTTCGTTGCTTTCACATGTGCTAGGCAGCAATGAAGGTATTTGCGGCTATAGCGAATCACACAATAGTTATCAGTCTTATTATGACCTAATTAAATTTAAAACCGCTTTAGTTCAAGAGCTTGAAAGTGATTTTAATGAGCAATATTTTCTCGATAAAATTTTGCACAATAGATTGGTCATGACTAAAAACATGCTTGATTTTATTGAACCTAAAGTAATATTTTTACTGAGAGAGCCAGAAAGTACGATCAAAAGTATTATCAATATGGGGCGAAAAACCAATGTTGATTGGTATCAGGATCCTAAGATGGCGACAGAATATTACTGTTCTCGTTTAATGCAACTCAAGGAGTATGGGCAGTGGTTGAATGGGGGTTATTATGTCTTAGACTCCGAACAGCTTGTCGATAACACGGACGATATTCTTCCCAAGATAAGCCAGTGGTTAGAATTGAAAAAACCTTTAGTAAAACAATATAAGAAATTTGATAAGACGGGCAAAATCGGCTACGGCGATCCGTCGGCAGAAATTTTGCGGGGCGAGATCAAGAAAACCCAAGGTTATCCTGAGATCAGCTTGCCTGAATCACAACGACAAAAAGGGCAGCAGGTATTTGAACAGGTCTATCATTATCTGACTAAAAACCAACAGGTATTGTCGCCAAACCAAGAAATGGATTTGGTTTAAAATCAAATTATTGGAATTGTAGGTGTTATCTTGGCATTGATAATACCCGTTTTAATGAATTAAGCACTAACTTGTCAGGGCTTAGGAACTTTAAGTAATACTGATAGTTATTTTGCATCATGGCGTACCTTTTTTCATCGTTCATTAAGCTTTTCACCTGCTCTAAACACTGCTCAGTATTGTTAAAGGCCAAGTAATGTTTACCTTCTTGTATTTGACCAAAGGTTTGCGATAATAGCTCTTCACTCACCACCGCTTTAGAGAGCGCGATATATTCGCCAAACTTCCATCCAATTGATCCCGCTAAGCCCGTTGTCGTTATGCAGACTGAAAATTGCCTCAGAAAATTGAGGTATTGTCTCTTTTGGGTAAGCTGGCTTTGGCTAAAGACGATATCAGGACAAATGGATTGCGCATATGCACTGTTAATCACGCCCCCTGTAAAGAGTGCCCCATATTCTTTTTTCAAAGCTCTGATGCAGTCAATGCGCATATCATTTATCGCTTTTCTGTCGGCTATTTGTTTCGGCGTTAGGTCATAATCTTGATCAAATTGCGGTTCCCATAAGCGGGTGATAAATAGGATATTAAACGGCAACTCAGGTTGTGGTGGGCAATGTAGCTCTTTTAATCTAGGGAGATAAGACAAGTGACTTGCTGTATCCAGCTCTCGAATAACGGCTTTAATTTTGTCTTTGACATTACCAAAGGCCCATCGCCTTTGAATCGAGTTTAATGTTGTAAAATCGTTATGAACCATGAAGTTAAGATCAAGAGGTGCGACTTTGTCCGACATTTGTTGGTGAATGGAATGATTGAAACTTCTTTTAAAATAGATATCGCACCAAGCTAAAGCCTGATGATCAAGGGCATGGGCGTCAACGGCATCGTAAAATACTTTTATGTTTTGATTGACGATAGCCCTTAACCCTCCTGTGTGGACCCCTGCCACCTTGTATTTATTGTTTTGATAGTGGCTAGACTGACTGTTGATATTTTGTGTTAGGTTTATAAGGCCTTGCTTGTCCAGTAAGTCAAAACCAGTATAAAGTTGCTGCAAATGAATGCTGTCACTGACAATTTGCAATTGGCATGAAATAGTCGAATTGTTTTTATTGCTCTCGTTCATAGTATTAAGTTATTGATATGATGGTTATTGGCCATGTACTTTTACGTATTCATTGTGTTTAAAACCAAATAAGCCTAAAAGAGTACCAAGAGCAGAACTGATGCGAAAAAGCCCTCGATAAAGCCTTGATTTTTTTAGTGATAAAGTGCCCAAAAGAACATCCCCAAGACCACGAATGCTTCTAAGTATGCTAAATACAACCGCTCTAATGAGTACCCTTAACAGGCTATCTTCAAACAAATGACTGCGGGTATAACCGATACCTGAACGTAAGCCCCGCTTTAAAAACCAACTCAGTGTGGCTCTTGAATTTGGAAACTCTTCCAGTACAGGAGCATCAGCATAAATGGCATAAATCCCTTGTTTGGCGCATTTCAGGGCGAAATGAAAATCGCTAGCCCCTGTTTTAGCAAAACGAAAATCAAAAGGAGGGTAAAAACGTTCAAGTACTGGTCGTTTGATTAACACATTATTGGTATAAAATGTCGGTAGCTTTTGACCTGATTTAAAATGATTCTCGCCATATATTAGTTCGGTTGCCCACTGGGGAGTGTTTTTGCCAGCCACAGATATCACATGACTGGTAACAACGTCGGCTTGATAATTTTTTGCTGTATCCAATAACTTAAGGGCCCAGTCGTTATCTTTTGGCCATTCATCATCATCAATAAAAAGTAGATACTGCGCAGATGTTGTTAAAAAATGCTGCACACATTTATTGCGCGCTGCAACAATGCCGGTTTGCTTTTCAGTAACATAATAAATAGGTAGGGTTGCTGTTTTATTCATGGCGGCGATATCCGCTTCACAATCTGGATCACAGGCGTTATCTACTACCAAAATATCTAGCAAGATATCGGCTTTTGTTTGTTGTTTTTGCAATGCAAATAAAAGCCTTTTCAACCATAAAGGCCTCTTGTAAGTAATGACTGCAATCGTCGCGTGGATTTGTGTATGAGACATTGAAATTGCCGTAACTTTTTATTTTTTATTTTTATAGTCTAGTATGCTAATGAGCATTTAGAAAATAATAAGGTTAATAAGACAGTAGGTTAACCTGTTATTTTTATATGACTTTTCTTTTTAATAAATTTAAAAAATCATCTACCAAGTAAAAAGCATAAGAAAAAAGCATGAAAAAACAAGTCGTCTCAAGCTCGTTTTACAAGACCATAGAAGTCGCATGTTTATTTGCTTCGTCGATGTTTCTTACGCCCTATTTAGTGACTCACCTAGGTATGGAAGATTATGGCCTTTGGGTATTGGCATTATCGGTGATTTCTTGGTTATTCATTCTAGAATTCGGCTTTCCTGAAGCGTTACAAAGAGAAGTCGCCATCGCTATGGTGAAAGAAGATAGCACCGAGCTTCAAAGTTTATTTTCAACCAGCTTATTGTTGTTTTTAGCTCTAAGCGTATTGGCAATTTTTGTTGTGGTTTTATTGGTTGTGACCGATGTTTTGGCTTTATCTGAATACAGTAATGCAAAGATCATAAAGACATGTTTACTACTCTTATCTCTTAAATTGCTCTATGACTTTCTTTTCAATTCCTATCATGCCTTTTTGATGTCTATTTTACGATTGGATATAGATCATAAATTATCTACCCTTAATATTCTTTTGAAAACAATCGCAATGTTCATTTTAATCCCTAAATTGGGATTGTGGGGGGCTTTAATCGCTTCTTTGGGAGCTGATTTTATTAGCAATACCATTAAAATTTTATGGATTAAAAACGCTTTTCCAGCACTTTCTTTTAATATTCTGTTGGCTAATCGACAGAAACTGAACCATCTGTTTCATTTTGCTAAACATGTTTGGCTCGATATTGTTGCCCGAACATTAAACCTTAAAAGTATGCCAATAGTCATAACTAAGCTATTGGATGTGTCATTGGTGGGAGTGTACAGCGTACTAAATAATTTGGCCGTTTACGTTTCTAGTTTTATCTATGCTTTGAATGATTCTCTGATCCCCGTCTTTAATAAAAAATTCGCGCAACAGGAAGACTTGCAGTCATTGTTTGATTTAAATGTCAGAGTCAATATATTTTGCGCAACCTTGTTTTATTTACCTTTGGTGTTATTAGGGGAAAGTTTTGTTTTATTGTGGCTTGGTAGTGCATTTTCTGAGCATATTTATATTCTGTACTTTTCTGCATTTGTCTTGTTACTTAAATCCATTAGTATTCCAATAAATCAGGTGTTACTCGCACAAGCCAAGCATCAGTTGATTGCTCGCACCAATTTATTTTCAGCTATTGTCTCTATTATCTCAGCGATATTTTTAGGAAGCCACTTCGGCCTAAAAGGTATTGTTTTTGCTGCTAGTGTAAGCTTTTTATTGTTTGAATTTGGCGTTAGCCTTTTGTTAATTAAAAAGTTCACGGGGTTTGCTATTGCAAGTTTATGCAAGACATTAGCTATGGCATTTTTTTTGATCCTATTTTTCTTTCTGTTTTTTCAATACATACAACTCAATGCCCTAATTAAAACTTGGGGAAATTTGTTTTTCGTTAGCATAGGAGTATTTTTAGCCAACATATTGCCATGTTACTTTTTACTATTAAATCAATCTTTAAAACAAATGCTTAATAAGCAAATACATCGTTGTCTTAGAGCAATTTATTGATTTTTATAACACTATTAGGTTGAAAAGTAGATATTTTTTGCTAGGTTGAAAGTGTTAACAATAATAATTAAGTGATCAGAACCATCATCTGTTATTTTTTAATTTTTTTGATACAACAATTCCCAATAGATAATAAAGTTTTTCATTGACTGTGACTTGTTAGAAGGGAGTATAGAAGTGTCTGATTTCAAATGTTTTGATAACGAAAATGAATATCAACAAGTTAAGTGTGAATATGAGTATTAGTTCACTATTGTAATGTTATCAAGGGATTAACATGCAAACAGAGAGTTCAACCATCTTACATCAAGGCATTCATAAACAGGTACGCACAAACGATTCTTTGTTAGCTTACTTGTTTTTATTTTTGTATACCGTATCAGTGTTAATTAGGCCACATGAAATGTTTATTGAGACCAGGTTCTGGATCGCAATAAAGGTTTTTGCTATTTTAGCTCTCGTCTTTATGGCAGCTTTTCAAAGGCCGATTAAAATTATTCCTCAGCATTTTATGCTTTTAGTGCTCTTTCCTTTCATTGTTTTTTCTGGTTTTTTGAATGGTTCAGGGATGTTGGGATTAGCTTTTGCTCAAGTGTTTTTCATATCCTTTGTAATCCCGTTTTTTATGTTTAGCTTATGCCTTTCAACAATTAAACGACAACAGTTAATTATGTTGGTGTCATTAATTGCTGCATCTTTGATGGTACATAATGGATACGTTCAACAAATTACATCAGATGGCTCTGGCTGGGCTCTTGGCACTTATTCCGTTGGGAAATTTGAGCTTGATGAAAGAAGGATCACTTATCTTGGTTTCTTTAGAGATCCAAATGATATTGGTCAATTTTTGATTATGAATATCCCCTTTATTTTTTATTTCTTTATTAAAGGTGGAGCGATAACAAAGACCATCATGCTGATCGCTTTAAGCGGTATGTGCTATGGCGTATATTTAACTGGCTCAAGGGGGACAGCTGTAGGTTTAGCTGGACTTGTTATGTCTTATTATTTAGTTACTCGGGCAGGGGCTAAGTTTTTTTTATGGTGTATTATTATTGCCCCATTGGGCATGATAGCGATTGCAAGTTTACAATCTAGTATTGATCTCTCTGCTAACCAAAGACTTTGGGCTTGGTATCATGGACTTCAGATGTTAATTGATAATCCTATTTTTGGGGTTGGTAAATATCAATTTTTTGAACATCATGGCCGTGTAGCACACAACTCTTTTATACAAGTTGCCGCCGAACTTGGCGTTCCTGGTTATAGCTTATGGTGCGGAGCATTAGTTTCTAGTATTTTACCTTCATATCTTATTATTAACCATTTAAAGAAACATACAGATTTAGTTAATAACCTTAATCAAGAACAAAAAGATGAAATTTTATTAAATAAAACTCTACTATTTTCGATGATTGGCTATTTCATTACCGCATTCTTTATCAGTCGTTCTGATACGGTTTTAATTGCCATTTTTATGGGGATGTGTGTTGCTGCCAATTATCGCATCATTAAACGGGTGCCAGAGCTTGCTAAGTTTTTCCTCGGTAATTACATATTGCATAGTATGTTACTAGCCTGGGTTATTATTATCATGGTCTACCTTTCATTAAAATTAGGTTTGTAATATATGCTCGTTGCGACAACCCCTAGGAGTTCATATGTTTAGCCGCCCTCTCATCGTTATTGGAATGCACCGAAGTGGTACGTCTGCTTTGTCAGGGGAGCTATCACGCTTTGGGGTATTCATGGGAAGAAAGTTGTTTAAAGCACAAGCAGGAGTAAATGAAAAAGGCTTTTGGGAAAACAGCCAAGTAGTCAAATTAAATGACTTGATTTTGGATGGATTAAAGTCGAGTTGGGATAATCCTGTACACCTAAATATAGAGCAACAAAATAGTTGTTCAGATTTTGTTGAACTTGGCCAAGCCCTAATAAAGCAAGAATATGCAAACAAATTGCTTTGGGGGATGAAGGATCCTAGGACTACCATATTGTTACCTTTTTGGCAGAATGTATTTAGTAAGAGTCACATTAATCCAATCTATGTACTCATTGTAAGAAACCCTTTAGAGGTTGCTGAATCATTACGAAAAAGAGATGGTTTTAGTCGGGATAAAAGTTTGATGCTTTGGCTTAACTATAATTTTATGGCGATAGAATATAGCCAGCCAGAAAACCGCCTAATATTCAGCTTTAGTGAAGTAGTAAACCAACCAGAAATTATACTAAATACCTTAAAAAAAGAATTTGATTTGCCTTTTCAATCACAAACGTCTCAAAGTTTTATTGATAAACGGTTAAAAACCAATAACACGGAATTTAGCCTAGAGGAAGGCGACTTTCTTTATTGTCTCAGCCAAAAGGTGTATCTGGCACTATTACAATTTGATGCGCCTCAACTTGAACAATTGAAAGTCGATTATAAACAGTACATTGAACAACTCAACCCTGTGTTATTAGAACACTTGATTCAGATTCAAGAATCAGAATCTCATTATAGACAGTTATTTGAACAAGCCTACAATAGCTTTTACTGGAAATTGTTTCGCCCTTTTAAGAAAGTTGAAGAAGGTATTCGCAAGTTGTTGGCCACACAACAGAAATGAATGTTGAAATCACAGTATTGATGATAATTATTTTAGTCCAAATTGGAGGAAATAAGTTATGGCAAAAATCAATAAAAAAGTAGGTTTTTGTATCGCTTCTCCTCATCGAAACGAAAATTGGTATGATTGGCGTGTATATAATAATTTGAAGCAGGAATTACAACGACTTGGCTACGTTTATGAAAAAAATGCGAAAAACCGTATTTACTTTTTTGGTGGTGCTTTATTGAACGCATATCCAGATGTCAATACGTTTAATCACAACAGTAATAACATCGCGCTGGTTTACTCTCATTCTTATGCAGTTAACAGCTTTGAAGGGTTTAATCATATTTTTGTCGCCAGCCCAACCATGAAAAAGTTTCTTTGGTATCGAAAAATACGTCGAATGCTAAAGTTAAATTTTAACTATATTCCACGATATACAGGGATAGATATACTGCCTCCTTTCTCTTCATTAACGCCTAATGTTGAATATCGAAAAGAATATGATTGTGATATTTCGTTTGTTGGTAACATAAGGGTGCGTCCCATTGTGGAAGATATTTTAGAAATTGTCGAAAAACATCAATTAGACTTTAAGATTTTTGGTCATGATTGGCAAAACTATCAAGGAAATAAGGCCGCATTGAAATATTGGCAGGGAGATGTCATTCCTTATCAAGATATTCCGTCATTGGCTGCTAATTCAAAAGTTTGTCTTATTGACCATCATCAAGATATGAAAAGAGAGGCCACGGTGAGTCATAAATATATTGATTTACTGATGTCAGGCGGATGTTTAATTTGTGATAACAATCCTGGTGCTTATCAATATAAAGGTTTGGTATATAAAGATAAAATCTCTTTAGAGCGACTTGTTCTAGACTTGATAGCTAAAAGGACCCTAAGAGAGAGTATTCGAGATAGACAGTATGAAAAAGTTAAAGAATTGACTACCGCCAATGCAGCAAAGGTATTAGCCTTAAAATTCATTGCTTAGTGTGGCCAGAACTTTCAGGTTTTGACTTAATGAATCGCATTTAGGCCTTATGAGGTAAGTTAATCTAAAGTCTGATATGTGTTAAATGAGAAAAGCTTTTTGTTATTCGCTTGAACAAGCTTTTTTAACTTTTCAGAATTTTCTTTCAACTGAGAATCATAACAAAGCAAAAAAGAGGTTAGAGAGGTAATGTCTTGAACCGAATAGCACCTATTGAAAGGGAAAAAACTCCAATCCTTTAGAAATGAATCTAATTTACCTACTTTGGGGTTTATCCCAAAGTGTGGAATTCCAAAAGACATCGCGGTTATAACACCATGCAAACTCGTACCAATGTAACATTCTGAGTGCTTTATTAAATACATTATTTCCCATATATTTAGATTATATTTAATGTCAGATATATTGGGGATTAATTTATGCAACTTTAGGAGTAATTCGTAATCATCATGACCAGCAGCGTAGCCAATGGGGAGTAATAAAATGCGCTTATTAGTCCTGTTATAAGCTTCACTTAGCTTTATCGCTAAATTTTCTATTGAGTCCCCAAGTTTTTTTGGCGCGGCTTGGAAAATTAGATAGGATGAATCAACAAAGTGTTTCACATTAGAACTAACATTTTGATTTAGAAACTCGTCAGAACACAAGTCTGACATGAGAAAAGCAGAGTCAGGGTAAAGCTCAACAGAAGGGATTGTAGTTGAAAGACTGTAAAGATTGTTTAATGTTTTGGTATCTCTAGCGGATATATATGTTGCTTTCTCAAGCCTTGCTTTAATAGCGACCTGCTCTAGCATAGGAACAGTGGAAAACCCACCTCCTACGGTATTGTACCTCACGGAAACCTTTTCGGGTAAATGTAGTGGCTCAGGTAAATATGGGTAGTCCCAAGGGCTTTTATATACTAAGTCGACAAACGCTTTAAAAGATTTACGAATCACTGACCTACTACTATTACTAAAGAGCGAAAAAATACGACTTAGTCGCTTGGGTTTTGGCATATGAAAATAAAGAGTCAAGTTAGAGGTGCACAGTACAGCACCTCCAACAACGATGATTACATCATCAGAAGTTAATTTTTTAATCACACTCGATATGTTCTGAGAAGGTAGACACCCATATTGAGATAAATCTGAGTCGCTAATAGAACTGTAAACTAATTCATAACTTTCGAGTAAACTTGGTTGGTATTTTTCTAAATACATTTTCAATAATATTGGCATTAGATTATCCCCATAGTTATACCTATCGAAAGCACCATACAAGACAATTTTATTTTTCATTTTAATCCTATAGATTTTCTATATTTTGCATTGCATTGTTAGATCTAAGCGCAATAGCTATTTGTGGAAGCTCAACCAATACTCAAAGGTATCTTTCTGAGTATAAATCTCTAGCCCAAGATAAATCGTATATTTTATAAAATAGCCTATTTTGAAAACCAAACAATATGTTTAAACATATTTAATGTGCTATTTTTAAAGGTTTTTAATCTAATCCATCCTAACTTTTAATTTAGGTAGCTAAATTCATTTTGATTAAATGTGCAGCTCAAATATAACTCTATTGAAGCATTTGACCAGTTTCCTCGATAAGCATTTTGAAAAAGTATCTGTTAACCAAAGGAAGAATTAGCCTGTTTCGGTTTTAGAACCTTATCTTTGCTGGCAAATTGAATAAATGGTTTCTCGATAAAGGTAAAAGTCAAACTAGATATTAGCAAAGTAAGGAATAACACAACCCATGCATTGACAGGGGTGTGGATGTTAAAGTGCCTTATAAGGTCGATAACGACTGGGTGTATCAAGTATACGCTGAAACTGATTTTACCTAAATATCTGAGATAATTGTGACTAAGAAAGCGACAGATTAGAGTTTTCGAGTTGATCAATGAAATAAGTAAAACACTCCATATAACACAATACAATACTCTTTCTCTAGAAAAGTAATTCGGAGAGACTGGCTCAACCAATATAGAATATATTGACGGGATGGTCAGAATAAAAGCCAATATACTTAGGTAGCACAGCAGTGAAAATAAATATTTAGGGATAATTTTAACATTAGAGCATCTATCAATAAATGCTTGTAAACAAGCTAAAATAGTACCAAACAAAAATACTGGGAAGTACTGAGCTAAATCGGTGGGTTTGTTTTTAAATGATACTTCTGGAAATGACCAAAGTAACGCTAAAATAAGAGCAAACAAGACAACAATGGCAGCGACTACCCCCTTATTTAGTAACTTAGCCGAAAACCAAGCTACAAAGGGAAGAAAAAAATAATACTTAAATTCAACAGCAATACTCCAAGTTACACCTTTTCCTGCTAAAAGTAGTATATGTTGAAAAAACTCGCTTATTGTTAACTGAAAAGGGATTGCCCACTCTTTCGGACCAAAAAAGTGATTTAACACTAGGGATGATGACAACCCTGCTAATAAATACAAGAAATACAGCGGACATATACGAAAAAATCGGCGTCGCCAATAACGAACCATAGCATCATGACTAAAAATATCCTGATGATATTTGAGCATAGGATAGGTCAGTAAAAATGAGCTGAGTATAAAAAACAAATAAACACCAGATTTTCCTGTGCCAGAAAAATCAAAGTAAGGTAAAAGAAAAAAATCGACATTACTCGTATGACTAAGTAGTACAATGAGAGCTGCAATCCCTCTTAAACCGTCAAGAGATTTAATTTGAAATAGCATGGATACCCTTTGGGTTGCATTGTCTTTGTTGCCATTTTTGACTTAATTTTTCAATGTTCTCCTTGCTCATGATAAATTGCTCAGGGATAGCAATGTTATTTTCAATAATAGGAATAAATTTTTTCTTAAACTTTAATCGATATTGTTTTTTTAAATCATATTTCTCCATTAACGGTTTCGGTCGAGTTAATTTACCTACCCACGCATCAACAACCCCTCCTAAGTCAAGAGCAATACCGCCTCTTTCCTTAATTGTCTGGCAATAACCTTTACCTACAATGCCTGCGCCAACAATAAACACCATGCCGGGGTACTTTACGTCAATTTTAGTGCTTAGTTCATAGTATGCAGTAGGGTAGTGGCGCTTAGCATTTTGGCTTTGTCGTTCAAATTTGTCAGGTATTTGGTAATGAACTATATCAGCCGATAATGCTTCTTGCATTACATGGCCAATCTCCTTTCTTGAACTGATGATTCCTACAGATTGTTGATTTTGTAAAATATAAGGCAAGGCTCCTGAACTAAAAAAATCCCAACCTATAAACTGACTACAAATATTTTGTAACTTGTTTGATGGCCATATTGTCAGTTGCTTGTGAAGCATTGATATTCTTTTCGCATCCTTGTATGGCAATGATTTTTCAACTTGACGAAGATTAAAAGCCTGCTTGAAGGCTTGCATAAACCGCTCTGTACTGTGATAAGCATCAGGATTAAATGTAACTCCTAAAATGTCATCCCTAACTCCAATAAGATCAGCATTATTTATAGTTTGTTTTAATATTTTTTGAATAGAATAGGTTTGCTCAATCGTACAATCTGGTCCAAAGTGTTCCCTTAAGTAGTCAACATCTGCCATGGTTGATTTTTCAGAAAAATCAAGCATGGCACCTTCACCATCACCTAAACGAATGAAGCTAAAAGGAACTCTCTTTGTTGCCATGTTGACAAGGTGTTGGCAAAACTCATCTATCTGTAAGAACCTATTAGTTAACATATTGAATATCTCTATTGTTTATGATGTTTTAACTTTGTTTTATGATGGCTTTAAATTCATTAACTATGGTTTTATTGAAGACATGAACAGTGAAAATATATGTTAATGTCCCAACAAAAATTAAGATGCATAGATTGAGCAAGGTGATCTCAGGGAGCTGCAACTTCACGCCAGAAACTAATATATACATTGCTAATGATGCAAAAAATGGCTCCTTAAAAGGACGTAAAAAATCAATAATGTTACGGGAGAGCTGATGCGCATTACGCAATAATAAAATCAGATACATTAATGGATAAACGGTAATCCAAACACCAATAATTCCAATAACACCAAATTGAATACCTATAATGAGTCCAATAAACATGGCTAATATTAACAAACTGATGTTCTTAATTAGGTGTTCTACTTTACCCATTCCACGGAATGCAGGAAAGAATAGTTCTTCGCTAAATCTTAACGGCATAATTAACAGAAGCAGAGTGGTCGGTAAAATAGCTGGAATCCATTTTTCGCCGAGAAAAATAGGAATAATATAATCACAGGTTACAGAAATTCCCCAGAATACTGGAAAAGTGATTAACAAACTTATCTTTTGAGCTTTGAGTATGTAATTAGCGATAAGTTTGGGCTGCTGTTGAATTTTAGAAAATGCCGGAAAAGCAACTTTACGAATTAAAGGGAGTAGCTTTTTGAGAGGCATCAGTGCAAGCTGAGTTGCGATTGCAAAAAAACCGATCTCAGCAGCACTTAAAACTCGACCGGCAATAGTAATATCTAGATAAGAAAACGCATGTATGAGTAGGGCGTGAATACCTATCAGTCCTCCAAACTTTAACAAATCTTTGGTTCCTGACCAGTTAAAACTTGGCATCACCCAATACGGGTTAATAACATTGACTAAAAAAGCTTTTAACCCCGCACCTATTATTTGACCAATGATGATAGACCAGAATCCATAGCCTTGGTATGCAAGAAACAAGGTGAGTGACGCTGAAGTTATATTCGCAAAGGCGGTAATTAAAGAGATGGCTTTAAAGGCCATCTTCTTATTTAACAGTGCTGAAGGAATCAACATAAACATGTTGAATAAAAAGCATATAGCTGTTGCTTTAAGAACAAAGCCGACTTGCTCAGAATTGAAATATCGAGCAATACTTGAAGCGAGAAAAAATTGTAATAAGAATAACCCCGAATAAACACAGACTATCATTCCAAACAGCTTTCTCATTTCCTCTCTTTCGATCGTTTGCTTTTGAATGATAATAGGCCCAAAAAAGGAACCGGCAGTTAGAAGTAAAAAGCTAAAAAATATATCTGCCATGACAACGATGCCATAATCTTCAGGCATCAATAAACGGATCACCCAAAAAGTTATCAGCCAAGAGTAAACCTGACTTGTAATTTTACATGCTGTAACCCATTTCAATGAGTGCAAGACTTGATGCTTTAAATTTACTGACTCAGACATCTTTAATCCGTTGATTGATGATAAGTAAAATAAAATTGTACTTATATCAATATGTTATTTTTATCACTTAAATTTTAGCCTATGGCGATATATGTAGATGGTTGTTATAAAGAATGGGTGAAACTTTACTTCAAAGGGTATTGATGCCAATTGAAATATGTAATGAAATTAATTGTTATCCAACCTTCACTTTTGAGTATTGTTTAAAATATCAATTTGACCAAGTTTTAATTACTGTATTTTTTATTATATATATGATTTTTAAGTTTTATTTTTGTCCGATGTTTTGCTTTTAATGCCTTGTTATCGTTAAGGTGCTGGTCGGTATTTGAATAGAAATATTTGGTAAAACTAATTTATAGATAAATAAAATTACGTTAATGAGTATTCGAAGGTGTAAAAAATAAAGACTATAGTTAAATAAAACTTTAAAGTATAAAAAGAGAAAAATATTCGTATGTTCAGATTCCTAATCCTGCTGATAGTCTTTTGTCATTGTTATTCTGCTATGGCTAAAGAGTGCACGGTGTTGCCTGATGATAATATCTGGAATACTAAAGTTATTAATGCACCTGAACATCAACAATCTCAAACATGGTTAGATTCAATTCCCGAGAACGCTAATTTACATCCTGATTTTGGCGCAGGCTTATATAAGTCTGCGAAAATAGGGATCCCTGTCAACTATGTTGATAACTCAACACCGTTAAAAAAAGTCTTATTTAAATATCATAATGAGAGTGATCATCAGCTCTATCCAATCCCTAATTTTGTTCAAATAGAAGGGGGGGCAAAATCTAAAGGCGATCGTCATATCATCGCGTTAAATACAGATACCTGTACTCTTTATGAAATCTTTAATGCCAGAAGGCGAACTGATGGTAAATGGACTGGAGGCTCTGGTGCCATTTTTGACCTATCTTCCAATACCTTAAGACCTAAAGGGTGGACATCAGCCGATGCCGCAGGTTTGCCCATTTACCCTGGACTAGTAAAGTATTCAGAAGTTGCAAGTGGTGAAATTAATCATGCTTTGCGTTTTACGTTAACAAAAACTGGGCGCCATTATGTTTGGCCAGCTAGGCATTTTGCTTCAAGATATAAAGGAAATAAATATCCCCCAATGGGAGCAAGGCTGAGACTTAAGTCTACAGTGGATCCTGATAACTTTTCTGATCAAGTTAAGCCTATTGTTAAAGCATTACAAACCTATGGAATGATTTTAGCTGATAATGGCGGTGACTTATTTATTACCGGTATACCAGATGAAAACTGGCGTAATCAAGATTTAAAAGAGTTGGCAACGTTAAACAAAAATCAGTTTGAATTTGTCGATGTATCTAGCTATCAAATTGCCGAAAATTCAGGCTTGGCTGATCCAAATAACCTTAATGGGATTATTTCTAAACAGTCTCATAAGACAGTGTCTAAACCACTTGTTTTAAACAATAAAGCTAACTATATCAATGGCTTTTATGTTTCACCAAATGGTCGGGATGCTAATGATGGCTCTTTTTCTTCACCCTGGAGAACGATACAACATGCCGCCAATTTAGCAGAACCAGGTGATGTGATTAATATACTGTCTGGTTCATACGCGCCCTTTATTGTAAAACGCAACGGCATGGCTGACAAGCCTATCACTTTTAATGGTAATGGTAGCATTATCGATGGTTGGTTTAACAGTAATAGAGACGGTATTGAGATCTCAGCCAACCATATTGTGGTTCGGGGCTTCAAAATTAAATATGCCAACAGAGCTGGAATAAGCGCATTAAATTGTAAAAATGTTTTAATTGAAGAGAATGAAGTAAATGAGAGTAAAGTTTGGGGGATATTTACCGGCTTTTGTGATGATTTAATTGTTCATAGAAATGTCGCGTCAAACTCTCAGAAAGAGCATGGGATTTATATATCTAATACTTCGCAAAATATTCAAGTATCTAATAATCATGTATTTGGCAACTATGCTTCAGGAATTCATTTAAATGGTGATCGGCATATGGGTAAAGAGGGCATCATTAAAAACGCCAAGATTTATAATAATAAAATTATTGATAATGGTACACGAGGTGGTTCAGGTATTAATTTGGACGGCGTTCAGTATTCCTTAGTGTTTAACAACATACTCGATAACAATCGAGGTAATGGCATCGCCTTGTTTAAAATTGATGGTGGCGAGAGTTCCAAATATAACAAAATTATTCATAACACGGTTATTATGCCCAGTAATGGCCGTTGGTGTGCTTTATTTAAAAATGGCAGCATATTTAATCAATTTATTAACAATATTTGTTTAAACCAGCACTCATATCGAGGCGCCATCACTATTGATAATGCATCTTTAGAAGGGTTTTACAGTAATAATAATGTGTTATCAGATCGTTTTACCTTTGATGGGGGAGAGTCGGTTATTAATTTTGCGAATTGGCAAGGTAGGTCGAAGCAGGACGGCAACAGTGCCTTATTGAGAAAAACATCATTGGATAATTTTATCAACCGTATTAATTACCAAGTAAATTCGCAAGTAATTGGTATTGAAGGCCTTTTGATTGAAGGAATAGAGCATGATTTTCATGGTCAAAAAAGAAAACCACCCATAACCGTCGGGGCCATACAGTAACTCTTCTATAGTTGTGGGTTGTTATTTACTATCAGCTTCTATTTTATTTAAATGACGGACTTTATTTGCTAGCTAACAAATTGAATTCTATAATTTTTATTGTGCTGTAAATTAAATTTTATAAGGTGTTGTAATAGGAATGGCTGTTGTTTTTGTTTTTAGCTCTTTAATGATTATTTACACCTTTGTGTTATACCCAATTACGGTATTCTTACTTGCCAGATTTAAAACTTCACAGTCAAAAATCTCCGCGAAGTCAAAGCCCAAAGGTGAGCTACCTAAAATCACTGTCATCATGGTGGTTTATAATGAAAGCGATAAAATCTTAGCCAAACTCAACAACATATTTTCGAGTGACTACCCTTCTGAAAAATTATCCATCATTGTTGCCTCTGATGGTTCAAACGACAACACTGTTGATCTTATTAATAGCTGTGGTTATCGCAATGTAAATTGCCTTGCTTTTAAACAACGGAGGGGGAAAGCGGCTTGTCTTAATGATGCCGTTGCACATGCTAAAACCGATTATTTAATCATGTGTGATGTTAGGCAAATGATCGCTTCTAATGCGATAGCATCATTGATTAGCACCCTGCAAAGTCCCGACGTTGGAGCCGTAAGCGGAGAGCTAACGTTTACCCAAGAAGGCGAAAACAGTTACTCGAAAGGGATTGATGCTTATTGGCGCTATGAAAAGTTTGTGCGCCAAAACGAGTCTAATATCAATTCAACGGTTGGTGTGACTGGGGCTTTATATGCAATGAAAAAGTCTCTCTATACAAGCATACCATCAGGGACTATCTTAGATGATGTCTTGATCCCAATGAATGTGGTCATGCAGGGTAAAAGAGTTTTATTTCAACAAGATGCTATTGCTGTTGATGTACCATCTAATGATCCTGAGCGGGAGAAGAACCGAAAAAAACGTACTTTAGCCGGTAATTTTCAATTGCTGGCGTTAAATAAAAATATTTTAAATCCGTTTAAAAACCCTATATTTTTTCAGTTTATTTCACATAAATTATTTCGCCTATTATCACCTTATTTTATGTTATTGGCGTTGTTATCTAATATGTTGATTGTCGAACAACATGGCTTTTTTAAAATAACCCTAATTATCCAATGTAGCTTTTATGCCTTTGCTATTATTGGAAAACTGACGCCACGATTACATAATGTATCGGTGTTTCGAGTCGCTCTTGCATTTGTATCTTTGAATTGGTTTGCGGTGTTAGGTTTATTGGAATATCTAAAATCAGACAAGACTTATCTTTGGTGAAACAAAGCCGTGGATGCTTGCCACAAGGTTACTTTCATAATTGCGATGCGAGTGAATGCTAGAGAACCTAATCGAGCAAGCTTTAAAGATTAAACAATACCTTTAGTTTCATCTCTTTCACTCTCTCATCATCAATACTAAAGCGGTTGAGATCAAAATGATTAATGGCTTTTCTATTCAACCCCGGTATATTGTTAAAGCCGAGGATGTAACCCGCTTTTTGCGCAATAGCTTGGGTTTCTGGCGTATAGCTGTCTTTCACCCCTACAGGATAAACAATGGCATTGATTTCTTTTTGGGTTTCCAGTTCTATGAGGTGTTTAGACTTCTCTAGTTCAACCGTTTGTTCATCAGGGCTTAATTGCGACAAAATACGATGGCTTATGGTGTGAGAACCAATTTCCATACCACTGTCAATTAAGGTCATAACATCAGCCCAATTCATAAAAAGATTCCCTTGTGATTTTGCTAACTTTTGGCAAGCCTGCGGAAAGGTCTGTCTTAAATCCGCCAATACTTGATGAATAAGCAGTTCTTTGTGCGATTTAGCTTGGGTAATGATGTGCTTTATTTGCCAGTCGATATTTTCTTCTTCTAAGTCATAGGTTTGATCTATAAGAGGGATTTTATATTGATGACCGACTGAGTTTCTTAAGATAAAAGAAATTTCATCCCACCATGGTATGGTGTTATTACTGATTAAATCGGTAGTAATAAAAAAGCTAGCATGTACATGATGTTTTTTTAAAATCGGCAGTATGGTTTCAATACAATCAATATAACCATCATCTATGGTGATTAAGGCATACTTATCGTCATCTAAGTTATTATTAGCTAGCATCTCGATTAGTTGCAGTTGATTAACCACGGTAAAGGTAGATTTAATTTCAATAATTTGCTGTTCAAAAGCTTCAGCACTACAGGAAAACACATTGCGATCGAATTCACACTGATATTTATCACCTATTCGATGATAGTTAAAAACATAGACCCCGTTGGGTAGATACCGCCATAGAAAATTACTGAGGTTCGCTGTCACCACGATTTTTTTGAAAATCCGTTTTAATAAACTTTTCATAGTAATGTTTAAACCTTGTTCTCAAAACTAGGTCTTGGCAAAATGAAATCTCGATATTCATTCGGGTTGCCATTTTTTCCTGCTTCAGCCGCTTTTACTATGTTGTACATCTCTCGTGCCGAGACATAATGTAATAAATAGTTTTTGCCATCATTATATTTCGAGCCTAAATATTGATGCATTTCATCTCTTGCTTGCCCTAGCAAGGTGTCCATATCGTGTTCTTGAGCACCATGGGTATGAACTTTGATAAATATCCAGTCTTCTTTACCTTTTACATGAATATGAGAGTTGACCCATTGGTCTATGCGCTCTTTAATTGGAGGGCACGAAGTGCGAATATCAGCATTCTCGATATGTGGGACTCCATAGGCTGTTCGCCACTTTAAATTTATGCCTATCGGTCCTTGTAGAATCATTAAATCACCAGATGAAGGGGTACCTACTTCAACATCGACACCATCATCGTGAGACTTGCAATGTCCATCCTTGCCGGTGGCATAGTAAATTGAATTGACCTTTTTGGTTTGCGCTTTACTCGGTGTCGAAGGTAATGTTAAGTCAACATAACAGCCCGTGTCTCGAAGCAGTGCCAATTCATTATTAATGCCACACATTTCACCATTGGGTAATGAGTTGTCCAAAGCCCAATTACCATGAATAAAGGCATACATGATTTGGCCGGTAACAGGATGGCGTGGAAGGGCTCCGTGCTGTTGATGTAAGGTATTGGCAAAATCGGTCATTGTCTGACAAAAGTTTTCTTTTGTATCATTTTCATGATGTAAGTGTATTTCTATTTCGCCAAAGCCTTGATGACACAAGTTTGAAAGCTTTGCTAAGTGCTCATAGCGGTATTCTTCTTGGGGGTAAAAAAAGCAATGTTTTGGGTGATAACCGTCTGAGTCGAGGTGTTTTATCGCCATTTTAGGATAGTCTTCACACCACCTATCGACACGAGAACGTTCGACATTAATATCAGACGTTTTCCAGCGAGGTTCAAAGTGGTCAACAAAACAGAACATTACATGAGTTAACTCGGGTTTATTAGGCCTTTTACATAAATCAATAAGATAAGGTAATAACCAAATGTCTATATTTTTTCGCTTAAGAAGGGCTATGAAAACAACGAAGATCAACACGAAAAGGATAAATAGATAAAACATTATTTTTGTTCCTTAAGGTTATTGCTGTCATGCTTTTCAACCACATTTTTATACCGAGGCATGTTGGTCTCAAATACTGTTTGTTGTTTTGTCATTATATCTAGCTTCATTTAGCCACCGCCTTATGCTCACAATGGGTCATAAAGCGGGTTAGCTTGGCGATGTTTTGCTCCCAAGTCAGGTTGCTGATGCTGTTTCTAACTTGCGCTGGTAACCAGTCTTTTTGTAGGCAAAGCTTTACACCTTCAACAATATGATTGGGGGCAGAAGTGTCAATAAGAATGCCGTTTTTATCGTTTACCACTTCAGGAATACCCCCAACTTTAGTCGCCACAACCGGAGTGCCGCAGGCTATGGCTTCCACAATAACGTTGGGTACGCCTTCACGGTGACTCGGTAAAATCAAGACATCGGCTAATTGAATAAAACTTACTATTTTGTCATGGTTTTGATGGCCTAAAAAATCAATATAAGAGCTGATATTCAATTCAGCAGCTTGCTTTTTTAAGTTATTGAATTCGGGTCCATTACCAATAAATTGAAACCTTAGCGAAGGGTTCGATTTGAGCAGAATATTGGCAGCATCGATAAGTTCAAACACCCCTTTAGTAGGGATTAAATTACCAATAAATAATATTGTTCTGGGTGTTTTAGGGCGAGCCTCTTTAAGCTGAAACTTATCAAAATTAACCCCGTTATAAATGGTTTTAACTCGAACCCCTGGTAAGATATTGGTCACTTTAGTTTGTAAGTTTTTACTCACGGTAAAAACCCCATCGGCCTGTTTAAATGCCCAGCGCAATAATGTTTTGTTAAATGCTTTTTCACTATGATAATTGACGTCTGTACCTAAACATTGGATCAGCAATTTAAAACCAAATAATTTTTTTAACAAAGCACAACATACTCCATCTGGTAGGGCAAAGCTGGCAATGACCATATCGGACTTGGCTAATACCCTGGCGGGCTTTATTGATAACAGCACCGAGAAAAATAAGAAAAAGCTGTTAAAGCTTTGCAGTACTTTCGGGATATGGAAAAAAGGAAAGTAGGTAATATGAGATGGTGTGGTTAATTGGCGAAATTTGCCAAGGTTTTTTACCCACATAAGCCAAGGAATGGGGACCACAATATTAAGTTCTACCTGTTTGGCTAATAAGCTGTATTGCTGAAAATTAAACGTACCAAGATACGGATTTACCGGATTTGGATACAAGCTGGTAAATAAGGTAACGCGCTTCATATAAAGCACCTTTTATAGTAATCATTATAATCTTGTGCCACTTGTGCGATGGAATAATGGCGCTGGACATATTGCTGAGCATTCACCCCATATTGTGTGATCAGTTCTGGATTGGCAGTGATTTGGTCTAGAATTTCGGTTAATTGAATGGCGTTAAGGCTGTCATAAAGCCAACCATTTTGGTGGTTATTGATGACGTTGGGGATAGCCCCCACTTTTGTCGATATCACTGGAATGGCGCGGGCCATAGATTCTAAGATCGACATTGGTAAGCCTTCTGTTTTTGAACACACCACCAGTAAATCTAAGCCATGGTAAATGCTTTCCTCATCTTTGATATTACCGGTAAATTCAACGGGGGTATGAGCAAGTTTTTGGGCACTATTTTTTAACTCACTTAGTAACGGACCATCACCAATGATTTTAATTTTAAAGGCCTGTTGCTGTTTTGCCTGCGCCATTGCTTGAAACAGCAACTCAACATTTTTTAGTTCAATCAAGCGACCAACAACACCAAGAATGATTTTTTCTTGTCGTGGCTTATCGGTTATGGGCTTTATGGTGACACCATTTTTAATCACCTCAATACATTGGCTGTTCCAACCATACCTTTTATTGACACTTTGTTTGGCCAAAGGGGAAACCGCCAAAGTAAAATTTAAATAACAACGTGCGAGTTGATGAGAAAGCTTCAGCAAGTTTTGTGGAGGATCCACTTCGCCATGGATGGTGTATATAACATGATGTTTTTTAAGTAAGAAAAAAATAGGTAGCAATGCTCGAATCACCGATGGTGAATGAATGTGAAGAATATCAGCATCTTTAATTAGATTTAGTAATTGGCGCAGGCGAGAGAATAAACCGCCTGTTAAATTATGCACCGTGATGTGATTTGACTCGATTTGGGCTTGCAAGTGGTCATTGCTTTTACCAAAGCTAATGACCTGAGCTTGATGCTGGCTTTTTTGCTGGGCAAGACTTAAGTTTTGCACAAACTTCTCTGCCCCACCTATATTTAAACTACTAACAATATGAAAAATACGTAAGCCTGTCATTTTTGTTGCACCAATCTATTGTCTTCCTTGTTGATAAATTTTTTTAATTTATTAAACCAAGAATAGAAAAAGTGTTTTTTGGGCTTTAACACTTTGTTTATATGTAAAAGATCATGGCGTTCACAGCCATAGAGCTTTTTGTAACTGTTCTTTTCAAAAGCCATCATAAAGTCATAAATTTCAGCATCGCAGTTTTTTATACTCCAAATATGCAATAAAAAACCTGGTGAAAGATGACCATATAACGTCTTATCCCAACCCGATTGATAAAAATACAGCACCTCGTTATCTTGCAGATAGTAGTTAATCGCAATAGGATTTTGGTTTACTTCAAGCACACTCATAGAGACATTGATGTTTGTTTTTGCCATTAACGTAAGGTGAAACTGATTGAACGGAATTTGGCCAAAAGCCCCTGATTTGCTGACGCTACGCCAACGCTTTGTATGCAAGCGATTAAGCGCTTGCCAATATGGCTCACAGTCTTCGTTGCGCAGCCAAAAAAATGAGTTATCACCTTGATTTAATTTGTTTATATTTCTTTTGTATTTGTACTTTGTACTTTTACTTAATTCATTTATAGACCACTTTTGGGTATTAATCAGGTAACGATAGGATTTTTTTATCGGACTTTTTTTTTGCCCCTGTGTTTTTAATATGGGTAAAGAGTTAATCAGGGCATTTGGTTTGATTGCATCAAACGTGATCAAATCTATGTTTAAACTTTGGAGCCAAGTATTGATGTAAGAAATGGCCGGTTGTTCAAAGCCGGGTAAACACAAAATGTCGCCATATTCAGAGCAAACTTCCATGCATTCATCTTCACCTTGCCCTAATAGATGCAGTGTTTTAAAAGCAAAGTGACGGTTATTTTGAATATAAAACGGAGTAAACACACAAAGCGTTTGCTCCGTATGTGCCACCAAAATTGCAAGTTGCCAGTTGGGTTGCCAAAATTGCGCTATCCAGTTTCGTAGCCAAGGGTAAGAGGTAAAGAGACTACCATGACGGCTTTGTTGGTTAAGTTGTTGCCATGAATCTCTTAGTTTGTCTAATTCATCAAGCGTTGTTAAGTGTTGCCAAATTAGCTGACTATTTACCGTCATATTGTAATCCCAATAAATTATCTGGGTATGCTACGGACCAATGAAAAGAGATATCTTTTCGGCTAATTAATGGATTCATAAGGCGAAATTTTTTCACCGCAGAAGAGGTGGCAAATCGTAGGCCGTCTGTTTGATAAAAAGACTTAATATGTACAATCTCAGAGCCGTTTATTATCTTACTTATAAGAACATCATCAACCTGCCTTTGCTCTAAAATCTGCCAGTTTGCAGGAATTGGTGAATTTAAATAAAAAGAGGGTTTGCAGGATAAATCGGCGCAATTAAATTGGTATACCTGCTCGATGCGCTGTTGGTTATCAGCGGTTTGCTCAACGGTTTTAACATCGGAATAAAAATAAACCTGTGGCTGTAATTGATGCCCTGAAGACTGACTTACAGTTGTTTTGCTGGTTTGGTTAAAATTTAGTGCCCATAAACTAGAAGAGCTTAAGGCAAAGAGGCCAACAATGATGCTTGTTAAGGTAAAGTTAGCGCCATGTCGATCACTAAGTGAAGTCCCCGTGTTGTTGTTTTCATCGGGTACTTGTTCAAAAGAGTTACCGTACCAAAACAGCAACAACATGAATGGTATAAAAATAAACCAACCTAATGAGTTGTGATCTTCAATTAAATCACTGGTCATATTGGTATATTCACCGATCAAAATAATCACCGTGATCCTTATCCAGTTGGTGATTAAGGCACCAATAATCGCTGCGCCAATGAATAAAATCGCGTGTTTTAATTTGTCCAAGTATAAAAAACTGTAAAGGCTAGATATGGCTAAAGAGACGATGATATAACGCAGGCCACTGCAGCCTTCAGCAATTTCAAATACCCCAGCAGGAATGGTAATAAACTGTTGCTCTACATAAATAGGTATATGTAAAAGGTTGAGAAAAAAGCTAACACAAATGACCGATAAGTCTTGTAATGGGGGCGATATTAAGCCCCAAACAGGCAATAAAAACACCAGATAACCGGCCGAAAAAACGATGCGCCAATCAAAGTTAAATAAAAATAATAAGGCCGACGTGAAGACCAGTAGCAAGGCTAGCCAATACCCCAAACTTAATTGCATATTGGTCGTTATAAACAGCAATAAGCAGCAGATAATAAATAAGGCACCCCAACCCAAGGCGATATTCTCTCTAAAGCGTAAACTCGACCTAGAGTGATAAAATAAATACGCACAAATGAAGGGGATCAAATAAGCATGTGAGTAGGTGCCATCATCAAAGCTGTAACGCCAAATGTTATTCGCAATGGGCAGATTAAATAGTAATAGCAATAAAAAGATGCTTAATATAGCCATTAGTGGGTAAGTATTTTTAGTCATAATGCTCGCCAGCTCTAATTTTTAATGATTAAGTCTTGCTATTAATCAGTGTTTGTAATTTTTGCTTTTCAGGGCTGTTTTTAAGTTTAGCGAGAACAGCTCTTGATTGTTCAAGCTTATCTAACTCAATCAATACTTGCGCATAACGGATGGAAAATGGGGCATGATTTGGCGCCATTTCATGCGCTTTTTGGATGTGTTTTTCGGCTGAAACATAATCTTTAGCTTCCATGTAAGCGAGGGCTAAAGTATCTAAAATACTTGGGTTGTTGGGGACCAATTTAATGGCCTTTAAGCCGTGCAATATTGCTTGCTCAGTATTACCCGTTTGCGTGTAAGCCCAGGATAAGTTGTTTAATGCTTGAAAGTTTTCCGGATTTTTATTTACCTGTTTCAGGTAATATGAAATGGCTTTTTCTGGTTTGGTTGATAAATAAAATTGAGCCCTAACTTGTTGTAATCTCGGGTCCATATTTTCTTCTGGAATTTCTTTTGCAAGTATTTCAAGCGCTTCACCTGTTTTGCCTGCTTGATGTAATGCTTGCACATATAAAATGATGGTTTCGTTATTAGGGTTGTCTTGATAGAGCTGTTGACCTTGTGTTATAGCTTTTTGATCTTCACCCGTTATTCTATAGTAAAGGTAAATAAGCTCTGAAAAATATCCTGATTGATGTTGCTGAGCTTCCAGTTGTTCAATAATGTTTTTGGCTTGTTGAATATCTTCAGGCTTTCGAGTGGTTACTAAAATACGGCCTTTCATAATCTTAAGGAAATCGCTTTTGGGATTTAGCTTTATCGCCGTGTCTAACTGTTCTATTGCTAAATTTAAATGCCCCAGTTTTTCATAGGATAAAATCAAATTTTTGTGCGCATCGAGACTATTAGGTTTTAATCTAAGCAGGTTTTCAAAATCACTTTTGGCTTCTAAATAATGTCTATTTCGAAAATTTAATAGTCCTTTTAGATAAAAGTAACCGGCAGAGTCTTGAGCGTATTCCTTTACGGAATCAAGCAACTGTATCGCCGCGTCACGCAAATTCAAAGCCTCATATATTTGCGCTATAGCAATAGCCATTCTGGTATTATTGGGATTGCTCTTGATTAAGTTGTCGGTAAAACTCAGTACTTTTTCTTGTTCTGTATTATAAATACCAAAAATAACGAGTAGGCTAAGAGCGCTGTTATGATTAGGGTTAAGACTTAATATTTTTGCTAAATAATCCTCTGCTTTCGCATAGTCTTGTTGTTTTAAGCTAACAAACGCTAACTGATGTATGGCCCCAAGATGATTTGGTTGTTGGATTAAAACTTGATTAAAAATTGGCGTAGCTAATTGATATTTCTCTTCGCTTATATAAGCAATCCCCTTAGCAAGCATGGCATTTATATTATTCGGTGCACCTTCTAGCCAACCATCAATATCGGCTAAGGCCTCCTTCACTTTACCAACTTTTATCTTTTCATAAATAAGTAATAATCGGGCTTGATCTTTTTCAGGTGCCAATTGCATAGCACGCTCTAAATCGTCTAGGCCACTTGCAGGAACAACAGCATTTTTGATCATCCCTCGTTTAATCAAGTCCTCGGAATTTGACAGTGAAATATTATTCATTTCATTGAGCAGTAAATTCGCCATATCGATATTGTCTTGCTCGAGCAATGACCAGCTCGCACTCGCTAACGTATTAAAATCATCAACGTCAAAATCTGTCCCTAAATTTAAGGCTTCGATGTTCTCATTGACGTAACCGAGTTTAATTTTAAGGTTTACTAGCATCGACTTGGCAGCCGATTGGGGGGGTAAGTACTGTTCAACTTTATTTAAGTTATTGTAGGCTAATTCCCAATTTGCCAATTGAAAATTACTCACACCAGATATGTAATTGGCTTTATAAGATTGTTGAGCTTGCGATAAGGTAATCGCTATATATTCAATCGCGCCTTTATAATCTTTCGCTCTAAATTTTAATTCGGCTTTATATTCATTTATGAAAGGATCTTTGGGGGCAATAGCAAGAAGTTTATCTACATATTCGTCAGCTTGATTTAAATCACCCGATGCAATCAATACTGCAATATAGTTAAGTTGAACAAAATAACTCAAACCAAAATGATTTAGGTATTTTTGATAGTCATCTATCGCCGCCGTATAGTTTTTTTCTAGGGTGTAGAGCATGGCTCTTACGAGCAAGGCATCCATGTAGGGACTATCACGCTCGATGAGTTCGGATAACAGTTCAATGGCTGCAGCACTTTGACCATCGATGCCTGCAACCCAAGCTTTCGATACATTAGAATAAAAGCCAACACTTTGTGACTGAGTAATGTTTTGTTGCATGATGCTTAATGACTCAACGAGCTCCCCTAATGTGACGTTATAGATGGCAATTAGGGTTCTCGCTTTTAATAAGGACTCATGCGATAAAGTGTATTGGCTGATATCATTAAGACTCATAGGGTTAGCTAGTAGCCACCTTACTCGAATTAACAACGGGATAATCTCATTAATATCGTACTCAAGTTCAATGGCCCTTTTTAACTCTTTTTCTGCTGACTCATAATCGGCGATAAACAGGTAACTTTGAGCTAATAAGAATCGTGCATGGCCATCGGTGGTTTTCTGTCTCACAACATTTTTAAGCACCACAACCGCTTGCTTATGGTTTTGTTGTTGCATTAGCTCTTGTGCTTCCGCCAGTAATTCATCAGTTGTTTTTTGGTTACACGCTGTGATAAAGAAAATGACGACAATAAGCATTGCTTTTTTTATAGCATGGCAAAGGGATTGATAAGACATGTTACGAGATCCTTTATTATTGTTTGACCACGAATGGGCACCTTTTCGCAAGTATAGAACAAAAAATAACCGTTGATGTTGTGTTACTAATGATTTTTATAATCTTTTCAGTTACTAAGATTTTAAATTGACGCACCATGTATAGTGAAATTTAAGTCGTAGCAGTTGAAACATTGATGGATAGGTGTTGCGATTAAGCAACTAAGAAAAATAGTTAGCATTAACGCCCCAATAAGCTTTTTAACAACATATAAGCGTTAGTAAAGCAAACTTTTAAGCTGTCAGTAATTTTTACACCTAGTTTGTAAAGCAAATTTTAGTAGCCTTTATTTTGCCTTATCCATATGTATTTATTGATTTTTTTATTGTTGGCATTAGGGTTGCTTATATTCGATGCAAGGAAATGAACACAGGGTGACGTTCATCCAAGTTCTAATTAAAAACTTAACGAGGTCGAATATGTTTAACAAAAAATCTTTAATTTATGCGCTACTCCCATTAGGGTTAAGTTTTAGTGCAATTTCAGGAACCTTAATTGATGATTTCGCTTTGCCAGACCCGGCAGATAGTTGTACGGCAACTGTTAGCGGAAGCTCTGATGGTATGGGTGGTTTTAATACTGTCTCTTGTGACTACGTAGACAATGGTTACACTTCTCCTAATAATCCGTATTCTATTTTAGGTGGCGAAAGAGAAGTTGATATCACAATTTTAAGCATTACCGGTGATGTTCAAGGACCTGAATCAGTATCCGTCACAAGCGGTCCAAATTTCACCAAAACGTCATCTTCTCTTTCGCTGAGCAATGATTCAGGGATTGAGTCTAAAGTTGTTCTTACTTGGGATGGTACAGTTGCTACACCACTCCTAGTTGATTTAACTCCAGATTTAGGTGGCGCATTTGCTGTTGACGTTTTATCACGAGATGGGAACTTTACGGGTGAATTTACCTTAACCGATTCTAGTAATAACACAGAAACAAAAACTATTCCGCCAGCAGCAACGGTTCCTGGCACAACTTATGTACCGTTTGCGAGTTTCACTACGATTGATTTTTCAGCGATTACATCTTTAGTGATTGAGGTTACTAGTGAACAAGATGTTGACCTTCGAGTAGCGTTTGCACGAACCGTACCAGAGCCTGAAACTATTGCGTTATTCGGGTTGTCTATCTTAGGTTTAGCATTACGTAGAAAGAAACTTATTTAATTAACGCTTTAATTCAAACGAAATAGTTTGTGACATTTACGATCTCAAGGAAAGTGTTCCAAATTTAAGTGCTACGAATTAACCCTCAGCGTAGTCTTTTGTTAAAACCTTAATTGCATTCAAGTAATTAAGGTTTTTTATTTTGTTTGCCGTAATGAGCCAATAATCATCCGTGCTTTATGATAAGTAATACCATTGAAGTACGAGTCGTCCATCAGAGTTAATTTTTAACGGCATATTGATTTCTTTTTGTCCTTTAAAATCTCAGCAAGTAACTCATTTAGCTATATAAATTGATTTCGTTTTTTTTAGCCTATACTGAGTATTTAACCATTTGAAATAAAAAGGATTGATGATGAAGTACTGTGTACTGTTGCCTATACTGTGCCTGCTTGTTGCCTGTACGCCGGAGCCAACAACAGATGAGTCTTTATCAATGGCTAGAGAAGCATTGGCCGCTAAAGACTATAAAAATGTGCAAATTATTTTAAAAAACTCTTTACGCAACGAACCTGAGCAATTGACGGGGAGATATTTGTTAGGACAGGCCAACTACCACACCGGTGATTTTCAAGGCGCCAAAAAAGAATTTCTACGCGCCATCGAGTTAGGCTATTGGAAAAATGATGTTGCTCCGTATTTACTTAGAACCGATTTGAAGCTTGGCCAATTCAACTCTATTTCTAGCTATATTGATAGTTCTAATGACACTCCTGCCGACAGCTTGATGGTTGAATTGCACGCTATTAAAGGTATCGAGCTCATGTTATTTGGCGACTTCCCAACCGGCGTTGACTCATTAAATCAAGCAATTAAGCTAAGCTCTCAACAAGGCACTTTTTATCACTCATTAGCTAAAACATTTATGGCAGGGATGAGTGGCCAAATAACACAGGCCCTTACTAAAAGTGAGGAACTGTTAGCGCAAGATTCATTGTTTGATGAAGCATTATTACTTAATGCAAATATGCAGGTGTTGGCACAGCAAGATGATGCGGCCAAAAATAGCTACCAATCTTATATCAGCAAACATCCCTCTCATTTTATCGTTCAAGCGCACTATATTTCTCACTTAATTAAATTAACCGACTATCAACAAGCTGAAGATCTATTGGCTCGGTTATTAATAAAAACGCCGAAGTCGTTTCTGATTAACGAATTAAAAAGTGAACTAGAGTTTAGGCAACAAAACTATAAATTGGCTAACGAGTACGCTAATGTTGCGATAAGTGTTGTCCCCCAATCGTTTAAAGCCAACTTACTGGCAGGTTTAAGTCAATTCAAAATGGGCAATGCTGAGATGGCCTATTATCATTTAACCAATATTGAGTCTCGCCTAAACTCTGAGCACTTTGCTTATAAAGTGCTGTTATCATTAAAGTTTAAGCTGGGGTATGGTGATGAAGCTATTAAGGGAGTTGATAATATTCGGCCCGAAACACCTGAAGATTTTAACTTATTGACCAATGCCAGCGTCCATTTAATCCAATCGGGTAACTTGCAAAAGGCATTAGAGTACGTTGAGAAACTTGAGCAATTAGATGTGAACTCTGCTCGAGAATTAAGTCAACGAGGGGTCATAAAGCTATCTCTTGAAGATGAATCGGGATTGGAAGACTTAAAGAATGCGATCACCTTAGATCCCGATTTTGAGCAGGCCAGAGTTGCGATTCTTTTTCGTCATATAGAGCAACAAGAATTAAATCAAGCTTTAGCTTATGCAAATGATTGGATTGCAGAAAAGCCTTACCATGAAGGTGGGTATCTCGCGCTGGGGTTAGTACAATTACGGCTTGAGCAAATGGCACAGGCACAAGACTCTTTTAACAAAGCATTAAGTTTAAATCCTAGAAGTAATGGCGCTCGATACAACTTAATGATGATAGATATCGCCAATCAGCGTTTTGAACAGGCATTAACTTTAAACCAACAAATATTAATGGACTCGCCAACTCATCAAGGTGCTCAAAGAGCATTGCTGGATATTTATCCTGCTTTAGCCGATAAACAGCCTGTTATAGATCTTACCGAGAAGCTTTATAGCCAGAACTTAGAAGACGTTAACTTATTGATGCTCCATGCTTTTGTATTGGAGCAAGATCAGCAAAGGCGAAAGGCTCTAAGTGAGCTGGAAAGGCAAGTGGAAAAGTATCAAAACAATGACCGCTTTTTGCTGTTGCTCGCCCAAATGTATTTTCGCGATAAACAATATAGCAAAGCAGAACTGTACGCGACGAGACTATATGAACTTGCTCCTGAAAACCTCAATACACACTTAACTTTGCTAATAGCCCTTGAAAGCCAAGAAAAATACGATAAAGCGTACCAACAAGTAAGCAAAACAATAGAGCAATTTCCACATTTAAATGATTTTAAGCTTTATCAAGTAAGTTACTTATTATTAATGGAAGAGTTTAGACAAGCGGAGTTACACCTTAACAAAATAGATCGCAGTCAAGTGAGTGAGCCACTGCTCTTGGGGGTGTTGTTATTGCAGAGCAAAAGTTTGGGGGATTACCAAAAAGCAAGAAACTTAGCGGAGCAACTTTATGAGCGACAACCTAACGCGGCAAATGCTTTTCAATATGCCCAAATGCTCAGGGAAACAAAAGAGTTAGCGCTATGTCGGTCAGTCATAGATGACGCCATCGAGCAGTATGGTGAATCGGTGGGTTTATTAAACTTATTAGCAGAAGTCAATGTTAAATCAGAACCGGACTCATCGGTAAAAATTTATCAAGCGCTCGTAGATAGAGAGCCCAATAATTACATTTATCATAACAATTTAGCCTGGTCTGCCATTATCGCAAAAGACTATTCTCTTGGCATTAAGGCAGCTGAGAAAGCATATCAATTAGCGCAAAATAATCCTTTTGTAATGGACACGTTAGGCGTGGCTAAAATGAAAATGGGTGATTATCGCGAAGCTGAGGAGCTGCTAGAAAGTGCCTATCAATTAGTGCCAGAAAATTCCGATATATCACTACATTATGCGGAAATCCTTATTTATCAAAAAAAACTGTCTAAGTCACAACAAGTGCTTGAAAAGCAGAAAGAAAGCGAAGAGAAGAAAAAGTTGTTAGGATTAATAGAAGCCGCTGAAGGTGTCTAAATAATTTTTCAAAACGGCTCTTTTTCCCGTTCTCTAAGTCACAGAAGAGGCATTGACAAATGTGTTCTATACTTTTGTTTATGCCTTTTTGATCTACAGAAAACATAATAACAAAGGAAATAATATGCAGCGCCAGATTGTTTTTATCGCTCTAATGGCTTTACTTTCTTGTTCACCAAAGCCCAGTGACGACGATGCTTTACAACAAGCAAAAGACATTATGGTGCAGGGCGATTACACCGAGGCTCGAGTTTTATTAAAAAATCTTATCAACAAGAGCCCTATGCAGTTAGAAGCCCGCTATCTTCTTGGGGTGTCACACTTTAATGTTGGGGATTTTGATGGCGCTTTAAAAGAATTTAAGCGCTTGTTGGAGTTTGACTACGCTAAAAATGAGGTGACCGCCTATATACTTCGCTCCGATTTACGCTCTGGACGTTTTCTGCCTGTATTTGAATACATTGATGGTAGCAGTCCGGCAGACACCGGCTTATTAGTTCAACTGTATACCATGCGTGGAATAGAGTTGATGCTATACGGATATTTTAGAGCCGGCTTTGATAGCTTATACAAGGCCTTAGACTTTTCGTCACAGGAAGGGGAATTTTATTATTCATTAGCAAAAGCTTATGTCGCTGGCTTTAGTGGTCAAACCGATCAAGCGATTGAATTGGCATCAAATTTATTGCAACAAGATTCAGAGTTTCATGAAGCTGCCTTACTATTGGCAAATTTGTACGTGGTCGCAAAGCAACACGACATCGCTTTATCACATTACACTCATTACATTGAATTTCAACCCTATCATTTTATTGTACAAGCACAGCGTATTTCGCAACTAATCCAATCGCAAAGCTTTGACCTAGCAACAGAGCATTTAGATACTCTGTTGCGTAAATCGCCTCACTCTTATTTGGTTAACGAATTAAAAGCCGAGCTGGAATTTCGACGTGGTAATTACAAACCGGCAATTGAGTACGCTGTCGCCTCTCTGACCTCGGCTCCCGAGTCGTATAAAGCTAATTTGGTAGCAGGTTTAAGTCAGTACCAACTCGGTAATATTGAACCTGCTTACATGTATTTATCGAAAATAGAAAATCGTATAGGTAAAGATCATTTTGTTTTTAAGATATTGTTATTTTTAAAATTTCAACTGGGTTTTGGCTACCAAGCAGCACAACAAATAGATAATATTAATTTATCAAATACCTTTGATTTTAATCTACTCACCAGTGCCAGTGCGCACCTACTAGAATCTGGCGATCAGTTTACGGCCAAAAGATATGCCGAAAAATTGGATCAATTTGATCTCGAATCACCGCAAGGATTGGGGCAACGAGGGGTTATTAAGCTATCGCTAAACGACGATTCTGGGCTAGATGATTTGCACAAAGCGATAAAAATAGATCCGGATTTTGACCAAGCCAGAGTATCCATTTTGTTTCGTTATTTTGAACAAAATAAACTTACCCAAGCTTTAGAGTTTGCTAATGCTTGGGTAACGGAAAAACCAGAGCAAGAAGGAGGTTATCTGGCCGTAGGTCTAGCGTACTTGCAACTTGAAAACTGGCAGCAAGCAAAACGTTGGTTTGAGCAAGCCTTAAAGCTTAATCAAGACAGTACCAGTGCTCGCTACAATTTGGCTTTGGTTCATCTTGCTGAGCAAGATATTGAAAAGTCTTATCGGCTTAGTCAGCAAATTTTGGCATCATACCCTACCCATCAAGGGGCACTGAATAACTTGCTCCAGATTTTCGCCCATCATCCAGAAAAATCTGAAGTGCTTCATGTGCTAAAACAAAGTATGCAAAATCACCCTAGTGATATTAATGTGTTATTAACTTATGTGTCGGTATTAGCGCAAAATGAGCAACACCAAGAAGCAATTAAAACCTTAGTAGACAATCTATATCAACATAAAAATAATGAAGAATATTTGTTATTAACGACAAAAATGCTATTTGGACAAAGCCATTTTACCGAAGCGGAGCAATATGCCCAACGTTTACTTGCGCTTAATCCTGGGAAGTTAGAATCACATTTATTATTATTACTGATTTTTGAAGCGCAACGTAAGTTTAAAGTCGCTCATCAGCATATTTTACAGGTGATAAAGACATTTAAGACAGAACATGATCTTAAACTCTATGAAATCACCTATCTTTTGCATTTAAATAAGATGGCTGAAGCCAGCTTAAAACTCGATAGGATAAATCCTGATAACGTGACCGAATCTTTATTGATTGCGGTTAAGTTTTTGCGCAGTAAGTTGCAAAATGACCCGTTAATGGCGACCCAATACGCACAACGTTTATTTGAGCTTAAACCGAATCCTTCGAATGCATATAAATACGCCCAAATGCTTCGAATAACAGACCAATGGCAAAAGAGTAAAGCGGTACTACTTAGTGCGTTAGACGAATATGGTGATATACCTGAATTGCTTAATTTATTAGGGGAAGTCACCATAGACAAAGAGCCAGAACATTCTGTCCGAGCATTTCAAAAACTGGTGGATAAGGAACCAAGTAACTATGTTTATTTAAATAATTTGGCTTGGTCGCAGATTAACCTAGAAAACTTTGAACAAGGTCTAAGAAATGCGGAACGAGCGTACCAATTGGCCGACGATAACCCGATGATCCTTGATACTTTGGGGGTGGCGAATATGCGGCTAGGTAAATACCCTAAAGCCGAGTCCTTACTGGCAAGAGCATATCAACAAAACCCTAACAATCCTGATGTATCACTGCATTACGCTGAAGCGCTCATGTTGACGGACAAACTCGATCTATCAAGAGAAATACTCAGTAATCAAGATGATAGTGATAAAAAACAGAAGTTAATCGAGAAAATTAAAATCATTTTATCAGGGTCCTAATCATGCGATTTTTTTTAATATTATGTTTTGTCATTGGCTTTTCTGCTTACGCCGATTTTCCTAAAACCATAAAAAAGGTTAAACCCTCTATTGTTGGTATCGGAGTTTACACGCCCGATGGGCGACCTCAAAATGTGTTAAATGGGACCGGGTTTATTATTGGTAATGGACAATATATTGTTACTAATCAACATGTAGTGCCAAAGTTACAAAATATTGAAGGTACTCAAAAAAGGGTGGTTTTTACCGGTACAGGTAAACAAGCAAAGATTTATGAAGTCGAACTGATTGCGGTATCGAATGTCCATGACTTGGCTATTTTAAAGCATAATGGCCCGCCTTTACCGGCATTAAAACTGGCCGGCGATAGCTTGATTGACGAGGGTACTTCCATTGCCTTTACAGGCTTTCCCATCGGTGCGGTTTTAGGGCTTTATCCTGCAACTCATCAAGGCTACATTGCCAGCATTTCGCCGGTAGTGATCCCGTCAAGCACCTCCGCGCAACTAACGCCCGCGGCGATCAAATTATTGAAAAACCCTTATATGGTTTATCAACTTGATGGTACCGCTTATCCTGGGAATAGCGGTAGCCCTGTGTATCCGATAAAAACGGGAAAGGTCGTGGCGATAATTAATAAAGTGTTTATAAAGCGGACAAAAGAATCGGCTATAACAGATCCAAGTGGCATTACTTACGCCATACCAGTGAAGTTTTTGCACCAATTAATCAAGACCAATAATATCGATATATATGCTCAATAAGCCGGCTTGACGAACCGGTAAATGTTACTTTTAACGACACCAAGTTTGAGGGTTAACCGGCTTGCCTTTATGACGTATTTCAAAATACACCCCGACTTTTGATTGACCGCCCGATTGTCCTGCTAAAGCAATCGGTTCCCCAATTTCGACTCTATCACCAACTTTTTTCAGTAAAGTTTGATTGTGTCCGTACAGACTCATATAGCCATCACCATGATCAAGTACGGTAACCAAACCATAGCCTTTAAGCCAATCAGAAAAAAGGACGGTACCGTTATGAATGGCGTTGACATTGGTTCCTAATTTGGCATCCAGTAAAACCCCTTTCCAGCGCAGATACCCCTGTTTTTTACTGTTATATTTGTTTAATATTTTGCCTTTTACGGGCCATTTTAGTTTATTTTTAAGCTTACTCAGGCCTTTAAATTGAAGATCTTTTTTTATTTGCGCCTGAATACGCGCTAAGGTAGCGACTAAAGATTGCTCTTCTTGTTCTAGCAGGGTGAGCTTTTGTTGATCAGATAATAGCTTAGAATTGAGTTTGGCAAGGGTCGCTTTTCGAGCTTGTTTATTTTGCTCTAATGCTTTTTGCTCTTGGATTAAAGTTTCTTCAATCGCTACAAGCTTTTGCGCTTGCTCTCTTTGTTGTGCTTCTACTTCGGCAAGTTCGGTGAGTATTTTCTCAAACGCTTCAATACTATTTACACGAGCTTCATTGAGATATTTATAGTAGGTGAGCGTGCGTTGAACTTCACTTGGTTGTTGTTGATTTAGCAACATTTTTAAATAGTCATGTTGACCGGTAGAGTAGGCACTTCGAAGCTGATCCGCTAATACCTCTTCTTGTTTTGCTTTTTCTTTTTGCAGTTTTTTTTGTTGTAAGTTTAACTCGGTTAAGCGTTGCTGAGTATGCTTTCGCTGTTGTTGAGCTTGGTTTAGCTTTGCTGCAGAGTCTGCAATAGCAAGCTCATCAATTCTTAATTGGGCATTAATTTCTTGACGTTGTTTTTCGGTTAATTGAATTTGTTGCTGTTGGTTTTTGATCTGCCGTTTTACTTGATCCAACTCCTGTTTGGTCTGTTGGCTTGCCCACGCTAAATTGAAACCACCGTTGAGGACAAAAAACGACAAAAAAATTGATGAAAGCCATCCGGCTTTCATCAATTTGGCAGACAACGTTATGTGTTGAATATTGGACTTAGTCACTAACCTTCATCAATGGAGTCCCGGTCATTTCTTCCGGCTGGTCCATCGCCATTAAATGTAAAAGCGTTGGTGCGATATCAGAAAGTGCACCTGTTTCACTTACTTTCGCATTTCGGCCAACATAAATCAATGGTACTGGTTCACATGTGTGAGCGGTATGTGCTTGACCTGTTTCAGTATTTACCATCATTTCAGCATTACCGTGGTCGGCTGTGATAAGACATTCACCGCCTACTTTTTGCAATGCTTCAACAACACGGCCCATAGACTTATCAACGGCTTCACAAGCTTTCACTGCCGCGTCAAATACGCCCGTGTGGCCAACCATATCACCATTGGGGTAGTTACAAACAATTAAGTCGTGCTCACCGCTTTCTATGGCCGCAACCAACTTATCGGTCAGTAGTTCAGAATTCATTTCTGGTTGCATATCGTAGGTTGCAACTTGTGGTGAAGGAACCAATACGCGTGTTTCGCCGTTAAATTCGTTCTCTCGACCACCACTAAAGAAGAAGGTCACGTGGGCGTATTTTTCGGTTTCAGAAATACGCAGCTGAGTTTTATTGTGTTTCTCTAACCATTCACCTAACACATTGTTTAGCTCAACCGTTGGGAAGGCGACAGGAGCTTTTATGTCTGCAGCGTATTCCGTAAGCATCACAAAGTCAGCAATGGCAGGTACACGCTTGCGGTCAAAATCGGCAAAGTCAGCTTCTGTGAAGCAACGGCTAAATTGACGCGCGCGATCGGCACGGAAATTCATAAAAATTAACGCATCGCCGTCTTCTACTTGTACGCTATCGCCGTTGGCATCTAAGATGGCCGTCGCTTTAACAAACTCGTCGTTTTCATCGCGCTCGTAAGCTGCTTTTAAAGCGTCAACAGAGTTGGTGGCGGTGAATTGACCTTCACCAGATACGATTAGATTGTATGCTTGTTCAACACGTTCCCAACGTTGATCACGGTCCATCGCATAGTAACGACCAATGATTGATGCGACACGACCATTGCCAAGCTCGGCAAATAAGTCTTCGGCTTTTTGTAATGAGTTTTCGGCACTGCGAGGTGGAGTGTCACGACCATCTAGGAAAGCGTGCAAATAAACTTTGCTGGCGCCACGCTCTTTTGCCATTTTCAAAGCCGCAAAAATGTGGTCTTCGTGGCTGTGAACACCACCTGGTGACATCAAACCAAAGATATGCACTGCTTTATCTTTACTAACAGCTTTGTCTACTGCAGAAGCTAGTACTTCATTGTTACAAAATTCGCCGTCAGCTATCGATTTGGTGATGCGAGTAAAGTCTTGATAAACAATACGACCAGCACCAAGGTTTACGTGGCCAACTTCGGAATTGCCCATTTGTCCATCAGGTAGACCAACAGCCATGCCAGACGTTTCAATTAGCATGTTAGGGTATTCATTCATAAGTTTATCCAACACAGGGGTGTTGGCATGAAAGATAGCGTTGGACTCGCTGTTTTC
Source organism: Thalassotalea sp. 273M-4 (assembly GCF_041410465.1). Taxonomy (NCBI): domain Bacteria; kingdom Pseudomonadati; phylum Pseudomonadota; class Gammaproteobacteria; order Alteromonadales; family Colwelliaceae; genus Thalassotalea; species Thalassotalea aquiviva. Next base: position 146,421 of record NZ_CP166961.1, read on the forward strand.
TCGATATCCCCATCCATCTAGGATAATTAAAACCATTGGTTTTTTGTTGCTCATGGTAATGCCTTGCTTTAAAAGTAATGTTTATGAATTTAAAAAGGGTACAACTGGTATAATTTAGCCAGTTATTTTAACGTTAAATATACCCGTTTTCCCAGATAAATAATTATTATAACCGCTAGCTGAGACTTTTTATTTGATATACCTTAGCATTTTCGCCTATTAGTAGTGGATTTAGTGCATTCAGACTGTATACTTGTGGTCTTTATTTTTTAATGCAATTGTAATTTGTAACAAGAGAAACTGGATATATGGATCAATTCATCACCTTTTTAAGCAATAATCCTGTACTTAGTATGGCTTGGTTGGCAATCGTCACAATGTTGATTGTTATTACCATCAAGAGTAAATTATCTCCGGTCAAAGAAATTAACACTCAGGAACTTACTTTATTGATGAACCGCGAAGATGGTGTTGTGGTTGATATCCGTAAAGATGCTGAATTTAAAGCCGGTCATATTTTGGGGTCTGTTCATTTAGCGACAGAAAAAGTTAATAACAATGATTTGACGACTCTTGAAAAATATAAAACCAAACCCATTATTGTTGTATGTGCTGCCGGTATGAGCGCCGTTTCTGCAGCACAAAAAATCAGCAAAGCTGGATTTGACCGCGTGACTTACCTTAAAGGTGGTTTTAGCGCATGGCAATCAGCAAATTTACCTGTTGCAAAATAAACAAGGCACAATAATGGCAGAAGTTACCATATACACTCGCAGTACCTGCGGATTTTGTTTTAGAGCATTGTCTTTACTGCAACAAAAAGGCGTTGCATATAACGAAATAAGCATAGATCAGTACCCTGAAAAACGGGCTGAAATGATTGAACGTAGTAACGGTGGAATGACAGTGCCACAAATCTTTATTAATAACCAAAGTATTGGTGGTTGTGACGATTTAATGGCGTTGGAATATAAAGGCGAACTCGACAAGCTGTTAACCAATAATTAAACCGGGCGCTTGCCTGTAAAAACATATTAGGAAGTATATTATGACAGAACAAAACAACCCAGCAGCAAATGGCGCTGATAACGCACAACAACCAGCATTTGCTATCCAACGTATCTACACCAAAGACGTATCATTTGAAACCCCAGCAAGCCCTGCGGTATTTCAAAAAGAGTGGCAACCAGAAGTTAAATTAGACTTAGATACACGTTCTAACAAATTAGCTGATGACACATTTGAGGTTGTTTTGGCGTTAACCGTGACAGCAAAGCTTGGTGAAGAAATTGCATTTTTATGTGAAGTACAACAAGCAGGTATTTTCACTATTGGTAATATGCCAGAAGCACAATTAGCACATACTTTAGGTTCGTTCTGTCCGAATACATTATTTCCATACGCACGTGAAGTTGTGAGCAGCTTAGTTTCTCGTGGTACTTTCCCACAACTAAACCTAGCGCCAGTAAACTTTGACGCGTTATTTGCTTCTTACGTGCAAAAGCGTGCCGCTGAAGCAAAAGCGGCACAAGAAACAACAGACGCATAATTGATGGCTATGCAAGCTGATATCAGTGTAATTGGGGCAGGGTCTTATGGCACTGCTCTGGCTTTTTGTTTAGCCAGAAATGGCCACAAGACTCTATTGTGGGGACGCAGCGAATCCGATGTGGCAACCATGCAAGAGTCGCGCAGTAACGAAAAGTACTTACCTGGTTTCACCTTCCCGCCAGCATTAGAGTTAACCGCAGATTTAACCAAAGCCATTCACGCCAGCCATAACATTTTAATTGTGGTGCCAAGCCATGCTTTTGTGGACTTACTTGAAAAAATCAAGCCATTGTTAACACCTGAGCATAAAATTGCATGGGCAACCAAAGGCCTTGATCCAAAAGAAGGGCATTTATTGCATGAAGTTGCCATCGACGTATTGGGTGAAGGTGTAAGTCTGGCGGTATTGTCTGGACCGACCTTTGCAAAAGAAATGGCTGCAGGGTTGCCGACCGCTATTTCTTTGTCATCGACGGACAATGATTTTGCCAAACTCCTGTCGTCAATGTTGCATTGTGAAAAGTCTTTTCGGGTTTATACCAATAATGATTTCATTGGTGTTCAACTTGGTGGCGCAGTAAAAAATGTGATCGCCATTGGTGCTGGTATTGCCGATGGTATTGGCTTTGGTGCGAATGCCCGTACTGCACTTATTACCCGAGGTTTGGCTGAAATGACGCGTTTGGGTGCTGCTTTAGGGGCAGAACCTGCTACCTTTATGGGCATGGCCGGTTTGGGTGATCTGGTACTTACCTGTACCGATAACCAATCTCGTAACCGCCGATTTGGCTTGGCATTAGGTCATGGTAAATCTGTTGAGGATGCGATCGATAGCATCGGTCAAGTGGTTGAAGGTTATCGTAATACCAAAGAAGTGCATATGTTGGCGCAACGGGAAGGTGTAGAGATGCCTATCGTTGAACAAATTTATCAGGTTTTATACAAGGGTATGCCCGCGCAAGAAGCGGCGGTTAATTTATTGAGCCGAACTCAAAAATCTGAATAGCTTAAAAATACATCCGTAAAACTAAAAAATCCTTACCCAGTGGTAAGGATTTTTTGTTTTAGATGGCTGCTGAAATTTGTTTAAATTGCGCCATTAAACCCTAATTGGCGCCAAGTTTCATAAACGATAACCGCGACCGAGTTGCTTAGGTTCATACTTCTTGAACCTCCTAGCATCGGGATCCTGATTTTATGCTGATCAGGGATTTGATCTCTTACGGAGTCGGGCAAGCCACGGGTTTCTGAACCAAAAATAATATAGTCGCCAATCTCAAAGGTCACATCGGCATGAAAACGTGTTGCTTTGGTGGTGGAAGCAAAAATACGGGCAGGCTGTTCTGCTTTAATAAACTCGTCAAAATTTTTATGGCGCTTAATATTGGCAAATTCATGGTAATCCAGGCCAGCCCGGCGCAAGCGTTTATCTTCAATATCAAAACCTAAAGGTTCAATGAGGTGCAAGCGATAACCACTATTGGCACATAATCTAATGATATTGCCCGTATTTGGCGGAATTTCTGGTTCAAAAAGTACGATATCTAGCATTTGGGTTAAAAATCAATGAATTTGCTATACAATGGCTATAGTCTACTCATAAACTGGCAGTTAGCAAACATCTTGCTTCGATATGGATATGTTTAATGAAAAATAAGACAAACGAGACAAAATTAGCAGGCCAATATACCTACGCAGACTTAGTCACTTTGGCAAGTAAAAGCGCTGTGGCCGTTGCTTTGGTGTTGTTATTGTCCAAGCTTTATGCCTGGTGGGTATCGGGATCTGGTGCCATGCTAGCTTCTACTACCGACTCGCTACTGGATGTATTTGCCTCTTTATTAAGCTTTATTATGATAAGATTTTCATTAGCACCTGCCGATGAAAAGCATAAATTTGGACATGGTAAAGCCGAAAATTTAGCCGCCTTAATGCAGTCTTCGTTTGTCTTAGGCTCGGCTATTTTATTGTTATTTCATGGTGCTAATCGTATTTACGACCCGGTTGAAGTGACGCATACTAATGTCGCTATTGGCGTTAGCCTCTTGGCGATTGTGCTTACCTTGGCGCTGGTTCTTTTGCAGAAAAAGGTAATCGCTAAAACCGACTCGGTTGCCATAACCGCCGACAGTTTGCATTATCAGTCCGACTTATTGCTCAATTTAGGGGTCATTATCGCCCTGCTGTTAAATCAATATCAGTGGCCCCAAGCTGATGGACTTTATACCGTCATTGTTGGGGTGTTCTTGTTTGTTGGGGCAATAAAAATAGTGATCAAAAGCCTGCAAGATTTAATGGATCGAGAGTTGAGTGAGCAAGACCGAAAAGTCATTGAGGATATAATTGCCAAACACCCACAAGTGCATGGTTTTCATCAATTACGCACCAGACAGGCTGGCCCAACCCGGTTTATTCAATTTCACCTTGAGTTAGATGATGACTTGTCATTATTTGAAGCCCATCAAATTTCAGATCAAGTAGAACAAATGTTGTTGGCAACATTTTCAGATACTGAAGTGTTTATTCATCAAGACCCAATATCATTAGTGACTGAACACCGCCAACGATGACGGTGTGATGACGACTTAAGACTTGGTTTTAAACCAATTTATGATCGCATTTAATGTGGTATTGCGGATTTTGTCTGTTTCAAATAACAACTCATGCAAACCGTTTTCAATGACCATAGGTTGCTTGTTATAACAACCGTCTTTGTTTAGCTTTGCCAGCTTTTGACAGAATTCGTTTTGTTTATCGTTTCTCACCACCGTATCATTTTGAGCTTGCAAAATAAGTACTGGAGTCGCTAACTTACCAAGTTGTTGAAATATTTTCGACTCGGTTTTAAACGCCTGTTGTAGCCAGCGGTAGGTCGTTCCACCGAGTTGCACCTTGGGATTGTCTTGGTACTCTTGTCGAAACAGTTGATAACGCATACTCGACTGCATTAAGTCATTATCTTTAAATGGCTTAGCTTTATATGGACCATAGCCTTTAAGGTATGAGGACTGCTCGTTAAACCAACCATCGAAAAAGTTATATAGGTAAATATAGGGCTTGGCTAACCAGGGTGGAATACTCCCAGGTTTAATGGCGATCATTGGCGATGTTAAGGCGATGGCCTGAAACTGTTGGCCAAATAATTGTTCGTGGCGCAAAGCAATTGCACTGCCCATAGAGTGGGCTAACAAAAACAGGTTGTTTTTGGCTTTTGGCTGCACAATGGTGGTTATAAACTGTTGTAAGTCTTTGGCGTAATCATCAAAATGTTGGACATAGCCTTTGTGAGGGTCATCGAGCATTCGATCAGATAGGCCCTGACCACGATGATCAATAATGGCGACATTATAGCCCTGATTAATGAGGTCATAGGTGAGCTCTTTGTACTTAATATAACTTTCTACCCGTCCCGGTGACATCACTATCCAAGGGGCAGCCGGTTTTAAATCAAACAAGGCATAATGGATATGCAGCCCATCAAAGCTGTTAAAGTAACGAAACTCACCTTGTTTCCAAACGTTGGCAATTTCGCTTTGATAGCGTTCTAACAAGGTCTCCTCAAGAGAAAATTCATGTGCTTTGGTCATAAAACAGCTACAGCCTATCAGAATTAGAAAAATTAAAATTTGTCGCATAATATCAACATGTTGTTATAGCAAAAGCGCACAAGTCAAAGTATGTACCATGACTAAGGGCTTTTGGCATTGGCTTGAATGTATTATAACCTTAGAACAAATTGAATGGATAGCCGATAAATAGGTGAAATAACTAAGTTTTTGGCTCTAAAGGTAAGGTGATGATAATGTTTAAGCCAGGTGCATCTTCTTGCATAGGGTTCACTAATTTAGCGCGAACCTGTCCACCATGACTTTCTATTGCGTGTTTGGCAATGGCAAGCCCAAGACCGGTTCCGCCACTGAGCCTATCCCTCGCTTGTTGGGTACGATAAAAAGGTTTAAAAATTTGGCTAAGCTGGCTCTTATCAACCCCTGGTCCCTGATCACTAATGCTTAATATCAGGTGCTTATGTTTAATCGCTAGTTTTACTGTGATCATCCCCTGCTTTGGGCTGTAACGTATAGCATTGGAAATAATGTTTTCAATCGCACTGCAAAGTAGTGTTTGATCAGCCATCATAAAAAGTCCATCAGCTTGTTGATCAGGCAATTGCAGATCAATATCGATTTCTTTACTTTGAGCACTAAAGCGAGCGTCGTTGATGATATCAACCAATATGGCAATCACATCGATATGACTAAAATTTAGAGCTGTTAATTGATTCTCTAATTTGGACAGTTGTAATGCTTGCTCTATCATGACATTTAGGCGGTTGATTTCAATATCAAAACGGGTCAAGTATTTGTCGAGCTCAGGACTATTATGTTCGATTTTTTCGGCCAAACTTAAGGCTAATTGCAAACGAGTTAACGGTGCGCGTAACTCATGAGAAATGTCGCCGAGTAAACGTTGCTGGGCATTCATTGATTGTTGAATATGTTCAGCCATATCGTTAAATGCTTGTCCAAGTTGACCCACTTCATCATGACGGGTTTTAAATTCAGGCACACGGATTGAAAAATCGCCTGCGCCAAAGGCCTGACTGGCTTGTGTCAATCGTTTAATGGGTCTTAGTAGCGCCAACGATAATGCCCAACACAAGGTACCTGTAACGAGTAAGGTGGTTACGATTTTTAACCACGCTGGAATTTGATTGAGTAGCGCGCCAAAATCATGCCGGCTAATCGGTCTGCCAAGGTATAGACGATAGTCCATACCGTTATGAGATACTTGATAAGGCCCTAAAACATGATAATCCGGTAAGTGAATACTTACCGGCTCTTCAAGCTTAAGTCCTTCAATGTACTTTACCCGTGATTTACGGGTATTTTGGCTATTGGTATACAAGGTATTATCTTGAATTGATTGTAGCCATATTTGTTTGGGGAATACCTTTTTATTTTTTAGCAGACTTTTAATGGGCTTAAAACGATGCCGATGTAAGGTCGTTTGCACCTTTGCGATAATAGGCGCAATTTTTTTCTGCTCAAAGGTTGAAATAGGCGCTATATGGTTAAATTCCATGTATTGAAACGACACCCATCTTGTGATCAAAATGGCTGCAATTGCAATTAACCAAAAGCCTAAGAACATCTTAACGGTAATCGAGTTGATAATGTGTTTAATGTTTATCATTGAGCATGCCCTGAGACAAATACATAGCCAACGCCACGTATGGTTTTAATTTTTTCGTCACCTTCGTGTATATGCAATTTTTTGCGAATATTAGACATGTGCATATCAATGCTGCGATCGTACGCCATAAGGTTGCGATTTAAGATTTTTTTAGAGATGGTTTGCTTACTAACAATGCTATCACTGTGTTCCATTAGCAATTGTAAAATCTCAAACTCAGTGCCGGTTAAAGCAATACTTTTTTGCTGATGTAATACTTCTCTAGTAGCGGGATCTAACTGAATGTGATTAAGCTTTAACGTGTGTTGTTTCTGTTGCCGCTTAAGAATATCTATTCTTCTTAAAATCGCATGGATACGTGCTAATAATTCTTTGGGGTTGTATGGTTTGGCTAAATAATCGTCAGCACCAAGCTCAAGTCCTAGCACTCTATCATAATCGTCACCTTTGGCGGTTAACATTAATATCGGGGTATGATGATGCCCTCCTAACGCGGTTAATAATTCAAATCCTGTCAGCCCGGGCATCATGACATCAAGTAAAATCAAATCATACTTTGCTTTACGAGCATGATTAAGGCCACTAACACCATCGTGACAAAGGCTCACCAAAAAGCCCTCAGAGCAGAGAAATTCATTGAGTAACTCTGTCAATTCTTGGTCATCATCAATAACGAGGATGTGTGGTTTCATAGTGTGTGAAACTCGTTTAAATCATTCAATAACTAGATAATAAACAGGAAATAAATGTACGTCATTATCTTTACTTAATCTTTACGTTGAGCTTGCACATCTTTACAAAACAAAGGCTAAGATGGTGATTAAGCGCTTGAGGCGAAATTGCTCCAAGTAAAAATTAACTTAATTATATTAAAGGTGACTTGATATGACAGGTATAAGCAAACGAATTATTTTATTGTTTAGTATTGTGAGCTTAGGTTTATCGATGAATGCTATGGCCAAAGATCCTAAGCCCCATCGTGGTTATTCCCAAGATGGCGGTTTTCATGCCATCATCAAAAAAATGAACTTAAGTGATGCGCAAAAAGTACAGATAAAAGAGATTAAAGTACAAACACAATCACAACTTATGGCACTCAAAAAAAGCATGCCGGTTAAGCGTGAACAATTTTCGGCTTTAATGATGAGTGAAAGTTTTGATAGTCAAGAATTTGTGCGTTTACAGCAACTCGCAAGTGAACAGAAAGATAAGATTGGTTTGTTGAAAGCACAATCAATGAATCAAATATTTAATGTCTTAAATGACGAACAAAAACAACAACTAAAACAAACGATGGCCAAGCGCTCGCGCAAAATGCACAAGCATAGAGGTCAGCATAAAGCGAGAAGCGAACGAAATGGTGACGAGTAAAGCAATTTTTAGATGGTAAATCATTGCTTTAAAGGAGCTACACCAGCTTGGTTAATAACTGGTGTAGACTTTCGCCTAGGGCGAGTACTTGTTTATGCTTAAATTCATCAACCAATTTGCCTTGAACAAAAGCTGAGTATTCTTGGCCAATGGCAACTTGATCTGGGCATACTGTGACCCCAAGATGAGTGAGTAAGATACGTAAATTAGCCAATCCTTGGATACCACCAAGAGGGTTTGGCGTGGTTGACATAATCATCGCGAACTTACCTTTAAAGGCGCTTAAGGGGACTTCATCGGCACTGTTGGCACGAGAAGCCCAATCTAATGCATTTTTTAATAACGCACTGTATGAACCATTATATTCTGGTGAGGCGATCAACATACCATTGTGGTTTAGCAACAATTCTTTAAAGTCTTGAGCTTTTTCTGGCATCCCATATTCCAATTCGAAATCTTGGCAAAAAATAGGCATATCAAAGTCTGCTAAGTTAATCACCGTAACATCAGCGCCTTTGGCTTGCGCCCCGCGCGCCGCAATACTCACCATTTGTTGATTCAGCGAGCCTTTGCGGCTGCTACCTGAAAACGCAAGAATTTTAGTCATATTAGGTTGTCAAAAATCACACACTAGAACTTACCATAGGCGTAATTTTATAAATTTTCTAGATAAATTTTCTAAAACTCAAAAGTCTGACAGCTTTATAGTGCTAACACGGCTGCCACGTTTCTGGCGGTCGTTGTGATGTTTTCAACACCTTGGTTTAACGCCTCTGATAAACTCATCGGGGCAGGAATAATCGGAAACACGGCATCAATGCCGTGTTGATGAACCACGCTGTGCCCTTTGCCTAAACTGCCACAAAAAGCAATAACCGGACATTGATGTTGTTGCGCTATCTGAGCAACGCCTATGGGTGTTTTACCATACACGGTTTGCTGATCAATTCGACCTTCACCGGTGATCACTAAATCCGCTTCTTTGATGGTTTGGGCAAGCTTTAAAGTTTGGCTGACAAGCTTTATCCCTGACATCAATTTGGCATCTAACAGCGCAATTAATCCAGCTCCCATACCTCCAGCGGCACCTGCGCCAGGGATATTTAAGATATCTTGTTGGCAATGTTGTTTGAGCTTATTACCATAATGCAATAACGCTTGATCAAGTAATTCCACATCTTTGCTGCTGGCGCCTTTTTGTGGTGCAAAAATATAACTTGCACCAAGGTGACCACAAAGGGGATTGTTGACATCGCAGGCGACAGAAATCTTTACCTGCTTTAGTTTTGGATTGATTGCTGTGGTGTCAATGCTCGCGAGGTTTTTAAGGGCCTCACCACCTGGAGGTAATATTTGGCCCTTGTTATCGTATAGCTTGATCCCAAGAGCTTTTAGCATGCCTGCGCCACCATCATTGGTCGCACTTCCACCAAGACCAATAATGATGTGTTTAACCCCTTGTGCAAGGGCGTGGTTAATTAATTCCCCGCTACCAAAGCTGCAGGTGATTAATGGATTTCGTTGCTCATTAGGGACTAAATGTAAACCAGACGCTTCTGCTATTTCGATAACCGCGGTTTGTTTATCGCCTAATAAACCATAAAAGGCTGTCACTTTTTGGTGCAATGGGTCATGCACTTCAACAAATACTTTTTCGCCATCGGTTGCATCAATCATTGCTTGGACAGTGCCTTCGCCACCATCAGCCATCGGTACTTTATAAAACGAGGCATCACTAAACACCTGTTTAAACCCTCGCTCTATGGCTTCTGCAACTTGCATTGCGGTTAAGCTTTCTTTAAAAGAATCGGGCGCAATTACGATTTTCATGGCAACTATCCAAGTAAAAGGTTGTGGACGAACCACTAATGTATACAAATTTTAGGCCAAAAAAAACGGCTCTGTGAGCCGTTTGACCAATGTGAACTATGGTCTGCTATTTCTTTGCTTTGGCAAAAGCTTCAGCAAAGGCATTACCCATTAAGCTATTGGCCGGTTTTGATTTACCCTTGCTCTGGTTTTTTGAGCTCTTATTTGAAGAGTGCGGTTTGCTTGGCTGTTTACCTGCAGGTTTGGAACCCGATGAGGGTTTTTCATCAAGACGCATGGTTAAAGTAATGCGATTTCTATTTTGCTCAACGTCCAATACTTTCACCTTTACAATGTCACCCGCTTTAACAATGTCGTGTGGATTGCTGACAAACTTGTCTGTCAATGATGAGATATGAACCAATCCGTCTTGATGCACACCAATATCAACAAAGGCGCCAAAATTAGTGACGTTAGATACAACCCCCTCAAGGATCATATTTTGCTCTAAGTCGGCCACGCTATTGACCCCTTCTCGATAGGTTGCGGTTTTAAATTCTGGGCGAGGATCACGACCAGGTTTTTCTAATTCGGCCAAAATATCTTTAATGGTTGGTAAACCAAATTGATCACGAATATAAGCGGATGGATCTAAGGTTTTAATCACATCGGCTTGGCCTATTAAGTCCGCCAGAGAAAGATGGTTTTGGGCAAGGATATCTTTAACAACAGGGTAACTTTCTGGGTGTACACCGGTATAGTCTAGTGGATTTTGACCGTCTCTGATTCGTAAAAAACCCGCTGCTTGTTCAAAAGCTTTCGCGCCCAAACGAGGAATATCCATTAACTGGCTACGCGCATTGAATGCGCCGTTTTGATCGCGATATTGCACGATATTTTGCGCCATCGTTTTTGTTAAACCAGAGACGCGTTGCAACAATGGCACCGAAGCACTGTTTAAGTCAACGCCGACCGCATTCACACAATCTTCAATCACCGCATCAAGCGCTAAGCTTAGTTTGCTTTGGCTAACATCGTGCTGATATTGACCAACCCCAATGGCTTTGGCTTCAATTTTTACTAATTCTGCCAATGGATCTTGTAAGCGACGGGCTATCGAAACCGCACCACGCAAAGACACATCCAACTCTGGGAACTCTTTGGCGGCAAATTCGGATGCAGAATAAATACTCGCACCAGCTTCTGAAACAATGATCTTACGCGGTTTAGTATTCGATAAGGTCGCGAATGCTTCTCCCACCATTTTATCCGTTTCGCGAGAGCCGGTCCCATTGCCAATGGCAATTAATTCAACTTTATATTGGTTGATTAAATTGCTAAGGGTGCGCTTCGACTTTTCCCAATGATTTTGCGGTTCATGGGGGTAAATAGTGGTGGTGTATAAGAGCTTTGACGTTGCATCCACAATGGCAATTTTACAACCGGTTCGAATCCCAGGATCAATGCCCAGGGTGACTTTCGGTCCTGCCGGAGCCGCCATCAGTAAATCTTTAAGATTATTGGCAAAGACGTTAATAGCTTCTGTTTCGGCTTGCTCACGTAAACTGCCGAGTAATTCGGTTTCTAGGCTTAACGCCAACTTGACTCGCCATGTTAATTTAACGACGCGATTAAGCCATGTTGCCACAGGTTGCTGAGTTAAGCGCAAGCCAAAGTGATCGCGGATCATTTGCTCACAGCTTGATTCACTTTGTTTATCTTGGCTTGGATCAGGATTTAAACTGAGCTGTAAAATGCCTTCATTACGACCACGAAACAGTGCTAAAGCACGATGCGAAGGCACCTGCTTGTAAGCTTCAGAGTAATCAAAATAATCTTTGAATTTGTTACCTTGAGCTGCTTTTGTGGCAATGACTTGGCTGGTTAAATGAGCATTTTGCTGCATATACTTGCGCAGTTTTTGCAATAGAGGTGCGTTTTGGGCAAAACGTTCCATCAAAATAAAGGCAGCGCCATCGAGTGCCGCTTTCGTATCGGTGATACTGTCGTTTAAGTATTTACTTGCTTCTTGCTCAGGATCTAAATGCCAGTTGTCGTATAAACTGTTGGCTAGCGGTTCAAGTCCCGCTTCAATTGCTATTTGTCCTTTGGTGCGACGCTTAGGGCGATAGGGTAAATACAAATCCTCTAGTTCGGTTTTATTATCTATTTGCTCTATTTGGCTTTTTAACGCCGGGGTTAACGCATCTTGGGCGCTGATATTTTTTAATACCAACGCTTTGCGAGCATGCAATTCTCGTAAGTACTGTAATCGTTGTTCAAGATGACGTAGATGATTATCGTCCAGTCCTTGAGTTGCTTCTTTTCGATAACGAGCAATAAAAGGAACGGTTGCCCCTTCATCTAAAAGAGAGATAGCAGCATCAATTTGAACAGATTTTACGTTTAATTCTTGAGCGATCTGTTGTGAAATATTAAACATGTATATTGGATCCTGAAAGAACTTCCGATGCCCTTCGTTTGCGTGCAACAACTCAGGCTGCACGATGAAATATATGGTATTCTGGCCATGTCCTAACAAACTGTAAGGTGTTGTTTGTTGTTACTATGTAAGCCTGAACTTTACGGGCTATTTTAACGCATACCGAGATGCATAAACAAAGGTTTATTGATTTTCTTGCTGATAACTGATGCTGTTTATGTACCAAACTTTTTCGCCTTCAGGGCTAAGTACAACGGCTTCATCATCAACTTGCTTTTTAAGTAAAGCTCTGGCCATCGGCGAGTCGATGGAGATGTAATCTTTACGGCCAAAAATTTCATCGTAACCAACAATTCGAAAGCGCAAAACCTGGCCTGCTTCACTTTCTACTTCAACCCATGCACCAAAGAACACTTTACCTTCTTGTACTGGTGAATAATCGACAATTCGTAAGTTTTCTAAAGACTTTGTTAAGTACCGAACTCTTCTGTCAATTTCTCTGAGCTTTTTTTTGTTGTATTGATAATCGGCATTTTCGGAACGATCACCAAGGCTGGCTGCCCAAGCAACTTTTTTCGTGATTTCAGGGCGTTCTACACGCCACAACTCATCAAGTTCTTGCTTTAATTTATTATATCCCTCACGGGTAATGATTTGTGTACGCATATCTTTCTCTTTCCTGTTATGCAAGCTAAGTATATTAGTCTATCGCTCGCAGAAACTGAATTCGAAATCAGACAAATAAACCATCAAAGCGTCCTTGCAACAACTTGTAACAAAGTGGTGCTAAAAAATTTACATATAAATTTTTGAAAACTAACCGTATTAGCTTATAGTGCTAACTATTAAAAAAGAAAGAAGATGGGATTATGGGACAGGAAACACCAAAAATTCTGGTTGTCGATGATGACATGCGTTTGCGTGCCTTATTGGAACGCTATTTGGTTGAGCAAGGCTTTGTGGTGCGAAGCGCCGCAAACTCGGAGCAAATGGATCGCTTACTTGAGCGAGAGAATTTTCACTTATTGGTTTTAGACTTAATGTTACCAGGTGAAGATGGCTTGTCTATTTGTCGACGTTTACGACACGCAGAAAATGAAATTCCCATCATTATGTTGACGGCCAAAGGCGATGAAGTCGACCGCATTATTGGGCTTGAACTTGGGGCCGATGACTACATGCCCAAACCATTCAACCCTAGAGAATTATTGGCGCGAGTAAAAGCGGTGCTTAGACGTAAAACACAAGAAGCGCCAGGAGCACCTTCTTTAGAAGAAGAAGTTTATGAGTTTGGCAAGTTTAGCTTAAACTTAGCAACGCGAGAAATGCGCAACGGTGAACAATCTATTCCGCTTACCTCGGGTGAATTCGCGGTATTAAAAGCCTTAATAACCCACCCTCGAGAGCCTCTATCACGTGATAAGCTGATGAATTTGGCTCGTGGTCGTGATTATTCTGCACTAGAGCGCAGTATTGATGTGCAAGTGTCGCGCCTAAGACGGATGCTTGAACAAGACCCAGCTAACCCGCGCTATATTCAAACGGTTTGGGGTTTGGGGTATGTATTTGTACCCGATGGTAGTGCTGCTAGCTAACTTGTGTGATGAAGTTATTACCTAAGAGTGCATTTGGCCAAACGGTATTGCTTATTGGCTTTTTACTGTTAATCAATCAGGTTGTTTCCTATTTATCGGTGGCAGTATATGTGATCCAGCCCAGCCTGCAGCAAATAAATCAGCTGTTGGCAAAGCAGGTCAAAGTGGTGTTTATTGATGCCGGTAATGACTCTTTTAGCCCCAAATTGGCGAAAGCCTTTCATCAAGAAACCGGTATTGGTGTCTACCGTGAGCGCGATGCTTTAAGGCTTGGCTTAGCTGACGCCAGTCATTTTCCTTATTTATCGAAACAAATGTCTGAACTGCTTGACGGTGAAGCCGAAGTGAGAATATTTCAGGGTGAAGAGTATTTGTTCTGGATCAGACCTCCACAGGCACCAAATCTGTGGGTGAAAATTCCTCTAACCGGTTTCGAAGAATCAAACTTTTCGCCTCTCATCTTTTATTTAGTCCTTATTGGCGGCCTGAGCGTCGCGGGTGGTTGGCTATTTGTCCGACAACTTAATCGTCCGTTAAAGGCGCTTGAAAGAGCCGCTCATGATGTTGGGCGTGGTCAATTTCCAGACCCTTTAGCCGAGCATGGTTCAACAGAAGTGAAAGCTGTGACTCGTGCATTTAATCGAATGTCCTCGGGTATTAAACAACTAGAAGCGGACCGAAGTTTATTAATGGCGGGTATTTCTCATGATTTAAGAACCCCCCTTACGCGCATTCGGTTGGCCAGTGAAATGATGAGCGAAGATGAAGGCTACTTAAAAGAGGGTATTGAGAAGGACATCGATGATATGAATGCGATCATCGATCAGTTTATTGATTATATTCGTCATGAAATGATGGATAAATCTGAAGTCGCGGATTTAAATGCGCTTTTATCTGAGGTCGTGAAACAAGAGTCGATACCTAACATTCATATCAACGCCGAGTTAACCGGGGAAATTAAGATACCTATGGTCTATGCCGCCATGAAGCGAGTTATCGCAAATTTGATTCAAAATGCCCTAAAATACTCTGAACAAGATATTGAGGTTGTATCAGGCATCAATAAAGCCGACAAAAAAGCGTACTTTATGATCAGTGATAAGGGGCCAGGTATTGAGGCGCAACATATTGACAGGCTATTTCAACCTTTTACTCAAGGAGATATTGCCAGAGGTACTCAAGGCAGTGGCTTAGGGCTGGCCATCGTCAAACGCATTGTCGATGGTCATGGTGGAAAAGTAAGTCTTGAAAATAGGCCGTCAGGGGGATTAGTGGCGAAGGTCGAATTACCCTTAGCCTAATATAAATCCCGACGAGTACCTAAAATACCTGAGTATTTAAATAAACAGCAATATTATTGGCTAAAACCAGCGCCAGAATTACTTTTTTAGATAGGTTTCGAGATAAAGCACAAAACAACAAGGCCGAACCTAATTGCAACAATTTACCTATAAACACACCAACATACATACCAACTTCTAGCGCTAAAAAGCGTACCACGCCATTGCCTTCGGTGTGAATGCTCCCTTCGGTCATAAAATGAATGGTAGAAAGGTAATCAAAAATTGCCGTTAAGATTAATAACAGCCAAAAGATTGTGTGCTTTTGCAAGGTATAAAATAGATTTTCTCGCAGTGGAATATCTTGGTCTAATATGGTCATAGGGGCTTATCGTTACTATCACCAATCCTTGGTGCAAGGAAAAATTAAAAATCAAAGTTAACTTTGAATTTAGAGTACACAGCAAGAGAAACTGTCTTAAATTCATGAGTATGAAAAAGAAACAACTAAATCAAAATTAGTCAAAAAACCTTATATCGTCAAATTTTTTGCTTAAAAACCGTGGTGTTAAAAAACAAAAACCCACAATAAAGTGGGTTTATCGTAATAACAGGGGTTAACCTCTGTGCATGGCGCAGGTTAATCTGGTGATTATGCCGTTACCACATCAAGCTTTGGCCCAAAGTAAGACAACTTTTTACCTGCCTCAGTGTCGGTAAATTTATTGAAATTATCAATAAATTTGCCGGCTAAACTTTCGGCCTTTTGCTCCCAAATATCAGCGTTTGGATAAGTGCTTCGAGGGTCCAATATTGCTGGATTTACATGCGCCAATGAATGTGGAATTTGTAAATTGAATATCGGTAAGGTGGTCGTATCCGCACGGTCAATTGAATCATCTAAAATAGCATCGATGATGGCACGGGTATCACTTATTGATATGCGTTTATTGCTACCGTTCCAACCTGTATTCACCAAATATGCTTTGGCGTTACTGGCTTGCATTCTTGCCAACAGTACTTTGGCGTATTGGGTAGGATGCAAGGTTAAAAATGCGGCGCCAAAACAGCTGGAAAACGTTGGCGTCGGCTCCGTTATACCACGCTCTGTACCTGCGAGCTTTGAGGTATATCCAGACAAGAAATAATACTCAGTTTGCTCAGGAGTTAATGTTGCAACAGGGGGTAACACACCAAATGCATCGGCGGTCAAAAAGATAACTTTATTGGCATGGCCTGCCCTTGATATTGGTTTAACGATGTTATCAATGTGGTAAATCGGATAAGAAACCCGGGTATTCTCAGTTTTTTTACTGTCGGCAAAATCAATGTTGCCCTCATCATCAACCACCACATTCTCTAGCAAAGCATCCTGGCGAATCGCATTATATATGTCTGGTTCACTCTCTTGGCTCAGGTTGATTGTTTTAGCATAGCAACCGCCTTCAAAATTGAAGACACCATTATCATCCCAGCCATGTTCATCGTCACCAATTAATTGCCGTTTGGGATCGGTAGAAAGGGTTGTTTTACCCGTTCCAGATAAACCAAAAAATATTGCCGTATGCCCGTCTTCACCGACATTCGCACTGCAATGCATTGAGGCAATTCCTTTAAGTGGTAATAGATAATTCATCACCGAGAACATGCCTTTTTTCATTTCACCACCGTACCAAGTACCGCCAATGAGTTGAATTCGTTCGGTTAAATTAAAGGCGACAAAGTTTTCCGAGTTTAACCCTTGTTCCTGCCAATTTGGATTAGTGACCTTGGCGCCATTCATCACCACAAAATCGGGTTCGTAATCGACTAATTCTTCGTCGGTTGGGCGAATAAACATATTTTTCACAAAATGGGCTTGCCATGCGACTTCGGTAATAAAGCGAACTTTTAGTCGTGTGTCGTCATTCGCGCCACAAAAAGTATCCACCACAAACAAACGCTTTTCTGAAAGCTGGCCTGTAACCAGATCTTTTAATTGTTGCCAAGTTTCACTCGACATCGGTTTGTTATCATTCTTACCTTGATCAGACCACCACACGGTGTCTTTGGTTAACGAGTCTTTGACAATGTATTTGTCTTTTGGTGAACGCCCAGTAAATATACCCGTATCGACAGCGACAGCTCCGGTATTGGTTATTTTTCCACGTTCATAGTCTGTTAGGTTTTCTTTAGTTTCTTCTTTAAAAAGAACATCATAAGGTGGGTTGTGAATGATTTCTTGCGATGTTTTGATCCCGTAACGTGTTAAATCAATGTTTTTTGGCGTTGTCGTCATGACCTGCTCCTAGGTATTAGAGTAATAATTCTAGAATCTCTTGTTGTGAGTCGAATGGTAGCTAATATAAATTTCAATTGAAAGTGATTTGCACGATTTTATGAAAGTTTTTTTGGAAACTTTCATTTGCGGTTACTAAATGAGTGTTGTGAGAGCGAACTAGCTATTTAAGGACATAGCGAGATGTTGGGAAAAATAATGTGTCTGTTAACGGTTGATTTTGATCTAAATTTTCAGCCTAACTTTCATTGTTTTGTTCTACCTAATGATCTATCGCGTCAATGTTTGTCATTCTACTTGTGCTCATTCTATTTAATCATCAAGGAGATATTCATCTAATGCCAATCACCTAAGGGTAGATTTACTTAGCGATAATATAGAGCTGAGTAAATGCATTGACTGCAGAGTATAGTTAACCCCTTTATCAATTCAATAAAGCAACATAAAAGCCCTTAAAATTAGCGCTTTATGGATTTATTAGAAGGACGTTATCTGCGCTAAGTTTTATGAGCATAAAGACGCTTGGCAAAAGAAAGAGATCAGGTTTAGTGAATCTGGGGTAACACTCTATGCTGGATGTTGGGCAAAACTTGAATGCGTTTGGTTTTAGGTGGACGCAATGGTAACTAAGAAAGATGAGTCAAAGTCTGAGCCGACATTACACTAATGCCCTCTAGCCACTAAATTCACCTGAGATAAGCTAGACTACTAGGGTGAATTTAGTGGTGAGCAAGAAGGTCATTAATGTTGAGCTTTGGGCTCAATCAAAGGCGCTAATTTTTCTTTATCAAATTGGTAATTGGTATGGCAAAATTCACAGGTAATATTGATATGCTGATGTTGTTGTAAATGCTCAACAATCGCATCACTGCCCATATTTGCAATAGCCGACAAGCATTTATCTTCAGAACAACCACAGACAAAGGACACGGATTGTGGATCAAACAGTCGCACCTTTTCCTGATGGTATAATCGATAAAGCAATTCTTGCGCGTCGAGTTCATATAGCTCTTTTGCTTTTATCGTCGCGGTGAGTTGGCTGATATGTTGAAAATCATCAAGTTGTTTTTGCTTGTCGTCAGAATCGGGAATAATTTGTAATAAACTGCCACCCGCGACGCGTTTTTCAGCATCGGCGAATAGCCAAATTTTAGTTTCTAATTGCTCTGATGTTGCGAAGTAATGTTCTAGGCATTCACTTAAGGTCTCGCCCTCTAGTGCAACAACGCCTTGGTATCTTTCACCTTGTTCAGGGGTGATGGTGATCACCATGGTGCCTTTGCCAAAAAGATCTGAAATAGAGCTACCCGTGATATGCTGCTGTAAGCTTGCAATACCGCGCATTTGTTGCTTATGATTACCATTAATCACCGCGTATTTTACCGCTTTGTCGCCTTGCAATTGTACTGAGATTTCACCTTCAAACTTTAGCATCGCGGTCAATAAACACGTTGCTGCCATCAACTCTCCCAATAATGCTTTTATGGGGTCTGGGTATTGATGATTTTCAATGATTTCTTTAAAACTTTCATCCAGTTGTACAAGCTCACCTCGTACGTGTAAATCTTCAAAAAGGTAGCGATTCAATATATCTGATGGAGTAGCCACATTATGTCCTTTCTTTAAACTGTCGGATTTGACGGCGTTGTTTTTTATCGGGTTTGGTATCACTGGCCGGACTCAATAATATGCCTTGTCGTCTGGCCTGAGTATTATCTTCCCGGGTCTTAATACTGCTTTCAGTTTCCTGATATAACGTTTGTGCGAATGTTGCATCTTTGCGTCTATCGGCTAAAGCGATAATGATAACTTCTTTGTCATCAAAGCCTTGGCGAACTCGAATTTTATCGCCCAATGCAACAATCTTGCTAGATTTCGTTCTTTGTCCATTATAAAACACTTTACCGCCTTCTATCATTTGTTTTGCGATAGCGCGGGTCTTATAAAAACGTGCTGCCCAAAGCCATTTATCAATACGAACAGCATCGTTGGACTCAGAACTTTTATGGTTTCGTTTTGTCATAATTTTTAAGAGCCTCTTTGAGCGCGAAATTAACATAACCGCTTGTTTTTTACCAGTTTGGGTTACAGAATCGACAAAATTGAATTAAAAATATGCACTAGGTCTTGTTGCTATCCTTTCGCTCAAGTATCATCAGAGGGATATACTTATTATAACTAGTTAAAAAAACAGTATGGATTTTACTTCAGTTTCAGCGAGATTTCAGTTTTTAGCAGGGGGGGCTTTTCAACAGCGCTTAACCCAAACCCTATTCGTTGGAATTCTTGTGTACATCGCTTACATGCTAGCGACCCTGACTTGGTCGATGTTTTCTTCTCATTCTGCCACCCCTCCTATGATCGAGGTATCATCTAATCAATCTTTGGTTAGTAAACGAGATAGTATTCAACTCGAGGAAGTAAAAAAATTACACTTATTCGGTGAATTCAACGCAAAAGTTATTGCGCCTAAAGTTACCCCAAAAGTGACATCTGCGCCGCAAACTAAATTACGCTTAACCTTAACCGGTTTAGTTGCATCAAATGATGATAAGGTCGCTGCTGCGATTATCGAATCGCAAGGTAAACAAGAAACCTATGGTATTGATGATAAAATCGCGGGTACCCGAGCGGTATTAAAAAAAGTGTATTCAGATCGGGTTATCATCAGCAGTTCTGGTCGCATGGAAACCTTGATGTTAGATGGATTTGAATACACCCAAGACGTACCTGAGGTTACTGATAATAAGCCCTCTAATGGTGTTAAGGGATCTCAGCTTAAATCTCGTTTTAGCCGTCAGCAGGAACTCGAAAATACCGGTCCTAAGCTACAAAACTTAAGAGAAAAGGTCGCTAATATACGAGCAGATATTTTGCAAAATCCTGCTAAATTAACAGATTACATAAGAATTTCACCCCAGAGAAAAGAAGGGAAAGTCGTGGGTTATCGATTAATGCCAAATCGAGATCCTGAATTTTTTAATGAAGTTGGACTTAAATCAGGCGATGTTGCATTGCAAATTAATGGTCGCGATCTCAGTGATATGCGCCAAGCCCAGCAGGCATTAATGGAATTAAGAAAAGCTGAACAGGTCGATTTACTTGTCGACCGTAACGGCGAACAACACAGTGTATCACTAAGATTAAAATAATGAATATTTTGGAGAGTTTCATGCGCCTTCACTTTCGCGCAACAGCAATAAAAAGATGGTTAGTTAACATCACTGTTATTTTAGGGATGTGTTTTAGTGTTTCAGTTGTAGCCCAATCTGATGCGCAATACTCACCTAATTTCAAAGGCACAGATATTACCGAATTCATTAATATCGTCGGTAAAAACCTGCAAAAGACCATCATTATCGATCCTAAAGTTCGAGGCAAGATTAACGTTCGCAGTTACGACTTATTGACCGAACGACAGTATTATCAATTCTTCCTCAATGTACTTGAAGTTTATGGTTACGCTGTCGTTAAGATGGAAAATAATATCATTAAGGTTATTCCAGACAAGGACGCGAAAAGCTCATCAATACCGGTTGTTGCTGATGATGACTCCGCCATTGGAGATGAAATGGTAACGCGAGTTGTTGAAGTTAAGAATGTTTCCGTACGAGAATTATCCCCGTTGTTACGACAATTGAGTGACCAAGCGGGGGGCGGTAATGTGGTGCATTATGAGCCGTCGAATGTGATCATGTTAACCGGCACCGCATCGGTTGTTAATCGTTTGGTTAACATTATTACTCGCGTTGATCGCGCTGGCGATCAAGATGTACAAATTGTTAAGCTAGAACACGCATCAGCAAGTGAAATGGTACGTATTATTGAAAACATCAATAAGCCAGCCAGCGGTAAATCCGATACCCCTGCTTTTCTTATCCCTAAAATTGTCGCCGACGATCGCACCAACTCTGTGATCATCAGTGGTGAAGGCCAAGCTCGTGATCGCATTGTGCGCTTGATTAATCGCTTAGACAGTGAATTAGAGAGCTCAGGCAATACCCGTGTTTATTACCTTAAATATGCAAAAGCCAGTGATTTGGTCACGGTTATGCAAAAGGTAAGCGATAGCATGCAGCAAAATTCTAACCCTTCTAGTTCTACTTCTGTAGCGCAAGCAAGGAACAGTTCATCAAAGCGTAACGTCAGCATTGAAGCCCATGAAGATACCAATGCTTTGGTTATTACCGCAGAACCCGACATGTTACGTTCTTTAGAGTCCGTTATTCGCCAATTGGATGTTCGTCGTGCCCAGGTTCATGTTGAAGCCATTATTGTTGAAGTATTTGAAAGTGACGGCGCTCAGCTAGGAGTGCAGTGGTACCACGAAGAAGGTGGCTTTACCCAATATACCAATGGTGTTGTGCCAATTAGTGGGGTGGCCGCAGGACTTGAAGCCGCCGAAGGGGAGACCGGTACCACGGTAACAACCCTTGATGGTAACGGTAATCCAGTGACCACCAAAAACCCAGATACCGACGGTGATTTTTCCATCTTGGCGCAATTGCTAGGTAGTGTTAATGGAATGATGTTTGGTGTCGTCAATGACAACTGGGGCGCCATTGTGCAAGCCGTTAGCTCTGACACCAATTCAAATATCTTGGCGACGCCAAGTATCACCACCTTAGATAATGAAGAAGCTTACTTTATTGTGGGCCAAGAAATACCGATTATTACAGGCTCGGCCACCGGCAGTAATAACTCGAACCCTTTTCAAACCGTTGATCGTAAAGAAGTGGGGATTAAACTAAAAGTTACCCCGCAGGTAAACGAAGGCAGTGGAGTGCAATTAACCATTGAGCAAGAAGTATCGAGTGTCAGTGGTGCAACCGGCGTTGATGTGGCGATCAATAAGCGTGAAATCAAAACCGTGGTGATGGCCGATCATGGCTCTACCATTATTTTAGGCGGATTGATTGACGAAGATGTGCAAGAAAGTACGCAGAAAATACCTTTATTAGGCGATATTCCTGTACTTGGTGCTCTGTTTCGTTCCACCGGGAGTAACACCCGTAAACGTAACTTAATGGTGTTTATTAAACCGTCTATTATTCGTGATGGTGAATTACTCAATTCAATTTCACGTGAAAAATACAATTACATTCGAGCCGATGAGTTACGTAAGCAAGAAGAAGGTCTATCGTTAATGGACGATGCTAAATTGCCGTTACTGCCAGAGTGGGGGGGTAACTTAGAGCTACCGCCAACATTTGAAAGTTACATGGAAAATAAAGACCAAGACGGTGCAACAGGCACATCTGAGCTGCCACCGACAGGTCAACAGTAGGGTAGGATGATGAATAACTCGGCTTCGTTACCTACAGACGCTGTTGATAACAACAGCGAGATCGAATTATCTACTTCTGATATGCAGTCGCCATTGCCTGAACAAGCAATCAATGTTGAGGGTTTTCGCTCTTTGCCGTTTGGTTTTGCTAATCGGCATAATGTCTTGCTGATTCAAGATGAAAATCAAAACATTGTGTTGCATTGTACGGATGCCGCGAGCGTCGATGCCATTTTAGAAGTTCGACGCTTTACCGGCCGAGGTTTTGACATTGTTACGCATTCTCAAGAAACCTTTGAGCGCTTGCTGACCGAAGCCTATCAACGGGATTCATCGGAAGCCAAACAAATGATGGAAGATATTGGCAATGAGGCCAATTTGTATTCCTTAGCCGATGAAATCACCGAAGCAGAAGATTTACTTGAAAATGAAGATGATGCACCAATCATTAAATTGATCAATGCGATGTTAAGTGAAGCCATTAAAGAAAATGCTTCCGATATTCACATTGAAACCTTTGAAAAAGTGCTTAAAATTCGATTTCGAGTCGATGGTGTCTTGCGTGAAGTGTTAAAGCCTAATCGTAAATTGGCTTCAATGTTGGTATCGCGAATCAAGGTTATGGCAAAACTTGATATCGCCGAAAAACGGATCCCACAAGATGGTCGTATTTCACTTCGAATTGGTGGTCGAGCGGTAGATGTTCGAGTCTCAACCATGCCATCAAGTCATGGCGAGCGTGTGGTTTTACGTTTATTAGATAAAAATGCTGCTCGTTTGAATTTACAAGACTTAGGGATGACTGACGCAGCAAGAGAATCATTTACCGATGTGATCAGCAAACCACATGGGATTATTTTGGTGACCGGACCAACGGGCTCGGGTAAGAGTACCACCTTATATGCAGGCTTAACGCAAATTGATTCGAATAAGCGCAATATTTTAACGGTTGAAGACCCGATTGAATTTGCCATTGAAGGCATCGGCCAAACGCAGGTGAACACCAAAGTCGATATGACTTTTGCCCGAGGTTTAAGAGCCATATTACGTCAAGATCCCGACGTGGTGATGGTCGGTGAGATCCGTGATATTGAAACCGCGCAAATTGCGGTACAAGCAAGTTTGACCGGTCACTTGGTATTATCAACTCTGCATACCAATACCGCTGCTGGTGCGATCACCCGTTTAGAAGAGATGGGGATTGAACCTTTCTTATTGTCATCGAGTTTGCTTGGCGTATTAGCACAGCGCTTGGTTCGTACCTTATGTCCAGTTTGTAAAGAGGCGCATCACCCCAGTGAAGAAGAAATGCAGTTGCTTGGTATAAGCGATGGTAATGCATTAATTTATCGCTCCATTGGTTGTTCCGAATGTAACTTTACCGGTTATCGTGGCCGCACGGGGATCCATGAGTTATTGGTTGTCAATGACGATATTCGTGAGATGATCCATACCGGCAAAGGTGAGCAAGCGATTGAAAAGTACGTGCGCAGTAAAACTTCAAGTATTCGTACCGATGGTTTTAATAAAGTGTTGGCCGGTCTAACAACTTTAGAAGAAGTATTACGCGTAACCCGGGAAGGTTAATCGATGGCAGCATTTGATTATCAGGCCGTTGACGCCAAAGGCAAAACCAAAAAAGGTGTTATTGAAGGGGATACCGCTCGTCAAGTTCGTAGTTTGCTCCGTGAACAGGGCTTGATCCCCATTGAAGTGACTGCCAGTTTAAACAAAGCCAAAGAACAGTCCACAGGATCTCGCTTTGGTGGTAAACGCATATCGACAACGGAGCTGGCGTTAATTACCCGTCAATTAGCTACGTTGGTGGAGTCGGGCTTACCGTTAGAAGAGGCGCTACTGGCTGTGGCCGAGCAGTGTGAAAAAGATAAACTAAAAAGTATCATCATGTCGGTGCGCTCTAAAGTAACGGAAGGTTTCACTTTAGCCGAGTCGATGGCAGAATTTCCGGCCATTTTTGAAAACTTATATCGAGCGATGGTGGCTGCGGGTGAAAAGTCAGGTCACTTAGATAATGTGTTAAATCGCTTGGCAGACTATACCGAGCAACGTCAACATATGCGTTCCCAGCTTATTCAAGCATTAGTTTACCCCATTATTATGACCGTGATTGCGGTTAGCGTTATTATTGTTTTGTTGGTGGCCGTTGTGCCTGAAATTGTTGGTCAGTTTGAACACATGAACCAGCAACTTCCGGCGACCACAACGTTTTTAATCGCGGTCAGTGAATTTTTACAATCTTACGCTTTGTGGATTGTATTATTAATTGTTTTGGCCATTGTGGCGTTTAAGCAAATGATGAAAAAACCAGGCTTTCGTTTGCAAGTTCATGCCAAAACTTTATTTTTACCGATCATTGGCAAAGTCGCTCGTGGCATCAATACCGCTCGGTTTGCGCGAACGTTAAGCATTTGTACAGCCAGTGCCGTGCCATTATTAGAGAGCATGAAGATTGCCGGAGAGGTACTCACCAACGAGCATATAAAAGCTCGGGTAAAAGAAGCCGCCGACAAAGTGCGCGAAGGTACCAGTTTGCAGTCGTCATTGAAACAAACCAAGTTATTTCCCCCAATGATGTTACACATGATTGCCAGTGGTGAAAAAAGTGGCGAGTTAGAACAAATGTTAGAACGAGCGGCGGATAATCAGGATCGTGAATTTGAAGCCATCGTTAGTATCTCATTAAAAGTCTTTGAACCGGCTCTCATGGTATCGATGGCGGGTGTGGTACTATTTATAGTAATGGCAATTATTCAGCCAATACTGCAGTTAAATACATTAATATAGGAATTAAATATGAATCGTAAACAATTTAAGGCATCCAAGGGTTTTACCTTGTTAGAAGTCATGGTCGTTATTGTTATCTTAGGTATTTTGGGCAGTATGGTCGTTCCTAATTTAATTGGTAACCTAGACAAAGCCAATATTCAAAAAGCCATCTCTGATGTCTCGGCCTTAGAAGGGGCGATGATTCGTTATAAAACCGACAATTATCAATTCCCAACGACCGATCAAGGTCTAGAAGCCCTGGTAGAAGAAACCGATATTGAACCCCTACCAAGGCGCTTTCTTGATGGTGGTTATATTAACCGACTACCCGAAGACCCATGGGGTAATGAATACATTCTTCTCAGTCCTGGTGAAATGGGTAAATTTGATATTTTTAGTGCTGGCGCCGATGGTGAACCAGGTACCGATGATGATATTGGTAACTGGAACCTAGAAGAGTGGCGCTCTGGTAAAAAACAAAGCGATTCTTAATGTTTCACTAGATGCTATTGAAGCAGTTGTCGCCTTTAAAGGAATAATTCGGTGCGAAGTATTAAGGGGTTTACCCTGCTTGAGGTATTGTTGGTATTGGTGATCATCGGCTTTATGGTGACTGCCCTGATCCCTGGGATCCGAGGAGTCGATATCGAAGATGAACTTGAGCAACATAGCCAGAAATTTTCCTCCGTATTTGTTCTTGCCAGCGAATATGCTCTGCTAAATAACCTAGAGTTAGGGCTTTATGTCAAAGACAATAGCTACCAGTTCTTAGGCTTTGATGGAGTACGCTGGGTACCCATTTCTGAACATAAATTCTTTCAACAAGTTCAATTTGAACCGCCCTTTAGCATTAAGCTGAGTTTGGATGAACTCGCGCTGGAAGACGAGCTCTCGCTTGATCAATCATTGTTTGAAGAAATCGAAACCGAAGAATCGTTTAAAGACGAAGAAGAATTCATTTATCCACAAGTCTATATTTTGTCCGCGGGGGAAATAACCCCGTTTACCTTAACCTTCACCTATGATGATGGCACCGATTTACCGATGAATTTTGATGTTACGGGGGAGTATTCTATACCCTTGGTAATAAAAGGACCTTGGTTTGACCATGAACGCTAGACAAATGAAAGGCTTCACTTTATTGGAAGTCATGCTGGCTTTGGCTATTTTTGCCCTAGCAGGCATGGCGTTAACTAAGTCGGTCAATTCAACTCTTATGGGAACCAATCATATCGAAGATGTGAGTATTGCTCAGTGGATAGCGGCGAATAAGTTGGTCGATGCTACTTTAGATCAAACTTGGCCACCAAAGAAAGCTTCTGGGCGGGTTGAAATGGCAAATCGAGAATGGTTTTTCCATAAAATTGTCAAAGAAACCGAGGATAAAAACCTACGGGCAATCACCATTGAAGTGCGATTTGATGAAAAAGATAAACACGAGATAACCTCGTTAGTCACTTATGTCAGTAATCCAAAGGCTAAAAGCTAATGAGAAATAAAGGCTTTACCTTACTGGAAGTATTAATAGCGGTTGCCCTATTTGCCATTATCTCACTGGCAAGCACGGCTATGCTGACCAACATTATAGAAAGCAGCGACGCCAATAAAATAAAAACCAGTCAAATAAATCAGCTACAACGAGCGTTTTTGGTGATGGAAAGAGACTTTTTGCAAATGACTCGTCGCACCATACGCCTAGAAGGTGAAGCACCACTTAAGAACTTTATTTACAGTTCAGAAACCAGTTTTGCCAGTGTTGAACAGGGCATTGGTTTCGTTCGAACGGGTTGGCGCAATCCTGCCTTATTATTACCCCGTAGTGATGTACAAGCGCTTGGATATCAACTAGAAGAACAGACGCTTAACAGAATCCATTATGTCTTTGCCGATCCGGTTGTTGGCGAAGAGCCAAAAGTTCGGCCCTTGCTCAATGGGGTCAAAAGCTTGGCTTTTGAATATTATTATGCCAACAAGTGGCAAGAAAATTTGCCTACCAGTGATTTACCCGAAGCAATCGCAGTGGAAATAGAGTTGGAAGAGTACGGCTTGATTCGTCGCCAATTTTTGTTGCCTAGCACAATGTCGAGTACCGAAAACAATGATTAGAGCCGCGCAAAAAGGGGTAGCGTTAATTACTGTGTTGCTTGTGGTTGCACTGGCGGTTGTTTTTGCGACCAAAATGAATTCTGCCTTATTGTTGCAATTGCAACGGGTCGAAAACATAAACTCAAACCAGCAAGCCTATTGGTATGCGATGGGGGCTGAAGCGTTTGCGAAAACAGTATTAACCCTTTCTTTTCAAGATAGCAGCGACAAGAATGTGACGCACTTAGGGCAAATTTGGGCGTCAGGGCAAAGTAGCTTTCCAGTTGACCTTGGTGAGATCAGTGGCGAAATATCCGACTTACAATCTTGTCTTAACTTAAACGCTTTGGTGCAATCAGAACAAACCAAAGCCGAATCGTATTCAACGGGCAGTGGTAACAGCCAGACCAATGCAGACGACAAGGCTAGCGATACGGGCGATGAAAGCAGCCAAACTAATAACGAACAAAGTGGTGAAAAAAACCTCCCTAAAATGGCCTTAAAAGAGCTTATCATTTTACTTGAGGTCGAAGGCATCACCAGTTTTGAAGCCGAGTCCATGGCGGATTCATTATATGACTGGCTTGACGGTGACAGTATTATTTCTGGTTCGGGTGGGGCTGAAGATAACGACTATGCCGCCAAATTACACCCCTATCTGGCAGCCAACAGTAAATTGGCCAGTGTGGGCGAATTACGCGTCATTGAGCATTTTACCCCAGCTGTGATAAACGCATTAAAAGACTATGTTTGTGTGCTCCCTAATTCGGATATACACAAAATAAACATCAATACCATCGACCCAGAAAAGCCCATCTTATTGCAGGCTTTATTAGGTGGTATAGACAAATCACAGGCGCAAGATATACTGTCTGAACGCGGCGACAGCGGATTTGAAAAAATCGAGGATTTTTATAGTCTTACGCAAGTTAAAGAGATTAAAGATTTTAATCAATTTCGTCAGCAGTTTGTGGTCGACAGTGAGTACTTTAAGCTGAAAACAACAACATCATTTAACAACAGTTTTTTCAGTATGAGTTCAGTGATGAAAATTAATACCGATCAAAGCATCAGCGTCATCAATCGCAGTATTGGAGCAGATTAATGAAAGAAACCCTCTATATCCGTATTTCAAGTCAGGAACAAGGGCCTATTCAATGGCTTATTGAACAACCTGGCAATGAGGATGAAATTGCTAGCGGTCGCTTAAGCTCTTGCTTTGAGCTTGGTGAATTAACCGAAAAAGCCTACAATCGAGACGTTGTTGTACTGGTCAATGGCGCTGATGTACATGTAACCGCACTACCTGTTCCTGGCAAATCAGACCGGGCGATTAAAAGCGCCGCACCTTTTATGATTGAAGACAATATCGCCCAAGATGTTGAAGAGTTGTATTTTGCTTTTAGCAACAAGCCAAAAGGCTATCAGGGGGATGCCAATTGCTTTTTAGCTTATGTTCAAGAGCACCAAATGCACACGTGGTTGGGCTGGTTCGCCAAGGCCAATATTGCAATTAAACAAATGCTACCCGATGTTTTAGCTATGCCGGTGATTGATGGTGCTTGGACGGCGATTGAAATTGATGGCCAATGGCTACTGGCAAAATCGGTTTGGGATGGTGCGGTAATAGATAGCAATTTTGCGCCGGTGGTCTTACAAAAAGCCTGTCAGGAGAATAAAACACCATGCCAAATTCACCTATACAGTGAGTTTTCAGGCGATATTGACAACATCGAGTTTACGTTAGAAGAGCCTGAGTTACCCATGTTGTTATTGGCAAGGGGGGCTGCTAAGCAATCATTTAATTTATTGCAGGGGGCGTTTCAAATAAAAGAAAAGACATCACCACTGCGTAAGAATTGGTTGGCAGTCGCCTCGATAGCGATGCTTGCGCTGGTGCTTAATTTACTTCTTAAAGGTGTTGAAATTTGGCAACTAGAAGCCGAATATGATGCACTCTCAGCGCAAATTGAGCAAAATTACAAAGAGGTTTTTCCCGACACCAAACGGGTTCGATTAAATACCGTAAAACGCCAGTTATCGAATAAAATTTCCGAGCTTGGTGGTGGTAGTAGTGATACCGATTTGCTGGTGATGATTGACCGGATAAGGCCAGCTTTTATTGCCGTCCCCAGTTTGAAACCGGACTCATTACGTTTTGATGCTAAACGCAATGAGCTTAGACTCAATGTTCGAGGAAAAAACTATCAAAGTTTTGAAGCGTTTAAAGCGGAACTTATCAAAGCTGACTTAGACGTTGATGCGGGAGCCCAAAGTAATCAAGGCGATCAAGTTGTGGGTTCATTTAACATCAAAGGAAAATCATAATGCTAAAAGAAAAATGGCAGGCATTAAATCAACGAGAGAAATCTTTGGTGGCCATCATGGCGCTAGTGGTTACGATTTTTTTATTCGTCACCGTTATTTGGCAACCATTAAATGATAGTGTCGAAAGAAGTAAAGAGCGGGTTGAGAGGCAACAAAAACTGGCCGCATGGATGGCAACAAACCTACAACGCTACCAGGCCTTAAAACAACAAGGCGGGGTAACTTCAACGGGAAGTTTATCGAGCATTGTAAACCGTACAGCTCGAAGTCAAAATATCACCTTAGCCAGAATGCAACCACAAGGGGATGATTTGCAAGTGTGGATAGATGAGGTGCCTTTTGATAACTTGATCACGTGGCTTGATAGCTTAACAACCCGTGAAGGTTTGCACGTTGAGGCCATCGATATTGCACCAGCATCGGTTGCTGGTACGGTTAAAGTAAGACGATTACAGGTATCTAAAGGATGATTTCAGGTAAGAAACTCACTCTAATAGTGGTTATATTTGTCGTTGCCTATTTGGGGTTTGTTATTGCTCTGGCACCGATTAAAAATATATTAGGATTTGTAGAACTACCAAAACAGGTGGCCGTGGTGAACCCCAAAGGCAGCCTTTGGCATGGCCGGGCAGAAAGTATTTGGGTTGAACAGGTAGAACTGAAGAATGTACGCTGGACGGTGAATTTATTGTCTTTATTAACCTTTAACCCAAGTGTTGACATTGACTTTGGTAATCGCAGTAAGAGCCAACCAAACGGCAGCCTAACATTAAGAGGGTTAAGCTCTGATTTAACCGTTAGCGATGCGAACGTATCGGTAGCGGCAAACACCGCCTTGTCTTATTATCCGGTGCCATTTGAGTTGCAAGCTGATGGCGACTTACAGTTAAACATCGATAAGTTTGTTGTTGGTCAACCGATTTGTTCACACCTTGCAGGGCAATTAAGTTGGCCGCAAGCACGCGTTAGTGCAATGGATGAAAGCGTTGAATTGGGCCCATTAAAGGCTGATTTAACCTGCGAACAAGGCGAATTGCTGGTTACCATAGATATCAATAATAACCTTGGCCTAGAATTTAACGCACGGGTGGCAATGGATAAAATTAGCGGCCAAGGGTATTTAACTCCGGGGGCTAAGTTTCCGGCCGAAGTACGACCATTACTCAGCTTTATTGGGCGACCCGATAATCGTGGTCGTTATCGTTTGAAAATTTAATCACGTTTCACTCATAGGGATTGCAACAGCAATCCCTTTTCATTTTTACTTTATGATGGTTGAATTGCGATTGATAAGAGCAAGGGGCTATTGGCTATCGTGTTGGCTCGAGGTTATTTGGCGGCGAGTAAAATGGCTTTGGCTTGATCAGGATAATTTGCAAATACACCATCTACCTTAAGCTTGGCTAAATGGATAAGATCTTCCTGCCGATCGCAGGTATAGACATACACTTTTAGTCCACGCTGGTGAGCATCTTCGACAAATGCTTGGCTTATCACATCAAAATCGACATGCACACTGTAGGCATTAAGTGCGCTGGCAAAAGCGGCATAATCAATCGGACAGCTGGCGGTTAAGGCACCAATTTGGTAACTAGGGGCAAGTTGCTTTAGGTGTTTTATTAGGTGATGATCAAATGAGGAAACGATAAATTGTTGTTGGCTAAAGCCGTAATGGTTGATCGCATGCTGCATCGCTTGCAGGGTTAATTCAACGGTTCCTGCGGACTTTAATTCGATATTGACAGAGCATTGACCAGCAATCAGTTCGAGCGCTTCATTTAGGGTCGGAATTTGGCAGTTTTTACCGGCGTCGAGTAAACGTAACTGAGTAAAACTCATTTGACTTACTCGGCCATGACCGTTGGTGGTTTTATCAACCCAATGGTCATGAATAAGCACGAGTTGCCCATCACAAAGGTGAACATCAATTTCAATGGCGTCCACCTTCATGTGCAAAGCTTTTTTAATGGCTAAGAGCGTATTCTCTGGCTCGTAACCACTGGCTCCGCGATGGGCAAAAATGCGCACAATTAGTTCTCTGCAGGTGTTTCTGCTTTGGCTTGTGCTTTATCGATACGTTGCGCATACGGTTTGCCAAGGCGTGTCACAGTGCCGTTGTCATCGCCTTCAGTAAACTCAATGGTATCTTTAGGGAAACAACACACGGTCGTTGAACCTAACTTAAAGCGCCCCATCTCTTCGCCTTTTTTCAAATGAATCGCATGCTCACCGTCGCTTGGGTACTGCCAACGTTGGATCTGTTTGCCTTTAGACGGGGCAATAGTGCCAGCCCAAACGGTCTCAATACTGGCAACAATGGTCGCCCCAACAAGAACCATGGCCATAGGGCCTATTTCGGTATCAAAGATAGCCACAACACGCTCATTGCGAGAAAACAAGTTAGGCACATTGTTGGCTGTTAACGGGTTAACAGAAAATAAATCGCCTGGTACAAAAATCATTTCTCTTAACGTACCATCCATTGGCATATGAATACGATGATAGTCTTTAGGGGCTAAATAGATGGTTGAAAACTTACCTTGTTGAAAGGGCGCTGCGGTTTCTTCATTGCCACCAAGTAACGTGGTCAAAGAATAGTTAAAGCCTTTGGCTTGAATAACGCGGTCGTCTTCGATATCACCTTGTTGACTGATGGTACCATCAACAGGGAAACAAATTTCCATTGGATCTGGATTGATTTCACGGGCGCCGTCTTTCAGTTCGCGGGTGAAAAAGTCATTAAAAGTGGCAAAATCTTCTGGGTTTTGCCATTTCGCTTCACTCATATCAATGCCGTATGCTTTGATAAATCGTTTAATAGCAAAGTGAGTCAACCAGCCGGCTTTTGATTTTGCAAATAAGCCAACAAGGCGAGACAAACCATGTTTAGGCATGGCGTATTGTAGAGCTATTTTCATATTATCTAGTGACACTAGAACTTCCTTTATATGTATATGTTAAACGTAAAAAACATTTAATTAAAACGAGAGGTTAACTTGTTATCTCCCAAGCTGGCAATAATGCGTTGATAGCTTTCAAAACGCAATGGGTTGATATGACCATCTAAAACCGCTTGTTTAAGTGCACAGCCGGGATCGTTAAGGTGCTTGCAGTCGCGAAACTTACAGCCACCAAAATAAGGTTGAAATTCGATAAAGCCTCGATCAACTTGCTCAGGACTTAAGTGCCATAAACCAAATTCTCGTATCCCTGGCGAGTCAATTAAGCGACCACCAGTGGGAAAATGATATAGGCGGGCAACGGTGGTGGTGTGTTGACCTAAACCTGAGTTTTCAGATACTTCTTGTGTTAGAAGGTTCAATTCGGGCATCAGAGTATTGACCAAAGTGGACTTGCCGACCCCTGATTGACCCACAAAAATTGAGGTTTTATCTTTTAATCGTTGGCGAATGGGCTCAATCCCCGACTCGAGTTTGCTACTGGCATGAATGACTTCGTAACCAATGTCCTTGATGATCGCTAAGCGCTGTTCAATGAGATCACGGTTTTGTGGGTCAAGCAAATCGGTTTTATTAAGGATAATAATCGGTTTAATACCGGTGAGTTCAGTGGCAACAAGATAGCGATCTATAATGTCGGGATTAAACGCAGGCACGACCGAAGAGACAATAAAAATTTGATCGATATTGGCCGCAATAGGTTTAACCCCATCGTATACATCGGGTCGACTTAAAACCGAATGGCGCTCGTGTACGGCTTCAATAACACCACTAACACTGTGTTGAGTTTCTTTGCCTTGACGCCAAACAACCAGATCTCCACAGACCAAACTTTTGATGGTTCGGCGAATATTACAGCGAAAAATCTCACCGTCATCGGTTTGCACATCGGCATGTTGGCCAAATCGACTGATAATGACCCCTTGTTGCTGAGGCCCTAATTGATCATCTTGCCAATTGACCTGGTCATTCGATTTCAGCTTATTCGCGAGATTTTTTTTAATCCGCCTATTTTGACCTTTGGTCAGTTTCTTTGTTTTGGCCACGGCTCAAGTTCAGTTGTTGACTATGCTAATACAAGCAAGGGCTTGTATTTATATCTATTGATATTAAAGCTTTGAAGAATACCGTATTATATACTCATTTCTTATTAAGATGCGAATTTCAGCACGGTTTATATCGGCTCCTAAGCGTGAAAAAAGCTCGGTTTTGGCGCGTTCATAGAAGTGTTTAAAGCGTTACTGCTGTTTTTAATGGCAAAAATTTACATTAGCATTGAGCATAGGCTTTTTTATCCGCATGCTATCAAGGCCGTAACTGAGAAATATTAAGACTTAATCGAATATAAGGTTGAAGTAAATGTTACAAGATCCACAAAATCTGATTTGGCTCGATCTCGAAATGACCGGCCTCGAACCTGAACAGGATGTTATTTTGGAAATCGCATCCATAGTGACCGATAGCCAACTAAATATTTTGGCTCAAGGCCCTGTATTGGCGATACATCAATCTGATACTGTGCTTGAGAATATGAATGAATGGTGCATTAAACAACATGGAAAAAGTGGCTTAACACAACGTTGTCAACAATCTACAGTAACCATCGAACAAGCAGAACAGCAAACGCTGGCATTTCTAACGCAATGGGTACCTAAAGGCGTATCACCGATGTGTGGTAATACCATTGGTCAAGATCGTCGTTTTATCAACCGCTACATGCCCGAGTTAGAACAACACTTTCATTATCGTAACCTTGATGTTAGCACGATTAAAGAATTGGTAAGACGTTGGCAACCTGAGGTTCTGACGAAAGTTGAAAAAACCGGTGCTCACCTTGCCCTTGATGATATTAAAGAATCAATTAATGAGCTAAAAGTCTATCGTCAGCATGTGTTCAAAATTTAATAGGTAGATAAGTTTTCAGAAAAAAAGCCGGCAATTGCCGGCTTTTTTACTTTTATTTTACAAAAAACTTTATCTTATTCGAAAAAGTGTATTAATGTATAACTATATGGTTAAAAATCATACCGATACAAAATAAAAATAACAGGAACCATGGTAATGCTAAATTCACTTTTTAATACAGTGGCGCCAAAAAGAATCATCTTAAGAGCATCCTTATATGTTGGCTTGCTCTTAGGCACTATGGTTCTATTACTCGGTACCTCGATGTGGTTATACAGCCAACAAGCGAAAAAAGCCGAATTTTTGCATCTCCAACAGATCCCTTTTATTAAAAATAATGCCCAACTGATGAAAAGCGTGGCAGAGCTTGAAAATCAGATTGTCACTCAACACATATACATTACCCAACAAGAAGTGGCACAGCCATTAGCAAACGTAAAACAAGCTTGGCTCGAAATTGTTGATTTAAGTCGCAACCATGTCCTTATGGTCAATGACAATATTCGCGACAACACCGCGGATCAAATTGCAAAAACCGCGCAAGAGTATGCTCAAGGTTATAAAAACTTTGTCGTCTTAGTCGATGACTTATTGCTTACACGTCAGTCAAGGATTGGCCAATATAACGCCAATTACGCCACTTTAGCGGACATCATTTCAGACGTTGAAAAATATAGAAACCAAGCGCAAATTAGCTTGAATTCTTCGTCATTAGAAATTATGGCCAAACCAACTCGACTAGCCACCTCTGAAATTAATACCGTGGTCAGTGATATTAATACTTTGCAGTTGTATCAATACATTTATCAAGAATTATTGAAAATACAGAAGCAACTAACCGCCTTATCGCACAGAACAACCCCAACTCAGCTTAATGCTATTTCCAGTCAGATTGCGTCATTAACGAAAAACATTAATGGCCAGTTAGCAAGGGACATTAACAATCCAGTGTTGGCCGATATTAATAAAGACATTTTAAATATCTCTAATCAGTTTATGGGCTCAGGTCAGTTATTCTCGAAGTGGAATATTGAAATTGAAACCATGGAAAAGGTGGTTCAAGAGCTTAAAAACTATCAATTATTCTTAAAACGAACCGCATCGTTAATTGAACAGCCCAACTTCTTTCACTTACCAGAGTTTCAGTTAGAACTGCCTCTAATAAATATTAAAGTGAAAGAGTCCACCATGGTACCCGTTGGTTATGTGTTTATAGTGTTACTAATGAGTTCGAGCTTATTCTTAGCTTGGCGGTTATTGGTTTTAGTGAATGCAAGTTACAGCATAGGGGTTGAAGAAATTAAGCTACAACACGAGCAAGATCAAGAAGCGATGGCCTTGTTAGCAAGAACCAGAACAAACAAAGAACAACTTGAAGACATCATTAACTTGGAAGTGCCCGATGTTAATGACTTTAATCAGTCCATCGACGAAGCTGTGGCGAAGAAAAAACAAGAGTTTGGCACCACAGAAATGACCACAGATGTTGGTTCTCTAATCGATTTAGAAAAGTTTAATGAATACCATGGCTCGGCTGAGATGGCGGTATTCATGCTTGATGATTACATCAATCGCAACCAAACCAATCACAAAAAGCTAAAAGAAGCGCTTGCGAGTAAAAATTACGCCAAAGCCCAGGAATTGAACCGTTCGATATTAAAAACCGCGAAAATTCTGTCTTCAAATAAGCTCTCTCATTGTTGTGAAAAGCTTGCTGAACAACTCGAACAAGAGCACTATGACGAGGTAGAAAGCAGGGTCGGTGAAATGGGCAGCATTATTGAACAGTTAAATTTATTTGTCGAAGAAATTTAAGCGTCACGGCTCAACCCTTTCTCGATTGATCTTATTAATCTTGCCGTCAAGCGCTCGTTTTGATTGTTCATACTTTGCTGTTGCTTTAGTCGTTGTTGCTCTAGAGCCCAATCAATATGTTCATCAACCATATCATTCACCTTGCCATGTTGTTGCATCAGCGCTTTGACAATATCAGCATTAAATGGCGCATTACCCATTGCTGTCGCAATGTTACGTTGCCAGCAAGCATAGCCAATACGCCTTATAGGCGAACCTTGCGTACGCTTTAAAAATTCGTCTTCGGTCCATGCAAACAAGGCAAGCAAAGGGGGCTCGTCAAATGCATTACGGGCCTGAAAATCTGCTTCAACACTTAATTTGGCAAACCGATTCCATGGGCAAATTAACTGGCAATCATCACAGCCATAAATGCGATTGCCGATTAAATTTCTCAGCTCTAGTGGAATCGATTCTCGCAGTTCAATGGTTAAATAAGAAATACAACGTCTAGCATCGACAACATAGGGTTCAACAATGGCATTGGTTGGGCAAATTTTCATGCAAGCAACACAATCACCACAGTGATTTGGGGTTTGCTGGTCTATAGGCAGTTCGATGTCAACAAGGAGTTCGCCGAGAAAAAACCATGACCCAGCTTGCTTATTGAGTAATAGACTGTGTTTTCCGACCCAACCTAAACCGGCTTTTTCGGCTAATGGCCGTTCCAAAATTGGCGCAGAATCAACAAAAGGTCGGAAGTTGAGTTGGTGACAATGCTGTTTTATTTTTTCGCCCAGTTGCTTTAAACGATTACGCATTAGTTTATGGTAATCGCGACCAAGCGCATAACGTGAAATGTAAGCATGATCAGGTTGCTTTAGGAGCTGGGCAAACTTGGCATTGGTTGGCAAATAATCCATTCGCACCGAGATAACTCTTAAGGTACCCGGTAGTAACGCATCTGGTTGTACCCGCATCTCTATATTACGGTTCATATAGTCCATGTTGCCATGATATTGATTTTTCAACCAGCGCTCTAAGGCTTGTTGATGCTGACTTAAGTCAACATCACTGACACCAATATCACTAAAGCCTAATTCTTGCGCCCATTGCACAATCGAGGCTTTCAATGCTTTTAAATCGACTTTTTCGGTCGAGGCCATAAGTTTGTTCCTGATAATCTTAAACTTTTCAATTTTGCGCAGTCGATTCTATGCTTAATTATGTCACAGCTCGAAACATAAGTTTTAAACCGGCACGGGTGCAATATGATAGCAAAAAAGTTAACCGCTGACACACAACAAGCGTTGTACAGTTGTAAAGATATTGCCGACAATGAGTTGCATATCGCGGCATCTTTCGGCTTAAACTCTTATCAATTGATGGAGCGCGCAGCGAATGCATTATGGCAATTTTTGCAAACCTATTGGCCTCAAAACACATCATTATTAATTGTAACCGGTAAGGGAAATAATGGTGGCGATGGCTATGTCCTAGCTCGCCTTGCGCGAAATTATAGCGTTGCTGTGCACAGTGTGTGTGACCCTAAGCTTCTTGCGGGCGATGCCCAAAGAGCTTATCAGGATTATTTACAAAGTGGCGGTAAGGTAAATACGACCACGCCAAATTGGAACGATTACGATGTCATTGTTGATGGCTTACTAGGTACTGGTATAACCGGTCCCGTGCGAGATGAATATATCCCCTATATTGCAGCTATAAATCGTGCGGATGCCAAAGTACTGAGTATTGATTTGCCTTCTGGTTTAAATGGCGATACCGGACAAGCGTTAGGGGAGGTTGTTTTGGCACATGCGACCGTGACGTTTGTCGGCATAAAAAAAGGGTTGGTGACGGGGAGAGCAAAAGCATACACCGGAGCGCTTTATTTTGATGATTTGGGGCTTGGTAAGGGCTTATCTTCGCAACTTAAGAGCCCATTTAGGCTCAACGCGAAAGCAGATTTTTCGGCATTAACATCGCGCGATGTGTGTGGACACAAAGGCCGAAATGGGTGTGTGTTGGTGGTCTCAGGTGCGCCAGCATATCCTGGCGCGGCCATGCTGTCTTCTTTTGCAGCCTTGCGCTCTGGCGCTGGTTTGGTGGCTCTTTGTTGTCATCCTAGTTGTCGCGCGATGATAGCCCCTGCATTACCCGAAATTGTCTATGTGGATCTTATAACTAGCACAGATGAGCAAAATTTAGGGACGAGTATTAACCGTGCTAAATCCGATGTGGTGCTGCTAGGCCCTGGACTTGGTCGCAGCCAGTGGTCAGAAAAAGCTTTTGAACAGGCCATCGCGCTTAATAAAACCATGGTCATTGATGCCGATGGCTTATATTACTTATCTAAAACACAGCTGTATCGAAACAACTGGGTATTGACGCCACACCCTGGTGAAGCTGCGTATTTGCTAAAATGTTCGATTGAAGACATTGAAGCGGATCGCTATCAAGCCATAGCAAACATTGTGCAAAAATATGGCGGGGTATGCGTATTAAAAGGCGCCGGTACGCTCATTAGTAATGGTCAACACGTTCGAGCGAATATCAGCGGCAATCCAGGTATGGCTGTGGCCGGCATGGGGGATGTCCTTTCTGGCATCCTAGCCAGTATCAGTTTACAATCTACATCTTTGTACGATGCCGCATGTTTGGCGGTTAATTTGCATGGGCAAGCTGCCGATCGAGCGGTTAAACAGGGCGAAAAAGGCCTGTTAGCCAGTGATATCATGCCTTATATTAGAACTTTGGTGAATCAATTTTAATGAAAACAGTATCAATAGTATTAGCCGATGAAGCGGCAACCGTCAGTGCTGGGCAACAATTAGCGAGCATCGCTAAAGGTTTAAATTTATCGTCTCTGGTGGTCTTTTTATATGGTGATTTAGGCGCTGGGAAAACGACCTTAACACGCGGCTTTGTCCAAGGCATGGGACATCAAGGCAAGGTAAAAAGCCCAACCTATACCTTAGTAGAGCCTTATGATTTGCCACCATATCAAGTTTATCACTTTGATTTATATCGATTAGCAGATCCTGAAGAATTGGAATTCATGGGCATCAGAGATTATTTCTTACAAAAATCATGTTGTTTTATCGAATGGCCTGAAAAAGGTGCTGGTATTTTACCCAAAGAAGATCTTATTATTAATTTACAGTATGATAACGAACAACGTATTGTGACGTTTAGCGCTAAAACCGATACAGGTGAAGCTATCCTCAACTTAATAGAGCATTAAAAGAAGTAGTACGCTTATTATGTCAGTTATGACGCGAATTAGTATTTTTGGATTATTATATGCCCTAAGTTTTTGGGCTCTCGCAGGTAATGCCATTGAAGGTGTTCGTATTTGGCCCGCTCCAGATAACACTCGGGTAGTGTTTGATCTTAGTGAAAAGCCACAATACAGTTACTTTGAATTGAGCAACCCCCGCCGCTTAGTCATTGATTTTCAGCACACCAAAAAATTGGTGTCTTTAAAAGGGCTAGCAAAGGATGATCCCCGAATTAAACTCATTCGCACCAGTAGACATAAAAATAAATCAACCACTCGAATCGTGTTGGAATTAAACGCCAATTACAAAGAGAATGTCTTTCCGCTGTCTCCAACTGGGCCTTATGGCAGTCGTTTGGTGGTTGATTTGTTTGATAATAATCGCAAAACAACGGTCGCAGAGCATCAACCTAAAGACACCAGTCGAGATGTCATTATAGGTATTGATGCCGGTCATGGTGGTGAAGATCCAGGTTCTATTTCAAAATCCGGTGTTTATGAGAAAAAAATCACTTTATCGATTGCCCGAAAACTGAAAAAGCTCATCGATAAAGAACCTGGGTTTCGCGCCGAGATGATCCGTGATGGCGATTATTACGTGAACTTAAATCGCCGCACTGAAATAGCTCGTCAAAAACAAGTAGACTTTTTAGTGTCTATCCATGCCGATGCTTTTACTTCGTCAAAGCCAAGAGGCGGCTCTGTTTGGGTGGTGACCAATGCTCGTGCCGACTCAGAACTATCTCGCTGGTTGGCTAACCGAGAGAAAAACTCCGAATTACTCGGCGGTGGTGGCGATTGGATTAAAAAAACTAACGATGACAACCTAGCGGTAACATTAGCCGATTTAACCAAAGATAAGTCGTTGGAAATCAGTGACAAAATGGCCCGAATTGTCATTAATGAAATGAAAAAAGTGACACGAATGCATAAAACTACCCCAGTTAATCGTTCGCTTGCGGTGCTAAAATCATCTGATATACCATCAATCTTGGTGGAAACAGGCTTTATTTCAAACCCTTATGACTTTAAAAATTTGATGTCATCAAATCATCAACAAAAATTAGCCAAAGCTATGTTTTCAGGTATGAAACAATACTTTATGAATTATCCTCCTGAAGGCTCATATTTGGCCAAGCTGAAACCAAGGCAGCATCGAATTAAAAGCGGTGAGTCTTTATCTGTACTCGCACAACGTTATAAAGTATCGATTAAGCAATTGAAACTGGCGAACAATCTCAAATCAGATACCGTGCATATCGGTCAAACCCTGACCATTCCTCGAGTTAATTAACCTTATGTCAATACAAATATTACCAGCTCGGTTGGCAAACCAAATTGCCGCTGGCGAAGTGGTAGAACGGCCCGCATCTGTTGTTAAGGAGTTGGTTGAAAACAGCATCGATGCTGGCGCAACAAGTATTACCATTGAAATTGATAAAGGTGGTGCTAAGCGGATTAAAGTGACGGATGACGGTTGTGGTATTGCCAAAGATCAACTGACATTGGCTTTAAGTCGGCACGCTACGAGTAAAATTAAAAGCTTAGATGACCTAGAGGCGATCCAAAGTCTTGGCTTTCGCGGTGAGGCGCTCGCCTCGATTAGTTCGGTTGCCCGATTAACTCTCACCTCGAAAACCGAAGAACAAGAAAGTGCTTGGCAAGCCATTGCCTTAGGTCGAGAAATGCAAGTTGAAGTTAAGCCGGCCGCTCACCCTAAAGGTACTAGCATTAATGTTGAAGATTTATTCTTTAATACTCCTGCGCGCAGAAAGTTCTTACGCACCGAAAAAACGGAGTTCAGTCATATTGATGAAGTGGTGCGCCGAATCGCGTTATCTAAGCTCGATTTATCTCTTACCTTAACCCATAACGGCAAAGTCATTCGTCAATATCGCGCGGCCAACAATCAAAAACAGATTGAAAAACGTATTGCCGCTATTTGTGGCCAAGCATTTATGGACAACGCCATCGCGTTGGAGTTTGACCACGATAATTTTCATCTTTGGGGCTGGATAGCTCAGCCTGAATTTATTCGCAGTCAAAATGATTTAAGTTACAGCTATGTCAACGGCCGAATGATGCGGGATAAATTAATTAACCATGCGATTCGCCAAGCTTATGGCGATAGGTTAGGCAGCGATGGTTATCCAGCGTTTGTGTTATTTTTTAATCTTGATCACAAAGATGTTGATGTTAATGTGCACCCGGCGAAACATGAAGTGAGATTTCATCAGTCGCGTTTGGTGCATGACTTTATTTGTGCCGCCATTGAGCAAACTCTAGAGCAATCACCTGAAACGCATTTATCGGGTGCTCATCAATCAAGCGAAAGCTATAATGCTTATCAACAAACGAGCGCTTTAGCACATGCGGATTCGAATAGAGATTATGTACAGCCCCTAAAAACGTCGCCCGCGCCACACCCTTCAAGTCGCTCAGGAGCCAGAGTCAATAGTGCTAGAGCGCATTATGCTTCTTCGACACCAAGTAAAGCATCGGTTGAAAATTATCAGCAATTGATCACCCCAGTTGGCAACCATGAGCCTTTAATAGAACCTCAAACGCCTGCTTTGATGAAAGAAGAAGCTAACAAAACCGGCGCCCTAGCTTCAGATAGCTTTCGCTTAGATCAGTTGCAATTATTCACTATGCTGGAGCAAAATTGTGCGTTAGCCTCTTTTGAGCAAAAGCTAATTTGCCTAGATTTAACCCCCATTTGCAAACAAATCCTGGTTAATCAAATGCAGTTAGCGTTAACCCAAGGCATTGTCTCGCAACCACTATTGTTGCCAGTAAGGGTTGCATTAACGTTGGAACAGCAGCAATTTATTGGTAATCATCAGCACATCTTTGTTGATGCTGGGGTTATCCTAGAGTTAAAATCCGCCGCCTGCATAATTAGGCAATACCCAGCTAAACTTAGAGAGCAAGACATTCAGCAAAGCTTTATCGCTTTGTTAGATATATTGCAGCAACAAATAGAGCAAAACAAAGTTGACTTAAGTAACGCCTTTGCTTGTATGTTATTGCCTGAAAATATTGACTTTATTTTTGCAAAGCAAATGTTGGTTAATGCTCAGGCCTTACAAAATGTCGATCTTTATCAACTCATACCCTTGAATTCGGTCGAGGTTGACCTTACTAAGCATATTAATCAGTTAAAAAAGCACTTACATGAACTCAGCCAATAAAACATCGCTACCACCCGTTATTTGTATCATGGGGCCAACAGCCTCTGGTAAAACTGACTTGGCAATGCAATTGGTTGACTCTTTGCCATGCGATATTATTAGTGTTGATTCGGCCCTTATCTACAAGGGCTTTGATATTGGCAGTGCCAAACCAACGAAAGCTGAGTTAGCTAAGTATCCTCATCGGTTAATAGATATTATCGATCCCGCGCAAAGCTATTCGGTGTCAGACTTTTGTCGCGATGCGAAAAAAGAGATAGCAAGCATTCGAGCCAATGGACGTATACCTGTTTTGGTTGGCGGTACGATGATGTACTTTAAAAGCTTAATTGAAGGGATATCGCCATTACCACCAGCGGATACATTTATTCGCGAACAGATTGCAAAAGAAGCGCAGGACTATGGTTGGGACCACTTGCATCAGCAATTAAGCGAAATCGATCCGGTGTCAGCGGCCAGAATAAACGTGAATGATCCACAAAGATTATCGCGTGCTTTAGAAGTTTATCGCATAACAAATAAGACTTTAACAGAGCTGACCAAAATAAAAGGTGATAACCTTGCTGGCGATATTTTACAATTTGCTATAATGACTTCTGAGAGAGCAGAATTACATAAACGCATTGAACAGCGTTTTCATATGATGCTAGAGCAGGGGTTCCAGGCTGAAGTCGAAAATTTAAAAAAACGTCCTGATTTAAATATCGATTTACCTTCTATTAGATGCGTTGGCTATCGTCAAATGTGGCAGTATCTTGAAGGCGAT
Source organism: Thalassotalea sp. 273M-4 (assembly GCF_041410465.1). NCBI lineage: Bacteria > Pseudomonadati > Pseudomonadota > Gammaproteobacteria > Alteromonadales > Colwelliaceae > Thalassotalea > Thalassotalea aquiviva. The sequence continues at coordinate 190,327 of NZ_CP166961.1, forward strand.
ATTGACTATGATGAAATGGTATTTCGGGGTATTTGTGCCACTAGACAGCTCGCAAAAAGACAACTTACTTGGTTAAGAAGTTGGGACAATTTAACTTGGCTAACCACCAATAATCAATCAAATTTAGAACAGGTGTTAACTTCTATAGCAAACTTAAAATCATAGTGTATACTTACTATGCTCGTTGTGTAACTATATATTTTTTAAAGAAGTTTTTGCTTGATACCTACGAAGCTACTGTCTAAATTTGATTAAAATAACAATAAGGGGCCTAACCATGGCAAAAGGGCAATCTTTACAAGACCCATTCTTAAACGCTTTGCGTCGTGATCGTATTCCAGTTGCAATTTATCTGGTTAATGGGATCAAGTTACAGGGGCAAGTTGAATCTTTCGATCAATTTGTGATCTTACTTAAAAATACAGTAAGCCAAATGGTGTACAAGCATGCGATTTCAACCGTCGTACCGTCTCGTGCCGTAAATACCTCTACTCCGGCTGAATTTAATCAACCGATGGAATAAGTTTTAATGAAAATGAATTGGAGTTGTTCACTTGTTTGATAGGCGTCAAGCAGGTGAGCAAGCAGTACTCGTTCACATAGATTTTCCACAAGAAAACGCCCGTGAAGACCTTAATGAATTTGAGATGTTAGTGTCTTCTGCTGGCGTTAATTCTTTAACCGTTGTCACAGGTAAACGTGATACCCCTCACCCCAAATATTTTGTTGGCAGCGGTAAAGCTGAAGAAATTCGTGACGCAGTAAATTTGCATCAGGCGAATGTGATCTTGGTAAATCACATCCTCTCACCCTCGCAAGAAAAAAATTTAGAAGCATTGTGTGAATGTCGCGTTATCGACAGAACAACCTTGATCCTGGATATTTTTGCTCAACGGGCAAGAACTCACGAAGGTAAACTGCAGGTTGAACTCGCACAACTGAAGCACATTAGTACCCGGTTGATCCGTGGCTGGACTCACCTTGAAAGGCAAAAAGGTGGTATCGGCTTGCGTGGACCTGGTGAAACCCAACTTGAAACTGATCGCCGATTGTTGCGCGAACGTATGCACAACATAAGAATGCGCTTAGAAAAGGTGGAAAAACAGCGTCACCAAGGACGCCGTGCCCGAGAGCGAGCGGAGATCCCGACGGTTTCTTTGGTTGGATATACCAATGCCGGAAAGTCTACATTGTTTAATCAAATTACCGATGCTGATGTGTACGCAGCCGATCAGTTGTTTGCGACCTTGGATCCGACTTTACGCAAATTGCACATTCAAGACGTCGGGCGCATCATCTTAGCCGATACAGTAGGTTTTATCCGACATCTACCTCACGATTTGGTGGCGGCTTTCAAGGCTACGCTCACCGAGACCCGTGAAGCCGATTTACAATTGCATGTTGTCGACATTGCCGATGAACGACGGGCAGACAATATTGCGCAAGTTGATGTGGTGTTGGAAGAAATAGGGGCGCATGAGGTACCACAATTATTGGTCTGCAATAAAATCGATGCCCTTGATGATGTTGCCCCGAGAATTGACCGAGATGAAACAGGCAAACCGATACGGGTGTGGTTATCGGCTCGAGCCAATACTGGCTTGGATTTACTGAATCAAGCTTTAAGTGAATTGTTGTCTACTGATGTGGTTAAACATAGTTTAAAGCTACCACCGACAGCTGGAAAGTTACGCGGTGCTTTATATGAGTTAAACTGTATTCATAATGAGCGTTTCGATGAACAGGGAAATTGTATAATTGACTTACAATTACCCTTGCGGGATTGGAATAAGTTGCTAAAAAGCGATAAAACCGCAATCGAAAACTTTATCCTGAACTAACTCACTGATAATATTATTTTATAACAATTAAATTGTAATCAAACGGAGAGCGCAATGGCTTGGAATGAACCGGGGAATAATGATAATGATCCCTGGAAAAATAAAGGTGGCCGAGATCAAGGACCACCAGATCTTGACGAGTTACTAAAAGACTTAGGTAATAAGTTTGGCGGTATTTTTGGTAACAAACCAAGTAATCGCAAAGGCTCAGGTGGCTTTAGTGGTTTCGGTATAGGCTTGATTGTGGTAATAGCACTTTTGGCATGGGGTGTGAGTGGTTTTTACACCATTAAAGAAGCTGAGCGTGGTGTGGTGCTACAGTTCGGTGAATTTAACGGTGAAGTAGAACCTGGCATTCATTGGCAACCAACTTTTATTGAAAAAGTTATCCCAGTTGATGTGCAAACAACGCGTAATCTACCTTCTCGAGGCTTTATGCTGACAGCCGATGAGAATGTTGTCAGTGTTGAGATGCAGGTGCAATATCGTATCATCAATGCGCGAAATTATTTATTTAGCGTGACAGACGCTGACGCCAGTCTTGAACATGCCTTTGACAGTGCCATTCGCTATGTTGTTGGTAACTCAAAAATGGATGAAGTTCTAACCTCAGGTCGTGAGCAAGTTCGTCAAGCGGTGTGGGCCGAATTAGAAAAAATCCTGGAACCGTACAACTTAGGTATTTTAATTTCCGATTTAAACTTTAAAGACGCGCGTCCACCAGAACAGGTAAAAGATGCCTTCGATGATGCTATCGCAGCGCGAGAAGATGAAGAGCGTTTCGTTCTAGAGGCCGAGGCTTATGCTCTGTCGGTTGAACCGCGCGCACGTGGTAAAGCCAAAGCTATTGAACAAGAAGCATTGGCGTACAAACAGCAAGTGGTACTTGCTGCAGAAGGTCAAGTCGCTAAGTTTGAAAAGCTATTACCTGAGTACACGGCAGCGCCAGAAGTAACACGTAAGCGTTTGTACCTGACAACAATGGAAAAGGTATACAGCAACACGTCAAAAGTACTGGTAGATGTTGACGGTGGTAATAACATGATTTATTTGCCACTGGATAAAATCATGCAACAACAACCATCATTACCGCAGCAGCTTAACCGCACGTATAATGATATGCAGCAAAAACCACAGATTCAAAATAAGAACTCAACGGTAAATTCATCATCGAGCCGTAATGACCGTTTTAGCCGAGGAGATAACTAAGATGAGAAATTTTTCAATCATTATCCTAGTGCTATTATCGGTACTGACCGTTTCAAGTGTCTTTGTTATTAACGAAGGTGAACGTGGTATTGTTTTCCAATTCTCTAAAATTGTTCGAGACAGCGATGGAGAAATGGTGGTCCACGAACCAGGCTTGCACTTTAAGATCCCTGTTATTCAACGAGTGCACAAGATTGACGCGCGTATTCAGACCCTCGATGATGCCGCAGACCGATTTGTAACGGCTGAGAAAAAAGACCTTTTAGTCGATTCGTATGTGAAGTGGCGAATCGTTGATTTCTCAACATTCTATGTTCGTACCGCTGGCGGTAACATCGACAATGCTAAGGCCTTGTTAAAGCAAAAAGTAAACAATGGTCTGCGTACAGAATTCGGTCGTCGTACAATCAAAGAGATTGTCTCTGGCGATCGTGACTCTCTAATGGAAGAGTCATTATTAAGTACGGCATCAAGTAAAGCGGACTTAGGTATTGAGGTCTTGGATGTACGTGTTAAGCGCATCAACTTACCGGAAGAGGTGAGTAACTCAATTTACGAGCGTATGAGAGCAGATCGTAAGGCTGTAGCCGCTGAACATCGCTCTAAAGGTCGCGAAAAAGCCGATGTAATCCAAGCAACGGTGGATGCTAAAGTCACGGTAATGTTAGCCGATGCTGAAAAGCAAGCGTTTGACATTCGTGGTCAAGGTGATGCGTTAGCTGCTAATGTATATGCCGCGGCTTTCAACAAGAACCAAGAGTTCTTCAGCTTTGTTCGTAGTTTAGAAGCATACGAAAAGAGTTTTTCTAGTAAAAACGACGTTATGGTGATTAAACCCGATAGCGAGTTTTTTGAATACCTTAAAGCAACCAAGTAATGGTTTTAAAACCCCGGTTTAACCGGGGTTTTTTTATGCAACTAAAAATATATCAATATGACCTTTTCAGTACTTATCAGCGCACTTGCCTTAATGCTTATTTTTGAAGGAATAGGCCCGTTTTTCTTTCCCAATCGTTGGCGCAAGTTTATGCTAAAAATCGCTCAAGAACAGTCGACGACCATTAGGCAAATGGGCGCCTTATTGTTAGGTTTGGGCATTATCTTACTGATTTTCATCCAATAAATGGTTCGGCCCGTATTTGTTCATCGATAAATGCAACCAAAACGTTGCATTTTGTGAACAAAAAACGCATAAAACTAGTGATCTATAACGTGGTATTTGCTAGAATCCCCGCCTAATTTTCTTTCGAAATATACAAAATTATTATGGGCAAAAACGTTGTAGTTCTTGGCACCCAATGGGGTGACGAAGGTAAAGGTAAGGTTGTTGACTTATTAACTGATAAGGCCAAGTATGTTGTGCGTTATCAAGGTGGTCACAATGCAGGTCACACTTTGGTAATTGACGGTGAGAAAACCGTATTACATCTTATCCCTTCAGGTGTTCTTCGTGAAAATGTTAAATGTTTAATTGGTAACGGTGTTGTGCTGTGTCCAAAAGCATTAATGAAAGAAATCACCATGTTGGAAGAGCGTAATGTTCCAGTACGTGAGCGCTTACTAATTAGTGATGCATGTCCTCTTATCATGCCTTACCATGTAGCTTTAGATAACGCACGTGAAGCTGCGCGCGGTAAAAAAGCAATCGGTACTACGGGTCGTGGTATCGGTCCGGCCTACGAAGATAAAGTTGCTCGTCGTGGTTTACGTGTAAGCGATTTATTAAACACGGAAACGTTTGCCGATAAGTTAAAAGAAATTATGGAATACCATAACTTTGTTTTAACCCATTACTACAAAGCCGAAGCGCTAGACTTTGATACGGTATTAAAAGAAGTATTAGAAATCGCCGATATTATCCGCGCAATGACGGCGGACGTAAGTGAAATGCTTGATCAAGCCCGTAAAGCCGGCGAATCTATCATGTTTGAAGGTGCTCAAGGTACATTACTTGATATTGATCACGGTACCTACCCATATGTAACGTCATCAAACACCACTGTTGGCGGTGTTGCAACAGGCTGTGGATTTGGTCCTCTAAACCTTGATTATGTTTTAGGTATCACTAAAGCGTACACCACACGTGTAGGTTCAGGCCCATTCCCTACTGAACTAAATGATGAGATTGGTCAACATTTAGGTACTGTAGGTCATGAATTTGGTGCGACAACCGGTCGTGAACGTCGTTGTGGCTGGTTTGATGCCGTTGCAATGCACAGAGCCGTTCAAGTGAACTCGGTTTCAGGCTTTTGTTTAACCAAGCTTGACGTGTTAGATGGTCTTAAAGAACTTAAAATCTGTACAGGTTATAAAACTGAGTCTGGTGACATCATTACGGTACCACCGATGGCTGCAGAAGGTTACGAAAACATTACTCCGGTATATGAAACCGTACCAGGTTGGGATGAGTCGACTGTTGGCGCGACCAGCATTGATCAATTGCCAGCAAATGCGATTGCGTACATTAAGCGCCTAGAAGAAATTACAGGTGTACCGATTGACATTATTTCAACCGGTCCAGATCGTAATGAAACGATGATTTTGGTGAATCCATTTGACGAGTAATGGATTGGTCAGTGCTAGATTGCCAATGTCAATTTAGCGAAATAAAAAGCCGGGTTATCCCGGCTTTTTTTATCGTCTTAGTAAATTTTTTATCGCGAACATTTTAATCTGCATGAAGTTCTGACGAACTTTCTGCGACAATGTTAACTTTGCGTCTAATCCTCAAAATCGGAAAAGTCGGTGATCCCTTTTTCCTCTAGAATATCTCGAACACTTTTGGGTAACGTATGTTCGTTATCTTTCATCAGATCTTCATCACTTGGTAACGGTTGACCCGTAAACGCATGCAAGAAAGCTTCGCAAAGGAGTTCACTATTGGTTGCGTGTCGTAAGTTATTGATTTGACGTCGAGTTCTTTCATCAGTAAGAACTTTTAATACTCGCAGTGGAATTGAAACTGTGATCTTTTTCACTTGCTCACTTTTTTTACCGTGGACTGCATAAGGGTTAATGTAGTCACCATTCCATTCTGCCATGGACATTCCTTCAACATCTGAATTAAATCTTGGTTTAAATTGTACTGGTTCTTCACTTTGAGTCAACATCTAAAAGCAAAGATGTATAGATGGCTAAAATTTCTTGACGGATATAAATTAACCAGATAGATTTATAGACGTCTAAACATCTATTTAATTAATTCGTTATGGAATGGGCAATATGGTAACCAAGCATAATGCAACAAAAGCGGTTCAAGCTGGTATTAATACCGACAAGCATCATGGTGCTGTTGTGCCGGCGTTGCATTTATCATCTACCTATGCCCTAAAAGGCTTCAAGCAAAAAGGCGAATACGATTATTCTCGAACCGCTAACCCAACCCGTTCAATCCTTGCTGATGTAATAGCCGAGCTCGAAGGCGGTTGTTTTGGCATTATTACTAGCACAGGCCTGTCGGCCATTCACCTGATCACCCAATTACTCAGTAGTCAAGATACCCTCGTTATCCCTCATGATTGTTATGGTGGTAGTTATCGATTATTCACTCATCTTGAGAAAAGGGGCTTATTCAAGCTTCTCGTTATTGACCAAAATGACCCCAAAGCCGTCGAACATGCTCTTGCATGTAAACCCAAGTTGTTGCTCATAGAAACACCGAGTAACCCACTTCTGCGTATTGTGGATATTAAAACCTTGGCTAACCAAGCCAAACAAGCAGGTACGTTGATCGCCGTTGATAATACCTTTCTTACCCCGTTATTGCAGCAACCACTCGCGCTCGGCGCAGATATTGTGATCCACTCCACAACGAAATTTATCAATGGCCACAGTGATATTGTTGGTGGTGCCGTTGTCACTAACGATCACTCTTTAGGCGAAGAGCTTGCTTGGTGGGCAAACTGCATAGGCATCACAGGTAGTGCATTTGACAGTTACCTGACCTTAAGAGGCATTAAAACTCTGCCGATTCGCATGAGAGAGCACCAGGCCAATGCCGACGCCTTAGTTAAATTTTTAATTGCACATCCAGCTATAAAAAGAGTGTATTACCCTGGCTTAAGCACCCATCCAGGTCATTCATTAGCTAAACAGCAACAAATGGGTTATGGCTCGATGTTGAGTTTTGAGGTGGATGGCGGTGTTAATGGCGCTAAAACCGTATTGGAAAATACCAGCCTGTTTACTTTAGCACAGTCTTTAGGTGGGGTTGAAAGTCTGATTTGTCACCCAGCAACGATGACGCATGCGGGAATGGAATTAACCGCGCAAGAAGCCGCGGGTATTTCACAATCCCTGATCCGAGTGTCTGTGGGGCTTGAAGATATTCAAGATATTATCAACGACTTAGATTATGCCTTAAATTTAACCTTGTAATTTTATAGGCTTAGACTTTGATTGATAAGAATCCTTTATTTTTTAACAACATCCGGGCTTAGCAATGTGAGTCGGGTATGCGAATGGCAAAAACCACCAAATAATATCAGTTGTTAGTAAACATGAAGCAGTAGGTAGGAATAAAAATGAATGCAAATGCCCGAAGTCTTGACAATCTTAACCGTACTTTAAGTGATATCGATAAAGATTTGCAGGTATCGTTTGAGTTTTTTCCGCCAAATTCCGCTGAAATGGAAACCACATTATGGCGCTCGATTGAACGCTTGGCCCCATTAAAACCAAGTTTTGTTTCTGTCACCTATGGTGCTGGTAGTGGTACCCGAGATAGAACCCATGGCGTGATCAAGCGCATTCAAAAAGAAACCAGTTTATTGGCGGCCCCGCACCTTACTTGTATTGATGCAAGTCGTGAAGAGTTAATTGCAATTGCTAAAGACTATTGGAATAGTGGGGTTCGTCATATTGTGGCATTACGAGGTGATTTACCGCAATCCACTAAAAAACCAGAAATGTACGCGAATGATTTGGTCAGTTTGCTAAAAGAGGTTAACGACTTTGATATTTCGGTTGCCGCATACCCCGAAACCCATCCTGAAGCGCCGAATGCACAATTTGATTTGGTCAATTTAAAACGCAAAGTCGAAGCCGGTGCTAACCGAGCGATCAGCCAATTTTTCTTTGACATGGATGCGTATCTAAGGTTTCGTGATCGTTGTGTTGCGGTTGGCATTGAAGTTGAAATTGTACCTGGTATTTTACCCGTATCAAATTTTGCCACCTTACAACGATTTGCCAAACTCACCAATGTTCATGTGCCTGGATGGATGGGCAAAATGTACGAAGGTTTAGATAACGATCCTGCAACTCGAAATTTAGTTGGGGCAAATATTGCAATGGAGCAGGTAAAGATTTTAAAGAGTGAGGGGATCAAAAACTTTCACTTTTATACCTTAAACCGCAGTGAATTAACCTATGCTATATGCCACACTTTGGGTATTCGACCTTAAGAGTATTGCAAGCCATTTAGCGTACCTTATACATTCGTCCCTATGTTATTTGCGATTCAAACAATAATGCTGAATAAATTTAAGCAGTAACGTTTCGGTCGGTTTTATTTGCTCGAAACTTAAAAATTCATCCGGTTGATGTGCTTGCTCAATAGAACCTGGGCCAAGTACTATGGTCTGACAGCCCAATTGCTGAATATAAGGCGCTTCCGTGGCATAATTTACCGCCTGACAGCAATGACCACTTAACTGCTGCGCCGTGTGTACAAGTTCGCTATGCTCAGACTCGGCAAAAGCTGGTGAACTTGCATGTAGCTCCGTTAACGTTATCCGACCAGGGTATTTATCAGCAATAGGTTTAAAGCAATCGCTTAACCAAGCCAGTAATTCTTCATCTTTTATTCCAGGTATTGCCCGTAAATCAATATCAAGATAGCAATGACCACAAATCCGATTGGCACTATCGCCGCCTTTAATGGCCCCTAAGTTAACCGTGGGTTCAGGCACCGTAAAGGCTTGATTACTAAAATTCTGTTTAAGGTGTTGTTTAAACTTTTGCAATTTATTGATGATTTCGACCATCACTTCAATGGCGTTGATGCCACTGTCAGGGCGACTTGAGTGACCTGATTTTCCCGTTACCTTGATCCGGTGTGACATATGCCCTTTATGCATGATCACAGGACGTAAGTTCGTAGGCTCGCCAATAATCGCCACATCGGGTTTGGCTAATTTTTGTTCAATAAAAAAACGAGCACCGGCCATGGTGGTCTCTTCGTCTGCGGTAGCCAAAATATATAAGGGCTTTTGCAATGATGCTGTCGTCAATTGTTGACAAACTTGCAACAGAAAGGCAAAGAATCCCTTCATATCACAGGTACCTAAGCCATAGAATTTATTGTCTTGACTCACCACTTTAAAAGGATCTTGTTGCCATTGTTCCTGATCAAAAGGCACGGTATCACTGTGACCTGCGAATAATAAGCCCCCATCGCCATCACCTAATTTGGCCAACATATTATATTTGTTCTGGCTGCAAGGTACTGGCGAGATGGTGATAGAAAAGCCAAGTTGCTCGAACCAAGAAGCCAATAAATAAATAACTTCTTTATTGCTCTGATCCCAACTTGAACAGCTGGCGCTGATAGAGGGGCGTTTAATTAATTCGCGTAAGGCGGTAGAAAAATTTGGTAAAGTCAAAATTAAGCCTTTTGTATAATTATTCTTTTTTATTGCATGAATAGTTGTTAATTGTTATTTTAAGTTTATCGGAATTTAGAACGTTGTTAAACCATTTACTTCGATGATGCTTTTAGTTTTTATTTATTAATTGTCTATTTTTGAAAGAATTTTAGTCATGGTGATAAGCTTTAAAGTGAATAAAATTGCAAATTGGACTTATGCATTAAATGGTCAATACTAGTTTAAATAAAGTGAATAATTAACTGAAAAGCAAGGGCGATAGGGGAAATCTTGAAAGTTGCAATTATTGGAGCAAGTGGTTATGCCGGGGCTGAGTTAGCATCTTTACTGCATTCACATCAACATGTCAGTGAACTTACGTTATTTGTCTCAGAGCAAAGCCAAGATATCGGTAAAGAATTGTCAGAGCTTTACCCTAAATTGCATGCATTGGAAAACCATCGTTTACACGCTTTTTCGAAACCTTGCTTTAGTCAAATCGTGACAGAACTCGATGCCGTATTCTTTGCTACTCCACACGAGTTTTCCCACCTATGGGCAGATAAATTTTTACAGTTCGGGGTGAAAGTGTTTGACCTTTCAGGTGCTTTTCGGCTTAAACACGCTGCTCAATATCCGCAGCACTATCAGTTTGAACATCAATCACCCAACCTTTTACCAAAAGCGGTTTATGGTTTGGTTGAGTGGCTAGAACAAGACTTAACAACAACCGACTTAATTGCTGTGCCGGGCTGTTACCCAACAGCCAGCTTACTGTCGATTAAACCACTCAGTTCTGCTCATTTGCTTAAAGCAAACAGTATGATAGTGGTGAACGGTATTAGCGGGGTCAGCGGTGCAGGAAGAAAAGCCAGTCTTAGTACCAGCTTTAATGAAGTCAGTTTAACGGCGTACAATATTTTACAGCATCGTCATCAGCCAGAAATCAGTCAAGAGTGTGGTTATGATGTGGTGTTCAATCCTCATTTAGCGCCGTTTAAGCGTGGTTTGCTCTGCACCTTGACCATGCAATTAAAACAAGGTGTAAGCCAAGAGCAAGTTCAGCAGGCATTCAGTCAAGCATATGCAAATACACCTTGTGTGCGATTAGTCAAGCACTGGCCCAAAGTTGATGATGTTGTTGGAACACCCTATGCCCATCTTTATTTTCATTACCAAGCAGATATTGGCGTCATTGTGGTCAGTTGTGCCATCGATAATCTGTTAAAAGGCGCAGCTTCACAAGCATTGCAATGCTTTAACTCGGCCTGTGGTTTTTCAGATAACCAAACTTTAATTGAGGTGCAAGGATGAGCCAACCCATTGTCATAAAAGTTGGCGGGAGCATTTTAAACCAGCCTGACGATTTAAGGTTTTTTTTACAGACCATAAAACAGATCGTAAAAAAACAGCCTTTGGTGATCATTCATGGAGGCGGTTGGGTGGTGGATAAACACCTCGATGCCGCTAACCTTACCAGTGAAAAAATAGATGGCATTAGAGTCACTAAACCTGAGCATATGCCAATTATTGCTGGAGCGTTGGCCGGTGCAGTGAACAAAAACATGGTGGCTAGTGCTAATGCCTTGGGTATTACTAGCCTTGGTTTGTCTTTGCATGACGGAAATATGGTTTCTTGCCTACCTGACAAGCCCCAATTTGGGCAAGTTGGTATCCCTCAGCCTAATCAAGTCAATGTTCTTAATCAACTACTTGGGGTTGTGGACTTGATTTTCATCGCCTCCATCGGCCAACTGGCTGATGGTACTTTGGTTAATGTTAATGCCGATGATGCCGCTGTTGCTATTGCCGATTTATTGCAAGCGCAGCTGATTTTATTAACCGATGTGGCCGGGGTGAAAGACGGCGATAGCAAGGTTCTTTCTTCTCTTTCTCATCCCCAAGCTCAGGAGCTTATTGCTCAAGGTGTGATAAATGGCGGTATGGTGGCAAAAGTTCGGGCAGCCTTTCACGCTGCCAACTTACTGCGACGAAGTATCGCGGTGGCCAGCTGGAAAACGCCTGAAGATCTGCTGTTATTACAGCAAGGCAGGTTACCTGGTACCCGCATTGTTCCAGAACAAATTACATTGTAATCAGCCTGTTATTTAAGTTATGGAAACGCACTTTATGTCGATAAAACATTTTTTAGCCGATCACCATTGTTCACAAAAGACCTTGTTGGATTTGATTGAACTTGGGATCAAAATTAAACAAAGCCCAGAGCAATTTAACCATGCACTCAGTGGTAAATCCGTGGTGATGCTGTTTGAGAAGCCTTCGCTAAGAACTCACATCAGTTTTGATGTAGGTATTCAAAAGCTTGGCGGTCACAGTCTGTATTTGGGACAACAAAATGGTCACTTAGGTGAACGTGAAAGAATAAAAGATTTGGCTCAAAATCTAGCCTGTTGGTGTGATGCGATAGTTGCTCGGGTATACAAACAAAGTGTTCTTGATGAAATGGCCGAACATGGGTCAATACCAGTGATTAATGCGTTAAGCGACCTTTATCACCCTTGTCAGGCGCTAGCGGATTATATGACCTTGACCGAGCAGTTTGGCTCGTTATCAGGGCTTAATTTTGCCTATGTTGGTGACGCCAATAATGTGTCTAATTCCTTGATGTTTATGGGGGCGATACTTGGAGTTAATGTCAGTGTTATCTGTCCTGAAGGGCATCAACCCGATACTCGTTCGATTGTTCAAGCTAAACAGCTTGCTGAGCAACACCAGTGTCGTTTAACGATTTCTAGCAACATTGATGAAATTGGTGAGCAAGATGTGATTTATACCGATACTTGGGTGTCGATGGGAGATAGTAAGTCGGATCAAACCTTAGCGAAGTTTTTGCCTTTTCAAGTAAATGAAAATCTTATGGCTAAAACCAAAGCCGCAAAGGTGATGCATTGTCAGCCAGCGCATATGGAGCAAGAAATCAGCCAAGCGGTTTTTGACTCACCACAGTCGCTGGCTATGATTCAGGCTGAAAACAGAATGTGGGCGCAAAATGCCGTGTTACTAACCTTATTAAAATAGTGGATAACAAGATGAAAAAAACAATTAATAAAGTGGTACTCGCCTATTCTGGTGGTCTAGATACATCGGCGATAATTCCATGGTTAAAAGAAAATTATGATGGTTGTGAAGTCATAGCTTTTTGTGCAGATGTCGGTCAAGGCGAAGAAGAACTGCAAGGAATTGAAGAAAAAGCATTAAAGTCGGGCGCAAGTGAATGCCATGTCGTCGACTTAAAAGAAGAATTTGTCAAAGACTACATTTTTCCGATCTTAAAAACAGGGGCCGTTTATGAAGGACAATACCTATTGGGTACCTCAATGGCGCGGCCCGTTATCGCCAAAGCACATGTTGAAGTAGCACTCAAAGTTGGTGCCGACGCGCTTTGTCATGGTTGCACCGGTAAAGGCAATGATCAAGTACGATTTGAAGCTTGCTTTGCTGCTTTAGCACCACAATTGCAGGTCATTGCCCCTTGGCGTGAATGGGATATGGTGTCACGAGAAGATTTACTGGCTTACCTTAAACAACGCGACATTCCCTGCTCGGCGTCCTTAACCAAAATTTATTCGCGTGACGCCAATGCATGGCATATCTCTCATGAGGGAGGAGAGCTTGAAGATCCATGGTGTGAACCGTCGAAAGAGGTTTGGACCATGACGGTCGATCCGCTTGATGCACCCGACTTGCCCGAGTCTTTGCTACTGTCTTTTGAACAAGGCGAATTGGTAGCTGTTGATGGCAACAGACTCAGCCCTTATCACGCCTTAGTGTATCTGAATCAACAGGCAGCCAAGCATGGGGTTGGCCGCATAGATATAGTTGAAAACCGACTTGTTGGAATGAAGTCCAGAGGCTGTTACGAAACCCCTGGTGGCACCGTATTAATGGCCGCGTATAAGGGCCTGGAGTCGCTTATTTTAGATAAAGAGGCTTTGAAATTTAGAGAAACTCTGGCCATTGACTTTTCGCATGTCATTTATGATGGGCGTTGGTTTACGCCGTTAGCTGAAGCGCAAATGGCGGCGACCAATAGCTTGGCCAAGGCGGTTACCGGTGACGTTGTTGTTAAGTTGTATAAAGGGCAAGCGGTGGTGACTCAACGACGCTCTCCAAACAGTCTTTATTCAGAAGAATTTGCCACTTTTGGCGCCGATGAGGTGTATGACCAAAAACATGCAGAGGGTTTTATACGCTTGTTTAGCTTATCGAGTCGAATTAAAGCACTAAAACAGCAGGAGGAATAAGATGGCGTTATGGGGAGGCCGATTTACGGCAAGCAGTAGTGATATATTCAAGTCATTTAATGATTCCTTATCCTTTGATCATGTCTTAGTTGAGCACGATATTTTAGGTTCCATTGGCTGGTCAAAAGCCATTCAAAAAGCTGGGGTAGTAACCTTAGAAGAGCAACAACAACTTGAGCAAGGGCTTCGTGATTTACGCAATAAAGTCAGCAACGGAGAGCTCGAAATTAGCCAAAGTAGCGCCGAGGATATTCACAGCTGGGTAGAATTGGAATTGACCGAAGTGCTGGGTGATGTGGCGAGAAAGCTGCATACAGGTCGTAGTCGAAACGATCAAGTGGCCACCGATCTGCGCTTGTGGGCTAAAGATCAAGTAGAGCAGTTACAACAGCAATTAAAATTATGTATTAGCCAGTTGATTAACCTTGCAGATAACAACAAGCAGCATATTTTACCTGGTTATACTCACTTACAACGAGCGCAACCGATCCGTTTTGCGCACTGGTGTTTGGCCTATGTCGAAATGTTTAAACGTGATATTTCGCGCCTACAAGATGCCTATCATCGTATGGATCAATGCCCTTTAGGCTCGGGGGCTCTAGCAGGAACAACCTTCGATATAGACCGCATTGAGTTAGCAACGTCGCTGGGCTTTCAAGGGCCATGCTTAAACAGCCTTGATGCGGTGTCAGATCGGGATTTTGTGCTCGATTTATTATTTGCCGCGAGCACAGGCATGATGCATTTATCTCGCTTTAGTGAAGATTTAATTTTCTTCAATTCAGGAGAAGCACACTTTATTACCTTAGGTGATCATGTCACCAGTGGAAGCTCTTTGATGCCACAGAAAAAAAATCCTGATGCCTTAGAGCTTATACGAGGTAAATGCGGGCGAGTGTATGGCGCCCTACAAAGTTTGTTGGTGACTTTAAAAGGTTTGCCTTTAGCCTACAACAAAGACATGCAAGAAGATAAACAAGGATTGTTTGATGCGCTTGAGCAGTGGACAAATTGTTTGGTGATGTCGGTGGAGGTGATAAGTTCGATTGAACTTAACAGCGCGGAATGTCAAAAAGCCGCTCGAGAGGGCTATGCTAATGCCACCGAACTGGCCGATTATTTGGTTGGTAAAGGCGTACCATTTCGTACCGCGCATGAAATTACCGGCACCGCTGTTTTGTATGCCATTAATCAAGGGGAGCCATTAGAAAACTTGCAGCTAAATGAATTAAAGCAATTTTCAGAATTAATTGAAGACGATGTTTTTAAAGTGCTGGATTTAGAATACCTCGTCGATAAGCGCAATATGTTAGGAGGTACCGGCATTGAGCCCATAGAAAAGGTCATTGCGCAAAGTCGGCAGCATTTTGGCTCGGCAGATTTTGTTGTTCGCGATGCGCGTTTAACCGATTTACGAGGCATTGTTAAATTAGTCAATTACTGGTCAGCGAAAGAAGAGAACCTGCCTCGCAGTGAAGAAGACTTGATCAAAAGTATTCGCGATTTTGCGGTTATTGAAGTGAATGGGCAGGTCTGTGCGTGTGCCGCGCTCTATATTTACAGCACCGGCTTGGCTGAAATTCGCTCCTTAGGGGTTTCAACCAATCATCAAGGCAAGGGCTATGGAAAAAAACTCTGTGAATTTTTGTTAGCGAGAGCGAAAGAGTTATCTTTATTGAAAGTCTTTGTACTCACCAGAAAACCAGATTTTTTCTTAAAATTGGATTTTGCTAAGAGTGACAAGCAAGCACTGCCAGAAAAAGTAATGAAAGATTGCGACCTATGCCCCAAACAAACGTGTTGTGATGAAGAGGCATTGGAATTTCAATTACATGATTACCACGAAGTCGCCGAAGCTAAAAAAATAGAGGTGCTGTACTTATAGGGCAAATAACCAGACCTGAATAACTGCAGGTCTGGCTACGATTGAGCTTAAAATAACTCTTCATCTACTTGCTGTTGTTCTAAGATTTCTTCGACATTTTGCTGGTCAACCCATTTTCTCGGTTCGGTTCCTTGAATAAAATATTCAAACATCGAGCTCGAGTCGGTTCTATTGGTTCGTTTACCTGTCTTTTTATCGACACGAATGCTAATAATATTTTCAGGTTGTTCAAAAGGCTCAAAGGGGTATTGCTGTAGCGCGGTTTCCATAAAGGTTATCCATGCGGGTTGTGCCGCGTTTGCTCCAGCTTCACCGCCAGCGGTTTGACTAGGACCTAAATTAGAGTTTACTCGAGTCCGGCCCAGATTCCGGCTCGGGTTGTCAAAGCCAATCCAAGACGTTGCGGCTACCCGACGACTGAAGCCTGAAAACCAAGCGTCTTTTGACTCGTTTGTGGTGCCCGTTTTACCGGCGATATCTTGACGTTTTAATGAGCGTGCACGCCAACCGGTACCATTCCATCCGGTGCCTCGAGACCAGTTGCCACCGCCATCAAAAATGGCGCTGCGCATTGCCTCTGTGACCAAAAATGCATTTTGTCGAGAAATTACTCTAGGAGCAACCGGTTGAGTTACTCTTTCGACGTCAATATCATCTAAGGTCAGTAAGCTTTTTTCATATTGCTCTTGTTCAACTTCACATGAGTAACAAGCGATGTCAGGATTCGCTTGGTATAAGATTTCACCATCCGTATTTTCCACACGCTCGATAATATAGGGTTCAACAAGGTAGCCCCCATTGGCAAAAACAGAAAATCCAGCAACGATTTTTTCAGGAGTAATAGAAGCCGAGCCTAATGCTAACGATTCGGTTTTAGTTAATGCGCTGCGTTCAAAACCGAATTTGCTTAAGTGATCAACCAGTTTATGGATGCCAACGCCACGCAGTAAGCGCACCGAAATAACGTTCTTAGATTTCGCCAGCCCCTTTCTGACACTCAATGGACCTTCATAAATTTCGGGTGAATTTTTAGGACGCCAAGTCACTCCAGAGCGTCGATCCCATTTATTGATTGGCGCATCATTGACCATAGAGGCTAAGGTATAACCATTATCTAGAGCCGCAGAATAGACAAATGGTTTAATATTTGAACCCACTTGACGATTTGCTTGGGTCACGCGGTTAAATTGACTTTGCTTAAAGCTATAACCACCTACCGTTGCTAAGATCTCGCCAGTATCTGGAGAAATGGCGATTAAAGCACCTGATACTTCAGGTAATTGACTTAACTGCCACTCATTGATGTCATTTTTACGAATATAAATAACATCACCAGGTAAAATAATTTCTTTGGCTTGTTTGGGCGGATTTGCTTGGCGAGAGTCGTCAATATACGCTCTCGCCCACTTCATTCCATCCCAGTTTAAGGTGAGCTGTGGATTGTCTTTGGTATATAAAATGGCTGACTGTTCATCAATAGCAATCACTAAAGCTGGGACCAAATCGTTATAAACGTTAACCTCTGCTAGTGCGCTAGGATAATCTTGTGGCCATAAAGCCTCGGTAGGTAGACTAGAGAGTGTCGCCTCAAGTTGTTGATAATCTTGCGCTGATAATAGTCGTTGTTTAAGGTCTAATAAAAACGTTTTATCTTCGTCGCTTAACCAGGCTCTATAGATCGGACCTCGATAGCCATGGCGTTCATCATAGGCATAAAGATTCTTAATTACGGCATCTTTTGCCGCGTTTTGTAAATCGGTTTGCACGGTAGTGTAAATGCGTAAGCCTTCATTATAAGCCCGTTCTTTACCAAACATTTTGACCACGTCTTGATGCGCCATTTCAGCAACATAAGGAGCGTTAAGTTCGATTTCTACGCCATGTCGCTTGGTTTTTATGGGCTCGTTATTGGCTTGTTCATACTCTTCTTCACTGATGTAACCACTCACTAACATACGTTGTAATACGGTTGTGCGCCTAAACTTGGCGCGCTCAGGTGAGCTGATCGGATTATAGGTTGTTGGCGCTTTGGGTAAGCCTGCGATAACGGCAATTTCAGCTAGGGTAAGTTCATTAAGCTCCTTACCGTAATAAACTTGAGCGGCAGCGCCCACCCCAAAAGCACGGTGGCTTAGTTCGATTTTATTTAAATAGAGCTCAAGAATTTCATCTTTTGTTAATAAGCTCTCCATATGCAAGGAAATAAAAATTTCACGTAGCTTGCGAGTGTATGTTTGCTCTCGGGTCAAAAAGAAGTTGCGGGCGGTTTGCATGGTAATAGTACTTGCACCACCTTTAGGCGTGCCCATAAGCTGTCCGATGACGGCTCGCGACATCCCGATAGGATCAACCCCAAAATGATCATAAAACCGATTGTCTTCAGTGGCTAAAAAAGCTTCGATTAATTGTTTGGGCATATCTTCAAGTTTTATCGGAATACGACGCTTCTCGCCAAATTGAGAAATTAATTTGCCGTCACGACTAAAAATTTGCATTGGCGTTGCGTATTTCACATCTTTTAATACCGCAACACTGGGTAAATCTGGGCGCATATAAAAATAAAAACCGGCTAAAACCAGAGTTACAATTACGCAACCAAAAATGACCAACTGAACTAAACGCTTGAAAATATGCACTAATTTGGTACCACATTAGTAAAAAATGAACTATTATCTCTAGTATATCGATATAATTAGTGTAATAAATTTTTTTTTCGCTATATTATGATTTAAGAACAAAAATAAACAAAAATATCCACAGGAAGTTATGCTAACAAGATTCTGGAAAAAGAATACCTCTTTGATGGTCGGAATCGATATAGGGTCTTACTCTGTCAAAGCGGTTCTCATTAGTGAAAATAATGAAGGTTACCAACTCGATGCATTCGCTATAGAGCCTATGCCTAAAGGTGCTGTTGTTGATCGCAAAGTACAAGATATCGAAGCCATTGGTGCCGTTATCCGTAAGCTCCGTAAGAAAATTCTTTCGAATGTGCAAAACGCTTCTGTGGCCGTTTCTGGCTCGACCGTTATCACCAAAATAATCTATATGGATGTGACTCTAAACGATGATGAGTTAGCCAGTCAGATAGAAATCGAAGCCGACAGCCTGATCCCATATCCCCTAGATGAAGTTAGCCTAGACTTTGAAAAGCTCGACGTAAACGAGTCTGATCCAAGTAAAGTGAACGTTTTATTAAGTGCAGTGCGAACGGAAACCGTTGAAGCCCGCGTCGCCGCTTTGGAAGCGGGTGGCTTTGACACCAAAGTCGTTGATGTTGAAGCCTACGCATTATCACGCGCATCAGAGCTTTGCATGCCAATGTTACCCGATGATGCAAAAGATAAAGTGGTCGCCTTCATCGATATTGGTGCCAATATGACCTTGTTTACGGTTAAAGATGGGGTTAATAACATTTACACTCGAGATCAATTATTTGGTAGCGAGCAATACACCCGCTCTATCGTATCTTATTACAACAAAAGTTATGAAGAAGCCGAGTCGCAAAAAATTACTGGTGGATTACCTTCCAGTTATACCTTTGAAGTTTTAGCACCGTTTCAGACCACATTAATTCAGCAAATTCGTCGCGCCATTCAAATGTATCTAACCTATTCAGGTAAAGAAAAGCTCGATTATATTGTGCTTTCTGGTGGTACTGCGGCCTTAGATAATATTCAAGAACTGTTATCAGCCGAGCTTGGCGTGCATACCATAGTGGCCAATCCATTTAACGCAATGAGCTTAGGTGAAAAAGTAAATGAACAACTGTTGCAGCGTTTTGCGCCACAGTTAATGGTTGCTTCAGGTTTGGCGTTGAGGAGTTTTACCCCATGCCACATATAAATTTATTGCCTTGGCGAGAAGAAGCACAACGACAAAGACACCAACAGTTTATGTCAATTTTGACATTCTTAGCGTTGGTAAGTTTTTTAGTGGTGTTTTTAATTAGCCAAGTGTATCAACGACAAATTGATGGTCAAAAAGCAAGAAACCAGTTTTTAATGAATGAAATTAAAGTATTGGATTCGCGCATTGAAGAAATAAAAACGCTGGAACAGAAAAAAGAAGATCTTATTCAGCGGATGACCTTGATCGATCAATTACAAAAAAGTCGTAACGTGGTCACTCAAATTTTAGATGAAATTGTTCGAATCGTGCCCGCGGGTGTCTATCTTACGAAAATGGAAAAACGGGGGAATACCCTGTTACTTATTGGTAAAAGTGAGTCTAATAACCACTTGGCCAATATGATCCGTGAAATACAAAGCTCTAACCTACTTGCAGATGCGGAATTGCAGTCTATTTCAAATAAAGGGACAAATTCGAAGCTATTAAGTGATTTCAATATGAAGCTTAGAATTCAAGGTCTGTTAGGCGATGAAGAAATGAAAGGTAGACGCCGATGAATATGAACATCGATCTTTCCCAATTTGATGATTTAGAACTCAACAACATCGCCCAGTGGCCAAAAGCCGCTAAAGTGTTGTTGGCGGTTGTTATGGTCTGCTTTGTTTCTTACGCGGTTTATTACATTTTGGTCAGTGATAAAATTAGCGAACTTGAACGAGAGATCGCTAAAGAGTCTAAATTAAAATCGGAATATCAAAAGAAGTATTTTAAGTCAGCCAACCTAGAGTTGTTTATTGAGCAAATGGAAGAAGCCGAGGAGCTTTTTGCCAAACAAGTTAAACGCTTACCAGAGAGTAATGAAACACCGGGTTTGTTAGATGATATTACTTATGTTGGCACCACCTCACGTTTAGAATTTCAAGAATTAGACTGGCAACCGGAAGTCGAGCTTGAAATTTATGTCGAATTACCTATTGAAATGCAAGTTACTGGTTCTTATCATGATTTTGGTGAATTTTCGTCAAAAATATCGGGCTTACCCCGCATTGTAACCTTACATGACTTTACCATAACCAGTAGCGGTAAGGCCAAAGATAATGACATGACCTTAAAGTTACAGGCCAAAACCTATAAGTATAAGGAGGGCAAATAGATGCGTTATTTAGTATGGATCTTGACCTTGCTTCTTACAGGCTGCTTTGACAATGTTTCGGACTTGCAAGCACATATTGATAAAGTGAAGGCGTCTACGCCCAATCGTATCAAAGAGATCCCACCGTTAACGGTGTTTAATCATTTTGAGTATTCTGCTTTTGCTTTACGTAGCCCATTTGTGCCGCCCAAACCAGAAGCAATTCAAGAAAAAATGCAACAGATGTCTGATTGCTTGCACCCAGATCCTCGTCGACGTAAACAACCACTAGAAAAGTTCGCCCTAGAGGGGTTGAGCATGAATGGGACGATAGGTGAAGAAGGCATTACTTGGGCGCTGATTGAAGCATCAGACTCGACATTACATAGAGTCTCAATAGGTAGCTTTTTAGGTCTGTACAATGGTCGAATTACCAATGTAGGCCAAGAAGAAATTATTATTGTTGAACTTATCCCTGACGGATCTGGCTGTTGGGTTGAGAGAGAAACGACTATCTCAATGGTTGAGTCTGGTTTGGAGGGGTAAAGGAGTTATGTTTTTGAGAAATATAATAAATAGAATAATCAAAAGAACACTTCTAACGTTGGTAACTGCGGTTACCTTAACGGTGTTTTCTTTTAGCAGTTATGCTCAGGGCAAACTCAACGATATTTACTACAACACCTTATTGGCAGATGAAATTGAATTTACCTTTGGCTTTGAACAACCGTTGTTGCAAAAACCAAAGATTAAGACCTTTACTGAGCCTGCAAGAGTTGAAATAGAGTTTAATTCAACGGAATTTGATTCAGCCTTGGCCAATACCGAGATTAATCATGCCGGCGTGCAAAACATTAGCGTTCAGCAAGTTGAAGGCAAGGTTAAAGCCACCATTTACTTAGATCAGCTAAAAATTTATCAAGCCGATATTGTTGAAGGTAAGTTTGTGGTGCTTTTAAGTAGTCTATCGGTATTTGAGAAAGTCGATCCTAATGCCGATTTAGAGACCGATTTTATCAACAATATTCAAGCCATTGATTTTCGTAAAGGGGAAGCCGAAGCTGGACAAGTTTTGGTGTTTCTTGATGACAGTAAATCGGCTGTGGATGTCAGAGACAAACTTGGCAAAATCCAAGTTGAATTTCATAACACTGAGATTTTTGACGACTTATTATATAAATTGGATGTAACCGATTTTGGTACCATAGTATCGAGCATTGAAACCTTTAAAGAAGGCAATAATGCCCGCATTGAGATTACCACCAGTAAACAGTTTAGTTATGAACATGATCAAATCGATAATATTTTCTCGCTTTCGATTAAAGAGAAAGAAGAAGAGCGTACGTATTTAGAAGATGGTGAAAACTTCAGTGGAAAACCGATTTCACTGAACTTCCAAGATATTGAAATTCGTACGGTACTGCAGATTATTGCGGATTATAACGGTTTCAACTTAGTAACCAGCGATACCGTAAGCGGTAATATTACCTTACGCCTAGATGGCGTTCCATGGGATCAAGCACTTGATATTATCTTGAAGGTTAAGGGCTTAGGTAAACGCATGGATGGTAATATCCTTATGATTGCGCCGAACGACGAATTGGTCGCTCGAGAAGCGAAAGAGTTACAAGCTAAGCAACAAGTTTCAGAATTAGCGCCGCTGTATGCAGAGTACGTTCAGATCAACTATGCCAAAGCCTCAGAATTTTCAAATTTACTGAAAAATGAAGGCACCAGTTTATTATCAGAGCGTGGTAGTGTTACCGTTGATGAACGCACCAATACATTATTAATTCGTGATACGGCAAAATCAATTGAAGACATTAAGCGAATGATTTCGGTGCTTGATGTGCCAATTCGTCAAGTGGTCATTGAATCTCGCATGGTTACGGTAAAAGATAATATCAGCCAAGATTTGGGCATCCGTTGGGGCGCATCTCGCAACGGAGGTGATTCAGCCGTTTCCGGCAGTATTGAAGGGGCTGAGCTAACCAATAATGGTATTTTGCCACCAATTAATGATCGCCTAAATGTCAATTTACCGGTTGCGGATGCCGCTGGTATGATAGCTTTTCAGGTTGCTAGGTTAGCAGATGGGACTATCCTTGATTTAGAGCTTTCTGCGATGGAGCAGGAAAATAAGGGGGAAATTATCGCAAGCCCTCGTATTACCACGTCTAATCAAAAAGAAGCCTATATCGAGCAAGGTACTGAAATTCCATTTGTCCAAGCTGCATCTAGTGGGGCAACATCGGTAACCTTTAAAAAGGCGGTACTGGGATTGCGGGTAACACCTCAAATCACCCCAGATAATCGAATCATTTTAGATCTTGTAATAACTCAAGATACCCGTGGTGATACCGTTTCAACAGGGACCGGTCTGGCCACCGCCATTGATACTCAAGAAATTGGCACCCAAGTGTTGGTTAATAATGGTGAAACCATCGTACTAGGAGGT
The DNA here is from genome assembly GCF_041410465.1 of Thalassotalea sp. 273M-4. Taxonomy (NCBI): domain Bacteria; kingdom Pseudomonadati; phylum Pseudomonadota; class Gammaproteobacteria; order Alteromonadales; family Colwelliaceae; genus Thalassotalea; species Thalassotalea aquiviva. Next base: position 213,556 of record NZ_CP166961.1, read on the forward strand.
ATTTATCAGCAACAAGTGATTAATGCCGTATCTAAGGTGCCTATTTTGGGCGATATTCCTTATCTTGGCTGGTTATTTAGCACCAGTAATGAATTTAACGAGAAGAAAGAATTATTGATTTTTGTTACTCCTAGAATTGTAATCGAGAATTTTTAAACAAAATTCGTCCAATTTTTGTTATTTTAGGGCGTGATGCTTGCAATTTGACTCAAAGAATTGCGATAATTGCGCCCTTAATTTTTTCGAGGAGTCTCCTCATTTCGTTAACTTATCAATTTTTACGAGTAAAAAAGAAATCTCATGGCAGAAAAACGTAATATTTTCCTTGTGGGCCCAATGGGCGCGGGTAAAAGCACAATTGGTCGAGAATTAGCTGAGAAATTGCATCTTGAGTTTTTCGATTCAGATCAGGAAATCGAACGTCGTACAGGTGCCGACATTGCATGGGTTTTTGATTTAGAAGGCGAAGAAGGTTTCCGTAAGAGAGAAGAAACTGTCATTGAAGATCTGACTCAAATGCAAGGTATTGTATTAGCGACCGGTGGTGGTTCAGTGATCAGTGAACATATTCGTAATCGTCTATCTGCTCGTGGTATCGTTGTCTATCTTGAAACGACCATCGATAAGCAAGTAGCTAGAACTCAACGTGACCGTCGTCGTCCATTATTACAAACTAAAGAAGACCCACGTGTTGTTCTTGAAAATCTGGCGGTAGAGCGTAATCCATTATACGAAGAAATTGCCGATGTGATTGTTCAAACCGACGATCAGAGCGCAAAAGTTGTCGCGAGCAAAATTGTCGATCGTCTAGATTTTTAACTGGCATGCATTCACTCGTTGTCTCCCTAGCCGAACGAAGCTATCCAATCTATATCGAAGCTGGCTTATTTTCTCAAACAAGTCAGCTTTGCCAACATATAAAATCCAAACGAGTATGTATCGTAACCAATACCGTGGTTGCGCCCCTTTATTTAGAATCGATTAAATCTGTACTGACGGATTTTCACCTTGATGTATTCATCTTAGAAGATGGCGAAAGCGAAAAGAATCTCGCCAACTTTGAACGCATCATCGCCCATATGCTGGCTAACAAACATGGCCGGGATTCGACCCTTATTGCCCTTGGTGGTGGTGTGATTGGTGATATCACCGGTTTTGTTGCCGCCTGTTATCAACGCGGCATTGACTTTATTCAAATCCCTACGACCTTACTGTCCCAAGTTGACTCTTCGGTTGGTGGAAAAACAGCGGTAAATCACCCTTTAGGTAAGAATATGATAGGCGCTTTCTATCAGCCCAAAGCGGTATTTATTGACACCAACAGCTTGTCGACCCTACCAAGTAGAGAGTTCAATGCCGGCATTAGTGAAGTAATTAAGTATGGTATTTTGGGTGATGAAGAATTCTTTTGTTGGCTGGAGCAACATAAAGCGCTGATTAAAGCCAAAGACAGCGATACATTAAATCAGATGATCCAGCATTGTTGCCAGCAAAAAGCCGACATCGTGGCAGCGGACGAGCGTGAATCGGGCGAGCGCGCCTTACTTAACCTAGGACATACCTTTGGACACGCTATTGAAGCGGAAATGGGCTATGGGGTTTGGCTACATGGTGAAGCTGTAGCTACAGGGATGGTTCAAGCGACAAAATTGGCAAAAGTATTAGGTTATTTATCAGCGCAAGAGCTTAACCGGGTAATCGATTTACTGCAGTTTTTTGATTTGCCGACGCTACCGCCTGAATCGATGACCGTTGACGACTTTATTAAACATATGAGTCGAGATAAAAAGAATATTAATGGTAAGATCCGCCTCATTGTGCCAACAAAAATAGGTACAAGCCAAATTTTTGATAACATAACCATTGAGCAATTACAGCAAGTCATTTAAGCTAATCATCTGCCTGCGTCTGTCGCAGTGGCTATATTTTCCTCAGTTGTATAAGAATAAGTAAATGATCAATAAGCAACGTGCTTTTTTAAAATGGGCCGGCGGCAAGTACACCCTTAGCGAAGTTATTGGCAACATGTTACCTAAAGGTGGGCGCCTAATTGAGCCTTTTGCTGGTGCCGGTTCAATTTTCCTTAATAGCGATTACCCCCATTATTTGCTCAATGATATAAATCAGGATTTAATTAATCTATACAAGGTGTTGCAAACTACGCCAGACCAGTTCATTGAAGACGCTAAGGCGTTATTTACCCCAGAATATAACCAGGCTGACGCTTACTATGAGTTTCGAGCGGTGTTTAATCAAACGCAAGACACTTATCAACGTTCTCTGCTGTTTTTGTATATGAATCGCCATGGCTATAATGGCTTGTGTAGGTACAATTCTAAAGGTGGCTACAATGTCCCGTTTGGTAAATACAAGCGACCTTATTTTCCAGAAAAAGAGCTTAACTTTTTTGCCCAAAAGGCAAAGAAAACAGAGTTTGTTTGTGAAAACTACCGAGACACCTTTGCCAGAGCGCAAGATGGTGATGTCATTTATTGCGACCCACCTTATGTGCCATTAAGCAAAACCGCAAGCTTTGTTAGCTATGCTGGTAACGGATTTGGTCTAGATGAGCAGGCCGATTTAGCCAATGCGGCGGAAGAGGTTACGCAAGAGAAAGATGTCACCGTACTTATTTCTAATCATGACACGATTTGGACTCGCAAAATCTACGAACACGCAGATACTCTAAAATCTATTAAAGTCGCTCGAACCATTAGCCAAAAAGGTTCTGGGCGAAATAAAGTGGCGGAACTACTGGCGCTTTACCGCCCTCAATCAGGTAACACCGCATAGACTATCAACACGAGGCTGGTAATAAATAAGGCCAGCCCAAGCAACGCCACAATAACAAAGTGTGAAAACTTTCCTTGCGCAAAGTCGGCTTTGCGATTGGCATCACTTTGAACACCAATAAAGGCCGCCGCAACGCTTTTGATCACGTTGGTCAGAGGCAAGTTTTTAACCTCCTCTTGATCCCCTTTTTTCTGTGTGTCTGTCATAAATAAAATCCATTAATACAGTATGTTGATAATAACAAGGATCGACAGGTTAGCAAATCCAAGAAATGCCAAGCAAATCAGAGCAAAATAAACTAATAGCAAATAATCAGCCTTAATCATCAGTTATGTCCTATCGGTTTGAAGCCATAAGCCAAGGCGTATCTTTATAACATCAGTAACATGGATTTAGGGCGCTGATAAACAGGGTTTGCTTGAGCTTTTAGAATAATAATAAGAATCAGGATAAGAAATGGGCGATTTGCCAAGTACGTGAATATCTGTGCTCACCACCAACGTGAAAGCTCTATAGAGGAGGCTTATGCGCGACCATAATCCTTTACCGTTAAGGGAAATCCATCTGCCTTATGCGCATGAGCTGTTTACGAGAGTTTGCCAAAACCGCCCTGTCTTGGCAAAAGTCTCAAACCTAAACGAGATAGTTAAAATCTTTAATGATAAACCCGTTATGTAAATTAAAGATCAAAGTCGACCGAGTAAGAAACGACTACTTTTAGATCATCATGACTTAAGTCGGTATCGGCAACTGTAAAGGTAAAGCCATCTTTTGATAGGCTGGCAGCGAAATCGATATAATCTTCAGAGCTGTCATCATCAAAGTTGTAACTCCCTAAGTGTAAGCCCAAGGTTAAATCTGGAGCAATTTCAAATTCTGCATCCCCTGAAAGATACAAACTCTTATCGGCAAAGCCTGCACCATCATCATTGTTAACCCCATAAAAAGCCGATAACGAGAAGGCACCGTAGCCAATGCTACCGTAGATTTCGCCAAAATCGTATTCATTACTGCTATCAACTTCGGCTGAGTCAGGGTAGGCGTAGTAGATATAACCGACATCATAAGTAAAATCACCTACTTCCCATGCATAGCCAAGGTATAAATCCAGCTCATAGCTTGCATCGTCACCAAAATCGATGTTTGATGCCCAGGTACCCGCATAAAAGCCAGAAGCATCCTCATAATCAATGCCACCTGAGATTGCAGCACCATCATCCGTTTGAGAAACACCACGCCATAAGTAATTACTGGTCGCGCCTACGTTAGCACTTAAACCTTCTACTGCCATGGCGGTAGAAGGTACCATCGCGGCTAAAGAAAGGCTTGAAAGCAAGATTGAGGTTGAGACTGTCTTTTTCATAATATTCCCTGTATTGCTGTTGTCGAAATTAATATTTATTCGGAAAAAGTGAATTTCCACTGTTTCTTTAACGTTAGCAAGGACAGTGCCCAAGTTTGAATTTTACTCGTTTATTTGTATAAGTTGTTGTTATTATTGATTATTTATTTTTTCTGATTGGCGTGGTTGTTTTCTTTTTTTTTACATTTGCGCAAAAAAGGTGCGGGATGTTCTTTTTTTGTGCAACAAAACATGGGTATCGAATGTTGCTCTACTTGGCGAGGAAATGTTAAAAAGCAAAAAATTTACCGTTTGTTACTTCAACTTACCCCTATCATTAGGTAAAGTATCGCTAAACTTTTGAAAGGTGGATTTTATGTCGTCATTTCTTATTGCTCCGTCAATTTTGTCAGCCGATTTTGCCCGTTTAGGGGAGGATGTTGCCAAAGTCCTAGACTCCGGTGCAGATGTCATTCATTTTGATGTAATGGATAATCACTTTGTGCCTAATTTGACCTTTGGCCCTATGGTTTGTCAGTCACTAAGAAATTACGGAATAACGGCACCAATCGATGTGCATTTAATGGTGAAACCGGTTGATAATTTGATCCCCGCGTTCGCTAAAGCGGGTGCAAACATCATCACTTTTCATCCCGAAGCCAGTGATCATATCGATCGCACATTACAGTTGATTAAAGATCATGGTTGTCAAGCCGGACTGGTATTGAATCCTGCTACGCCATTGCACGTTCTAGACTTTGTGATGGATAAACTTGATGTGATTTTATTAATGTCGGTTAACCCAGGCTTCGGTGGTCAGTCATTTATACCTTCAACGTTAGACAAACTGCGTTTGGTGAAAGAAAAAATAATGGCCAGTGGGCGGAATATTCGCTTAGAAGTCGACGGTGGTGTCAAAGTAGATAATATCGCCGAAATAGCAGCCGCGGGTGCCGATATGTTTGTCGCAGGTTCTGCTATTTTTGCACAACCAGACTATCAACAAGTTATAGAGCAAATGCGGACAGAACTTCGTAAAGTGTCCGTCGGCTAATCATATATTTTATCAAGCTCAAAGAGCTTATATCTAAGGAAAAAAAATGAGTAAACCTATTGTATTAAGTGGGTGCCAACCTTCGGGTGATTTAACTATTGGAAACTATTTAGGTGCGGTTCAGCAATGGGTTAATATGCAAGATGATCATCAGTGTTTTTACATGTTGGCCGATTTGCACGCCATTACTGTACGACCTGATGCCGCTGCTCTTCGCAAAGCAACCCTAGATGGTCTTGCTTTATATCTTGCCTGTGGTGTCGACCCAGAACAAAGTACTATCTTTATTCAGTCTCAAGTGCCTGAACATGCACAATTAAGTTGGGTATTAAATTGTTATACTCAAATGGGTGAGCTTAATCGTATGACCCAATATAAAGATAAGTCACAAAAGTCAGAAGCCAACATGAACTCAGGATTATTCACCTATCCTGTGCTTATGGCAGCAGATATCTTGTTATACCATGCCAACAAAGTGCCTGTGGGCGATGATCAAAAGCAACATCTTGAACTGGCCCGTGATATCGCGACCCGTTTTAATAATTTATATGGTGAAACCTTTAAAGTGCCTGAGCCACATATTCCACAATTTGGCGCGCGCGTAATGAGCTTACAAGAGCCGACTAAGAAAATGTCAAAGTCGGATACCAACCCTGGTAACTTTATTGGTTTGTTGGAAGACCCGAAAAAAATCACCAAAAAAATTAAGCGTGCAATGACTGACTCCGATGAGCAAGCCCGTATTTACTTTGACACCGCTGAAAAACCCGGTGTTTCTAATCTATTAACCTTATTATCTTGTGCGACCAATCGTAAGATTGAGGATTTAGTACCGGAATACGAAGATAAAATGTATGGCCATTTAAAAGGTGATGTTGCCGATGCTGTGGTTGCTATGTTGGAGCCGATGCAGCAAAGATATCATCAGTATCGTGACGATCAGGCATTTTTAGATAAAATCATGCGTGACGGTGCCGAAAAAGCCTCTGCACAGGCTAGCCAAGTGCTTAAACGTGTTTATGATGCTATTGGCTTTGTGGCTAAGCCATAATTAAAACCGCTTAACGCTTAAAAAATAAGGCCTCAATCAATGTTCATTGATTTGGGCCTTATTTTTTATAACGGATTAATTTGCTTTAGCATCTTTCGCTTTATCTTCAACACGCTTAAACAAAGTATTACTTTGTTGAATAAACTGCTCTGCTGAGCTTGGCTCAGAAAGATGAAACCCAGGTGTCATGATTGTGCTGTTGTATGACGGGCGAAATTGATATTGAGGTTGCTCACTTAAGTCATATAAGTACATCCCCGCGTAGATGAATACGCTCAAACCAATAGACATTTTAAGGCGTCGGCTAGCCGTTTGCGTAAAACCAATGTAAAAGTTAAACCAAAACAATAAAGCAGTCAGAAATATGGCGGCAAAAAAGCTGAGCCAGTATATAGACCATTGCGACGACAGATTAAACTCAAAAAATAGTTCAAAAAAGTCTAAGAACCAAAATAGGTTAAAGATCAAAAAGGAAAATCCTAGTTGTTGACTAATGCGTATTTCTTGTTTGTTTAAATGAGACATTAGTGAGCAGAATAACGGCCAGATTGCATATCCAAGGGTAATACCAATCGCGATGACCGAAATTTGAGTATAGTTAACCTCTTTGGTGGGAACATTCAAATAGATTTGCCACCCACTAATGCCTGCGAAAAGCAAAAGCATAAAAAAGACCACAGGCCAACGGCCCAGATACTCAACAATGTCTTCGACAATGCTAAATTCGACGCTGGCGGCAACAGGATGCTTAGGGCTAATAAACCTTAGTTGAGTTTTCCCTAAAGTGATGATGTCACCAGATTCTATTTTTTGCCAATCACTCAGGTTTTTATTGCCTTTAAATAAGCTCCCGTTTAATGAATTAAGATCGATAACATGCCAACAGTCGTCAAAGAACTTTAATTTTAAGTGCTGAGCGCAAACATGGGGGTCGGTTAATATAATGTCATTGTCATAACCTCTGCCAACCTGTATTTGTTGGCCAGAAAATTTATGTCGTCCAATGAGCTTTTTGCCACGATTAATTTCTTCAATAATTAATTCCATGCCAAAGACTCCATAAATTTCAGGTTAAATTGTTGGGCTAAGTCTTCTGCAACTCCAGCAAGTGTATAGTGACTTACAATGGCCTTATTGGTTTTATCAATAGAAGCGGCAATGTACATAACGTCAAATAATCCATGGTACTTTTTGTAGGCTCTTACACACAGTATCGATTTATTTTTAATGCCCTGCTGTTCAATTTGAGTAATATCATGCTGACATTCGAACTCGGTTACGTCGTCTTTACTCGCTCTGTTGTTAGCCGAGGCTTGAGCAAACTGGGTTTGATAAAGTTGATAAAATCGGGTGCTGCTAAGCTCATCTGCTTCAAAGTAATAAAACTCCATATTGACCATACCAGTATTGAAGGTATCCGATAAGTAAACGTACTCATCCATTTGACAAGTCGTCACAGCTTTAAACAATAAAGCATCTTTAGCATCCGCATTTGAATTTCCCCAACAAGGAATAAAGTCTGCGATGGAAGCTGGTATTAAAGCCTGTACAAATGTTTTTTGAGGCCATTCACTTGCCAATAGTTGCCCTAAGAGCCTGGATTGATTAGCTTTAAGTTGTTCTGTGATTTGTTGTTGTATTGGTTTATCCACCTGTTGCTCTAACCGGCTTATAAGACTGGCGAGTTTATCATGTGGAATTAAAAAACCAATTTGATTACCCGAGGTGGCAACATTGATACCGACGATTTCACCATTAGCATTGACCACAGGTCCACCACTCATGCCTGGATTGACCGAACCGGTGAAGTGAATGCGATCATTAAAGCCATCTTTTTTTAGCCCGTTGTAGGTACCTGGCACCACAATCATCCCTAAATCATGGGGGTTACCTAAAGAAAAAACCTGTTCTCCCATTTCTGGTGTGGTTTTGGCTAGACGAAAAAATTTTGGCTGTGGATTTTTGGTCAGCATCACCACCGCAAGATCGTTAATCACATCAACAGATAGCAAGGTTAGTTCGCCAATATGACCTTGGTGATCTTCATATTCTATTAAGTATTTGTCAGGGTGTTGGGCATAGCCAGAGATAACATGATAATTGGTTGCTATATGACCTTGGGCACTAATTTGAAAGCCAGAGCCAATAGCCGATTTTTGTGCGGTCGCCTTATCGATTAGACGAATTTGAAAAACAGAAGGAGCCTTATGTTGGAAAATAAGCTGTGCTTGTTGTTGGCTGTAGCTAAAAAAGCTGAATAAGTAGAATAAACAAAAAAGAAACGGCTTCATTAGTGTTCCGATAAAATAATTTTCACTATTGTGCCATGGATAATAAGCGCGATAAAGCAGATAACTTTAGCCTAAATGTGATTGTATAAGCATCTTTATTCACAATAACATTTATTTATTGGTGGATTTAAAGTTAAAACTCTACTAATTTATAAATATATAATTAAAAAGAAAATATTATTTGTTAAATCTGTGGTACACCTCAACAGGTGGTAGATGATGATTTTCCTGTCATGTCTCATTAGTCACAAATTCATATTTATCTAATAAGAAATCAGACCTAACGTACCCGTTATCGTTCTGCTGTTTGGCGACAATTTGTATGTCTTTTTCTGTGGAGGGCAAATGCTACAAACTTTGACTTTTGGTCAACTAAATGTAATCTCAGAGGATGTTGTTGAGCTTGTTATCGATCATGGCAATGACTTCGGCTCAGCACAAGTGCTTGAACTCATAGAGTCACTTGAATTGTTTATTCATACGCCTTTTGCATTACTTATTAATCTGATAAAGCCTGTATCTGTCTCTACCCGCAGCCTTATGCAACTTGCAGAGCATGAGCCGTTAGTGGCCATTGCGGCGGTACATTTTTTTACCTTAACAGAGGCAACACCTCATCTTGAAAATCAAGACAAGTTTAATATGAGATGGTTTAGTGGCTTTGAATTAGGGCGCCAACACGGGCTAAATTGGTTAGCTTTAGAACTCAGTAAAACACCTTATTAATTTAGGAGCTTAGCATGCGTTATCCATTAAGCTTTGGCACGATAGAAATCATTACTCACAATATTGCCGAAGTCATCGTCAATGAGGGCGTCGTTATGACCTTGGAAATCGTCCAAGAGTACGATAACTTTTTACAGCAACATTTCACCCAACCATTTGGGTTAATCATTAATCGGATCAATCATTATACCTATACTTTTGAAACCAAATTACACATAAGCTCGCTTGAAAACTTAAAAGCTGGTGCCATCATTACGTATCATGTTGAAGGTAAAAAAGCCATTAATGATATTTTGCAGTTACGCTCACATGATAACTTAAATGCCAAATTTTTTGATGGGATGGATTTAGGTCGCAAAAAAGCAATAAATTGGCTGATGCAAGAACTGCCATTATTCTCTAATGTCACTCAAGCTGGTCTTCAAGAAGAGCAACGAAACTATAGTTAACAGCGTTTTATTCGCTGTTTTGACCTTCACAACACGATACACTTTAACCTGCGCATCCCCCGATCTGGTTTAAGGGGATATTTAGCGATGATTTATGGCAGGTTGATCTGAGGCCAGATTTTGCTCGTAATGTCTCTCACCACAACACGTTGGAGATTGTTATGAGCACCACCCCCTTAGCCCCAGTCATTTTAGGCGTTGCGGATTCTACTCACTATCTGGTTGGTGAGAAAGATTTATCGGACAATTTTATCGGTTTAGATGCCGGCGATGTCAAGGTGGTAAAATCTTTAGCACAAGCGAAGCAATATCTGCGCGAACACAACATTTATAGTGCCACCCTAGAGCTACAAACAGCCTACGATGAAATGTGTGGTTTAGGTGTAACTGGCAGCTCCAGCGAAAAAATTCATTTTTAAGCTTTTTCTCCCCGGCTTCCATGGGTTTGGTCGCTGTTTGATTCTAATTTTGCCCCTAGGGTCTATACTCTTATAAGGCTTTTATATTTAAACAAGTTAGATTCAAACTCACAGGTGATTTTTATGGCAAATACACAACAAGAACGCAGTCAAATGCTCTACAATCAGCATCGTCAAATTTTAAAACGAGCGCGAGATGAAGAACTCTTAGGTAATATTGATGAGAGCGTGCGGTTAAGTGAAAAGGCTGAAGCACTATGGTCTAAAATCGTACAAAGAGAATCCGAACAAGGGCATAGCTAAGAAAGCATAGCTAAGAAAGCATAGCTACAAAGGCTTAGCTACCAAGATCTAGCTAAGAAAGGGCAAAACAGCTGCAGCCGTTTTAACTATTGATATAAATTTCGGTATTCATAAGGGAGCTGTCACTGGGTTATCGTCTAAATATTGCCCACCACCCTTAGTGGGCATACTTGGTCATAACTTATGATCAAATTTATTACCAATAAATTCTTTTCTACTTACTCGCCAAATAGCCAATCAAAATGCACTAACTTAAGGTTCTTACCAGTCTATTGGCTTGTTTTGCCAATCATAGAACTCTATTTTGTTATCCTGTGTCATATTATCTAATCGCTTTTGGGTTAAGGAGAACAAGCATTTAGCGACAAATTCTGGGGTGAATAGTTTGCTGTGAGGGACGTTTTTTTGGAAAGGTTTTGATAAAGGCGTGTCGGTAGTGCCGGGATGAAAAACATTAAATCGCACGTTTTTAGCGCGTCTTGCATACTCAATACTGGCCGTCTTTAACAGCATATTCAGCGCTGCTTTTGAGGCGCGATAACTGTACCAACCGCCAAGCTTATTGTCTGAAATACTGCCAACCCGGGCGCTCAGAACGGTTAGTAAACACGGTGTTGGGTGTTTAAGGTGATCTACCAAAAACCTTATCCAAAGCATTGGCGTTAAAGTGTTAGAGGCAATGACCTGATTAAAGTTGTCTAAGTTAAAGTCTTCCAATTTTTTTTCTGGCTGCATGTTGTTATGATGCAATTGACCATTAAAAATAAATACTCGTCGACAGTCACTGTTTTTAGGAAGAGCATTGACTGTCTTCTCAATACTTTTTTCACTGTAATCACTATCGAGTAAACTTACTCTGTTACCGTCGTTTTTACATTGCTTTGGTAATTTAGGACTTCGACTGATCAACACCAAGTCTTCATCTGTTTTTTCAATTAGGATAGCTGCCAACGCTTGTGCAATCGCGCTGGATGCACCGACTATAATATTATGGGCCATCACTTGTTACTCTTGAAGTCGGTACGTTTTAAATCATCTTTATCGATCGGACTTTGACAGGTTTTGCACTCAGCCTGTGGCCAAAAAAATCGGCTGATCCGTTTTCGGTTGCGGGCAAAAATTTTGTAACCTAGCTGGGTAAATGGTCTTAATAACGTGCACCCTAATGGCGCAACCCAGTGCTTTTTACCAACTAAAGTCCATGCCCTGTACGTCACATCAAGCCCGTACAGCATGGTATCGTTATATTTCGCGTGTAATGTCGCCATGGCCTGATCATAATCTATGTCTGGGTGATGACGGTTAAAGTTTGGTTGATTTAAATCGACTAAATTAATCTGATTGTCTTTGTCATAGCGTTTTAAATGCGTCATTTCCGACACACACATTGGGCAATTGCCATCATAAAAAATGGTCATTGAAGATTCCCTATTCATCGCATTAACCTCCTAAATTAAAAAATAGCAACATGTGAGAGCTCACCACGATTAGGGTCAAAGCGAGGCGCATACACTTATAACTTAGGCAAGGCTTTGACTTATCTTGCTGAGCCAGAACATAAAACTCATATCCATAAAGAGCAACAAATGCTAAAGCCAAAAAGACGATGGCTAGTGGTAGTGGCGACAATAAAGCCGAAAAAGCAATCAGGGCGAAAACGTTGGAAATGGTTGGGGTGAGAGAATTAGGGGCTCTTAGCCATAGGGAGCCAGCAAGAAATGCTAAAATGGTACTGCTGTAGTAGCGAAAAACGTGTTCTGGTTGCTCAATAAACGATGGCAACCAATGCATTTGTTGGCCAAGGCAAAGTAAAAATGGCAACAATCCGGCGTATCCAAGTAATTGCATCTGCAAAGTGGATTGGGCTTGGTCCGATCTTGTGAGTCGCATGGTGATGCCCCTTTAAACGGTTTCAAAGCAGTACGGATAAGAATGGTTTTCAGATTATGTTGCCAACAATTAATCTTTGAACTGAATCGATTAAATCAACGTACATTAAACAAAAAGGAGAATAAAATGAAATATTTACGCTTGTTATCACTAACCTTTTGTCTTTTCTTGACGGCCGCTTGTAGCACTCAATATCCCAACCAACAGCTTGTTGGTAAAACGTTTCCAACTGTTCAGGGCGAGAGTTTAGAAAAGCAAGAGTACACCTTACCAAAAGACTTTGACCATCCGCTAACCCTGTTACTACTTGGTTATGTACAAGACAGTCAATTTGATATTGACCGTTGGTTAATTGGTCTTGAAATGACCGAAACTCGCCTGCCCGTATATGAACTCCCAACAATGCAAGGTATGTTTCCGAGAATGTTCAGTACGTTTATTGACAATGGTATGCGAGCGGGGATCCCAAAAGAAATGTGGAAAGGCGTGATCACTATTTATCAAGGGGGCGATAACATACAACAGTTTACTGGTAATGAAAGACCAAACAACGCGCGCGTTATGTTGCTTGATAGCAATGCTAAAATTCTACACTTTTATGACCGAGGGTTTTCTGCTCCCGCTCTAATGGCGCTTTTAGAGACGATTGAAAAACAGAAATAACCGGACCCTGACCATAAAACGGATTAAAGGTGAATTTAATCCGTTTTCTTTTATGGGTTACTTTTAGGCAAATACCACCTTAGGCAGGCACATCAATGATCAATACTTCACTAGGCGCTATGGCCTCTATTTGTATCTGTTGACAGTTGATAATTTCACAGGCGTCCCCTTGAGTAAGACGAACAGAGTCGTTGCCATCTCTTACAATCACCTCACCTTTAGATACCAAAAAATAGCCCTGATGTATTAAGTTATGGTTCAAGGTATGTTGCTGTTGAATGTTGCCACCATATATCTTTGCATCTTGGTAAATAAATAGAGCATCTTTATCACGCTTATCCCCACTGACTAATAAAGCTAAATCTGATGTTGCGTCATGTTTGGGAAAGGTTTTACTCTCCCATCGAGGGCTAACATTATTTTGCTTAGTTTCGATCCAAATTTGGTACAAGGTTAGAGGATCTTTACTTAAATTGTACTCAGAATGAATAATTCCATGACCAGCACTCATTACCTGGACTTCACCTGCTTTGGTCACTCCTTTATTACCGGTATTATCTTGATGCACAATTTCACCAGAGCGTACGTAGGTAATAATTTCCATGTTTTGATGTGGGTGTGGGTCAAAGCCCCTACCTGGCTCAACCCAATCGTCGTTTACCACTCTAAGTTTGCCAAAGCCCATTCTGGCTGGGTTGTAATAATGGGCAAAACTAAAATGATGCCGAGCCTTAAGCCAGCCATAATTAGCGGAGCCCAAATCTTGATAGCGATATGGTGTTAACATGCTTTACTCCATTATTGGTGATTTTTGTCCCGCTGATGCGGCAATGACAAATTTTCGATCCCGCCTAGAGGCACAATTTGAGTCGGGTTGATGGTAATATGACTCATATAGTAATGAATTTTAATATGATCATAATCCACTGTGTCCTTAATCCCATCCACTTGGTATAACTCCCTCAAATAACCACTGATATTGGGGTATTCACTGATCTTTTTCTTATTACATTTAAAATGGCCATGATAAACCGGGTCAAAACGTACTAAAGTGGTAAATAAGCGCCAGTCGGCTTCAGTGATGACATCGCCAAGCAAGTAACGCTTGTGCGCCAACTCGTGCTCTAGCCACTCTAGGCAATCAAACAACTCGTTATAAGCCTGTTCATAAGCATCTTGTGTAGTCGCAAAGCCAGCACGATATACGCCATTATTGACTCCATGATAAATTCGCTCATTAACCGTATCTATATTTGAACGTAGGGCATCGGGGTAGAAATCTTGCTGATCTCCGGTTAAGTGATTAAAGGCGCTATTAAACATTCTAATGATATCAACTGACTCATTATTAACGATTGTTTGCGTTTTCTTATCCCATAGCACTGGTACGGTGACCCTACCTTGATAATCGGAAGCGGCTTTTAAGTACAGTTGATACATGTAATCTAGTTGATATAACGGATCACCCTTTTCGCCAAGTTCCCAGCCATTTTCTAACATTATAGGCTCTACGACACTGACTGAAATATAAGGCTCAAGCTTCTTTAACGTGCGAAAAATTAAAGTGCGATGTGCCCAAGGACACGCTAAAGAGACATATAAGTGATAGCGATCTTTTTCGGGTTGATACGGGTTATCTTTATCTTGACTGATTTGGTGGCGAAAACGACTCTCTTGACGAACAAATTCACCTTTACTTTTTTCGGTGTCGTACCATTGATCTACCCATTTACCGTCGACAATTAATCCCATTGTATTATTCCTTAAAAACTAAAATTATTTATTTAATGTCTTGGTTAATTGTTGATCGACAGAGAACTTTCCTCCACCTGTGATCATTAATGTTAATGTCATTGCCAACAATGCTAAACCAAACTCATAGCCGTTATTGCTTAAAAACAGGCCATTTTCTAAGTGCACAGTAACGATAGCGACCACCATGGTTAACGCCAAAACTAGGCCATTTAAGCGAGTCAACAAACCGACCAGTAACAAAATGCCGCCAAAAAACTCAGCACTACCGGCTAAAAGCGCCATCAGATATCCCGGTGTTAAACCTATAGAGGCCATCCATTGTCCGGTCCCCTCTAAGCCATAGCCACCAAACCATGCAAACAGCTTTTGTCCACCATGAGCAATAAAGATAATGCCGGCCACCAATCTTAATGGCAGAGGGGCTAAACTGTTATTTGATTGCACAATTTTTTTGATTAAAGAACTTTTCATTTTTATATCCTTAAATAAGATTTTTAACTAGATTTAGTCATTGAGCTCAGTATAGGGCAGTAATCTTGGTTAAATAAGATGGATTTTTCGCTCATTTTGTTCAAAAATATTGAATAATTATTGGGGAATACAAAATCATGAGTTTACCTATCACTTTAGAAGCTTTGCTGGTTCTTGATGCTATTGATAAACGCGGGAGTTTTGCAGGGGCTGCCGAAGCGTTAAATAAAGTGCCTTCTGCTTTATCTTATATTGTGCAAAAGCTCGAAGAGCAATTACAAGTGACCTTATTTCAACGCCAAGGGCGGCGTTCTGTGCTCACCCCTGCGGGGCGACTGCTGCTTAATGAAGGGCGAGATATTCTGTTGGCAGTAGAAAAATTAGGTGAGAAAACGCAAACTTTAGCGAAAGGTTGGGAGCCAAAGATTCGTATTGGCGTTGACTCTATCATCGATGTTGCTCAGGTTTATCCAATATTAGCTGATTTTTTGGCGCAATATAACGACATTGAGCTTGATATTAGTGAGCAAGTGATGGCGGGAAGTTGGGAGTCACTATTAGAAGATAAAGTGGACTTACTCATAGGCGCCCCTGCACCCACTCCCAGACAAACGGGCGTACGTACAGAGATTATGTGCGAAATATCGCAAGCCTTTATGGCGTCACCAAAGCACCCTCTAGCGCAAATAAACGGGAATATTTCGTTGCCGACATTAAAGCAACATCACACCATTATTGTACATGATAGTTCGCGTAATGCGATTCCCAGAACATCAGGGGTGATAGAGCAAAGCAGGCATATTTATGTGCCTACGTTAGAGTATAAAATTAAGGCGATTACGGCAGGATTAGGGGTTGGCTTTTTGCCCACTCATAGAGTGGCTCCGCTAGTTGATAGCGGGCAATTAACCATGCTTAATTTGGCAGACTCACCGCCGAATCACAATGAAGGCAAGCAAACATTGTATATGGCTTGGAAACTGGTAAACCAAGGTAAAGGATTAAAAGCATTACGAGATTTAATTAAAGCTAGATATGACAAATAATCGCAATGCCATTAAATGTTGCCTACTTAGTAAGCAAGTGAAGGCTTTTTTAGGTAAGTTATTGATAGCCGCTAAAGGCAATAAAAAAGGCTGATAAATCAGCCTTTTATGTTTTTATAAGCCTTTATTTAGGTCTTAGTCAATTTTGTGAACTGACATGGTATTTGTTTGATTAAACAACGCACCAGTTACCACGATAATGGTATCACCAGATTTGGCCAAGCCCTTTTCAACGGCTTTTTCTTTCGCTTTCTCAAAAATAGAGTCACTGCTTTCAAAAGGTTCAACAATTGACGTTGTAACGCCTTTTGTTAAACATAATTGCTGTGCTGTTTTCTCATCACGAGTTAGCGTTAAAATTTGTGCTTTCGGGAAGTACTTACGTACTGACTTAACTGTTTTACCGCCTTGGCTGGTAACAACAATTAGGTCAACGTCTAAATCTTTTGCAGCTTGTACCGCAGATTTACATACTGATTCCGTTACACGAATATCGGCGTATTCAGGAGACGCTGGACGCTCTAATTGCTTCATTGCATCGTCTGTACGTTCACAGATTTGCGCCATAATAGCCACTGTTTCTGCAGGGTATTTACCTTTTGCAGATTCACCCGAAAGCATAACAGCATCGGTACCATCAAGGATGGCGTTTGTAACGTCACCGGCTTCAGCACGCGTTGGGCGAGGGTTTTTAATCATTGAATCAAGCATTTGTGTTGCAGTGATAACTGGTTTACGAGCAGCAACAGATTTTTGAATCATTGTCTTTTGGGCAAAAATAACTTCTTCAACCGCAATTTCAACACCTAGATCACCACGGGCAACCATGATGCCATCAGACGCCGCCAGAATAGCATCAAAGTTATCAACACCTTCTTGGTTTTCAATTTTAGAAATGATGTGAATTTTTTCACCGCCGTTAGCATTTAATAAAGCACGGATTTCTTCAACATCAGATGCTTTACGAATGAAAGATGCGGCAATAAAGTCAACGCCTTGGCCACAACCCCAAACGATATCTGATTTATCTTTTTCAGAAAGCGCTGGTAAGTTAACGCTAACACCTGGAAGGTTAACACCTTTTTTGTTGCCAAGTTCACCTGTATTTTCTACTCGACAGATCACATCCGTCGCAGTGATTTCGGTTACGGTTAGCTCAATTAAGCCATCATCAAGTAACACAGTGTTACCAACAGAAAGATCTTTGGCAAAGTCTTGGTACGTAACGGCAACACGAGTCTTGTCACCAACGATGCTTTGATCTGTTGTTAGTGTAAAAGTTTGGCCAGCTTCAAGTAAAACATCACCATCAGCTAGGTTCATAGTGCGAATCTCTGGGCCTTTAGTATCTAATAAGATAGCTACTTTTTTGCCAGTCTCAGTCGCTACTTCGCGAACGGCATCAATACGGCCTTGATGCTCATCATAGTCACCGTGTGAAAAGTTTAGACGCATGATATTCATGCCTGCATTAACCAAGTTGGTTAGCATCTCTTTGGATTCGGAAGCGGGACCGATTGTACAAATAATCTTAGTCTTGCGCATTTGTGAAAGCCTCTTTAAATATGTCGTGTGAGTTTACTTAATGTGAAACTAATTAAATAATTGCGGTGACTTTAGCATAAAAAAGCCTTAGAACCCTGTTTTAGATCATAATTTTATCGGAAAAAGTAGCATTTATTACAAAAAAAACGCTAAATACGCTATGCGCTGGTGAAAAAACACTCGTTTTTTTTGTGAAATTACGAAATAAAGTTACAGACGATTGTTCTTTTATGAAAACCTGATCTCATTGTGACGACAGATAAGGGGTTCGATGGTTAAATATGTGTTAACCGCGAAAAATCTATTACGCAGTTTAGATGACAAAATGCGACTTAGCCAGACCCTAGTACCCGTTTTATCGCAAATGGACTTGCGCCTATTATTTTTTGTCGATATCGTGCACAGTACTAAATGTTTGTATTATTTTTCGATACTTAGCTACTACGCTAATGGTGAGCAAAATAAGGTTTAGTTGACCTAAGTCGATAACGATAAAAGTTTATATAACTACACTTTCATTACAGCAAAATATTACATAAGACTTTCCCAGGAGAAAAACTGTGTCCGAACAAAAAGATCGCCCAATCGGAGCAATTGGCGCATCCATGATGACTTTAATGGCGCCGATCCGAGGTGAACTAATCTCTTTAACACAAGTGCCTGATCAGGCATTTGCGCAAAAAATGGTAGGTGATGGGGCTGCCATTGATCCCGTTGAAGGGCTACTAAAGGCCCCGTGTGATGGTAAAGTCACGATGATTCACCCATCTTGCCATGCCGTATCCATAGAAGCCTCAAATGGAGTTGAAGTGTTAATGCATATTGGGATTGATACGGTAAAACTTCGAGGTGATGGTTTTAGCGTAAAAGTATCCACAGGTCAGCAAGTAAAAACAGGGGATATTCTAATCCAGTTTGATGTGGATTTTGTTGCTCAACATGCCACCAGTTTAATTACACCTGTGTTAATCACCAACCAAGAAAAAATCGACACCATAATACTTTCTTCTGAGCCACGAACTGAATTTGAGCAGATGTTTTACCAAGTAAAACTAAAATCAGAAGATTCATCGGTTGCTCTTTTAGGTGAACAGCAAGAGTCTAGTACGGTGAAAGTCGCCAACCATACTGGTATCCACGCTCGTCCGGCGGCTTACATTGCTAAAATCGCTAACTTATATGGTGGTGAGATAGTTTTAAAGTCGGCGAATCGTCAAGCCAATGCTCGCAGTGTTACCGCTATTATGGGCTTAAATATTGGTTTTGGTGATGACATCAGCTTCAGTACCAATGGTGCTGATGCTGAAGAAGCCTTGGCCGCCCTTACTGACGCAGTCTTATCTGGTTTAGGTGAAGAGGTTCAGCAACAAAGTGAAGACAAACATGCTTTGGAGCGCGTTAAAGAGCCTTCTTTATTATTCCCCACAAGTGAAAACACGAGCGAATTAAAAGGCATAACCGCATCGCCGGGCTTTGCTTTAGGGCCAATATTTAAGTTTGAAAAAGAATCTTTTGAATACGAAGCCAAGGCGCAAAACAGTGAGCAAGAACAGCAACGCTTAACAACGACTATTTTGCAAGCACAAGCGAGTTTACAAGCGGCCATAAACGAGCAGCAGGAAGCTGGAAATAAAGATCAATTTGAAATTTTATCAGCTCATTTGTTGTTATTAACGGATCCGTCTCTTGTTGAATCTGCAAGCGCACAAATCAAGCAATCAGTGAGTGCGCCAGCAGCTTGGCAACACGCCATTGATGAACAGGTCCATGTGCTTGAGGGGTTAGCGAATCCATTGATGCAACAACGTGCGGCCGATTTAAAAGATGTTGGCGATCGCGTTTTACGCGTCTTATTAGGTAAAACAGAAGATCCATTAGCGAACTTACCTGAAAACTGTATTTTAGTCGCAGAAGAGTTGACGCCATCACAAATCGCAGGTTTTGAAGGTAAAAACATTAAAGCCGTTCTGACCACCACCGGCAGTGCCTCATCCCATGTGGCAATTATCGCTCGTTCGCTAAGTTTGGCAATGTTAGCCGCCGTCGATAAGAGTGTACTTGAGCTGGCGAATGACACCGAATTACTGGTCGATGCAAACAAAGGTGTGGTATTAGTTTCACCTACCGAAGATGCGATGGCGCAGCTGAAATTGGATCAAGACAATGATCGAAAGCTCAAAGAACAAGCGTTGGCGCAAGCCTTGCAGCCAGCCATTACTCAAGATAATGTGGAAGTGGAAGTCGCTGCCAATATTGGTGATGTAAAAGACGCTAAAAAAGCTGCGGAGCAGGGCGCTGATGGCATTGGTTTATTGCGCAGTGAATTTTTATTCCTCGATCGCTTAAACGCACCTAGCGAGCAAGAACAGTTTGAAGCGTACAGTGAAATGTTAGAAGGTATTGGCGTCGATAAGCCGGCCATTGTGCGAACCCTTGATGTCGGTGGAGATAAACCATTGCCTTATGTACCTATTGAGCCAGAGGAAAACCCCTTCCTTGGTGAACGTGGTATTCGAATTTGTTTAGATCGACCTGAAATTCTTCGCGAGCAGTTTCGTGCATTATTACGCGCCTCGGTGGGTAAAAAACTGCGCATCATGTTGCCGATGATATCCTCATTAACAGAGTTAAAGCTTGCGCGCAAAGTGCTTGACCAAGAAGCGGAAAAATTATCAATCAAAGGTGTTGAACTTGGGGTTATGATAGAAGTTCCATCGGCAGCCCTTATGGCCGATGTTTTGGCGCAAGAAGCAGACTTCTTCTCTATTGGTACCAATGACTTAACTCAGTATACCTTAGCCATGGACCGAGGTAATGCACGCTTAGCCCCACTTGCTGATAATCTAGACCCCGCTGTACTTAGAATGATTGATTTAACCGTAAAAGGTGCTCGAAAACACAATCGCTGGGTTGGTGTATGTGGTGGTATGGCAGCGCAACCTTTAGCACAACCCATTTTATTGGGTCTTGGGGTGAATGAGCTTTCGGTACAAATAAGCGCAGTGGCTGAAACAAAGTATCGAGTACGTGCACTTAATATGAAAGAATGTCAGGATCTGGCGCAACAAGCATTAGCATGTGCAACTACAGACGATGTTAAAGAGCTTGTTAGAGCTTATCAACAATAAGAAAAGATAATCAAGAACAGGAAAATAAAATGAGTATTGCAAAGACGCTATTCGCGTCATTACAAAAGGTCGGTAAAGCGTTAATGCTACCGGTATCGGTATTACCCATAGCCGGTATATTATTGGGTGTTGGGGCGGCTGAATTTAGCTTCTTACCCGAGGTGGTATCATCGGTTATGCAAAGCGCCGGTGGCTCTATTTTTGGCCAAATGCCACTGCTATTTGCCGTTGGTGTTGCCCTTGGTTTTACCAATAATGATGGCGTTGCGGCATTAGCCGCGATTGTCGGTTACGGCATTATGGTCGCCACCATTAACCTGATGGCACAAATTAATATCGATAGTATGATAGCGGCTGGTCAAGTGATGAGTGCTGCTGACATTGAATCATTTAAGAAAACCTATGATACCGGTGTTGCCGGCGGTATTTTATCGGGTAGTGTTGGCGCTTATATGTTTAATCGATTTTACAAAATAAGCCTACCAGATTATCTTGGCTTTTTTGCCGGCAAACGTTTTGTACCAATTGCCACAGGTTTTAGTACCATCGCATTGGGTATTCTACTGGCTTTAGTTTGGCCTCCAATTGGTGGTTTGATCTCAGACTTTTCACATTGGTCCGCAAACCAAAATCCAGAAATGGCCTTTGCCATTTATGGTTTTGTTGAACGTAGCTTAATTCCATTTGGTCTACACCACATTTGGAATGTGCCATTTTTCTTTGAAGCGGGCAGCTGTGTAAATAGTGCCGGTGAAGCCGTCACCGGGGTGTTAAATTGTTACTTACAAGCGGATGAAACAAGTCGTGCAGCCGGTAATGGCTTTGGTCAATTAGCCGGTGGCTTTATGTTTAAAATGTTTGGTTTACCTGCCGCAGCCATTGCTATTTGGCATGTGGCAAAACCAGAAAATAAAGCCAAAATTGGTGGCATCATGATCTCAGCGGCGTTAACGTCATTCTTAACTGGTATTACTGAGCCAATCGAGTTTGCGTTTATGTTTGTGGCACCGGTTTTATATTTCATGCATGCGCTATTAGCATCAACAGCGTACTTCTTAAGCAATAGCCTTGATATGGTTCACGGCACCTCGTTCTCGCATGGTTTGATTGACTTTATCGTACTCTCTGCCAACGCCGAAAAACTGTGGCTATTTGGTGCGCTTGGTTTATGTTATGCCTTAGTTTATTACTTCTCTTTCCGCTTTGTTATCGTTAAGTTCAACTTAAAAACACCGGGACGTGAAGAGAGCAATGGTCATGTAGAAGAAGTACATTTTGAAGGTTCAGAAAAAGCGCAAGAAGTGATCTTAGCTTATGGTGGTGCGGCAAATATTACCACCTTAGATTCCTGTATTACCCGACTACGTATTGAAGTGGCCGATGTCAGTAAAGTTGATCAAAATCGATTGAAACAGCTTGGCGCATCTGGGGTTATTGTTATGGGCAATGGCGTGCAAGCGATTATGGGTACTATTGCTGAAACCTTAAGAACCGAAATGGAAGCCGTTATAGCCAATGGCGGTGTTGACGTTCGTGCAAGCAAAGACCTTAAGCCGCAAGTGAACGTTGAAGCTGTACAACAACCTGTTTCTGCTGACAGCTTAAGTGAATCAGCTGAGTTATTGCCTCTATTAGGCGGAGCAAACAATATTGAATCGGTACAAGCATGTGCTGGAAACCGCATTCGAGTAGCGCTAAATACGCCGATACAAGGTTTAACAGAACTGAAGCAAGGTAGTGTGAAACGCGTTGCCACATTAACCGATAGCTGTGTCCACTTAATTTTGGATAAGTCTTCGGATGAGCTTGCCAAGGCTTTGCAACAACAATTGTCATAATTAAAGCCAACCCCATGAACTAAAAAGCCCTCTGTAGAGGGCTTTTTTATGTGTTTATACCAATCCCATTATGTTTACTCGTATTATTGTCCTTTGCCGATGGTGACGTTGACTTTAGGTAAAAGCCAGCGCTGATTGTGTTCATCATATTGTCCTTGCATTTGCTCAACCACAACCCGATCAATAATTTCGGCACCTTTTAACGCCATATTTTCAAAGGTATCAATGCCGTTATTAGCAAAGCCACCACGGGTGCGATGGATGTTAAAACGATTAGAGAATGTGCGTTTAAAGGCATGTTCAATACCCTCTTTACCGTACATAAAGCCTAACAGCCCGCCCCAAGTTGCGGCAGGGTTGTCAGAGTCCCAACCTGCTAAAGCAGCTATTTTTATCGTTTCGAGTAAGTCTCCTTCGCCATACAATAAACTAACAATACTGGCGGCAAAATTTATGCCTGAGGCAAAGCAGCCATTGCAATACAAATTTTTAGAACTGATGTCGTAACCATCTTCTTGGTTCACTTGATATTTAATGTAAAGTTCATCTCGAACCTCTTCCCATTTAGCGCCTTGTTGATAACGGCGAAGGACATAATCAAACATTTTGGCTGAGTAGGAATCTTCGGGTAATCGCTGGCGTGCTGTTGTGGCCATGGCTAAAATAATGTCGGATTTATTCTCGCTCAGTTGGTATGTAGGTGCTAAAGAGTGCATGATCACATAAAATTCGCTGGCCCATTGTGCGTTTTCCCGTGCTGTGGTTTGAATGGGTAATTTCGCCATCTTTAACGCGATATCAGGACGAGTTGGCGCTAATAGACCGAAGATCTCAGTGGTAAGTTGAGCATCGATCATGTCAAATTCTTTATTGTTTGTGGGATCTGAGGTTGCCGGCGGAATTAAGCCCTGTTGCGCCATTAAATCATGAGCGCGCTGATTTGATACCCATAAAAAATTATCGCGTTTACCATCGAGCATTAAAGGACTCTCTTGCTCGCTATAGATGTGCTTTAACCACCCGTCACGAATTTGTTCGCCAGTTAGTATGGTGGTTTGATGCTGGTGCAGTAAGTGTTGATAGATGTACTCAATGTCGGTGTCATCATCAGAGCCCCACACCTCGTCAGTATCGGCAAAAACAAAATCTATCGTGGTGGACAAATTACTGGGGACGCCTTCCCCCCAAATGCTGGGTTGATCGGGCTTGCCCCAATCGTCACGGGTATAAAATTGACCATGAATACCCTCACCACCAATTTTATCCATTTCGGTGACAAGTCCAGTCCAATTAGCTATGGATTGACCCAACCAAAAACCATATAGCCTATCTTGATATTGCGCTCGAGAAATTGCTATTTTGTTTGCCGGCAGTTCCGTTGTCAGTGGGCTCTCAAATGTACTGGGAAGGCTTGCTTGTTGACTACAGCTAACCACGGAAGTTGCAAGAATAATGGCGAGGGTTAAGGGTCTTATCATCATAATATGTGCTCAGCTTATAATCTTTAGGTATATCAAGCTCGGTTTTGGTTTAGGCTGGTGGTCGAGATTGAACAATCGTTAAGCTGTCATAATACGTTGCTTAATATCGAGATAAAATGAAATTTACCATAATTAGGGGCACTTTTGTTGATTGATGGCAAAGGAGGGGAGACTTGCGAACACCCTCAGCACACAAGGTCACCAAGCAATAGAACTAAGCAATAGAACCAAGGAATGCAACTAACACGATAGTTTGATCAGCGATAAACCGACCCCGTTGTTAGCGAGTTCAATGCTCGATTGGTATAAAACCACAACAGTTTGTTGTTTATGCACTAGGGTTGTGACGTGTTGTTGATCCCAATGACGATATTTATCAGCGTCTTTTCGGGCATAGTCATAGAATGTTGTCGGTAGGTTATCCAAGAGAAATACACAGTCAGCAGTTTGCATAGCGCGATACGCTTTTAAAGTCAGTAAGTCGGGATCATGGCTAGATAGTTTAATTAAACAGAGTTTTCCCAAGGTCTCTTTATCACTCTTTTTAAGTAATTGTTCAAATAATGATTCAGCCGCTTCTTGCTGATTATGAATTAAAAGCTCACCAACTTGACCTTCGATAACCTGTTGCCAAAATAGTTTTCGTTGAGCAAATTTAGGAATTTGTTGTTGTACTCTATGCCGATGTTGGCCACAAAAAGTAGCGAGTACGCCGTAATGACTCGGCAAGGTTTGGTCAATTTGATTTTTTAACAACTGCAACAACATGGGGGCATTACCCTCACTGCTTAGCGCGACAATCATCGGGCTTCTGTCGATAATTGCGGGAGTAATGTAATCACATAAGCTGGGGTTATCGACCACATTCAATAGAATACCTCGTTGCTTCGCATCCTTAGCAGCTTGCTGGTTAACATGCTCGTTGTCGGTTGCAGCAATAACTAGATTGATCCGTTCTAAGTGAATGGCGTGATATTCTTGTTTAATGTGATTAAGTGAGTGTTCACTCACGAGTTGGCTGACGGTGTCGTTCGCTTTGGGGGCGATGATGGTGATGGTAGCGGGAGTTTTTAATAATGATTCTATTTTTCGAGCGGCAATATTACCTCCACCAATAACCAAGGTATTCAGCTTTTTGGCATCCAAGAAAACGGGGAAGTATTTCATCATCTTTGCGCAGTGTTATGTAAATATGATTATGTTGACAGCATATCATTAAATAATGATAGGGTAAGAATTAGCTTAATAATAAACAAGAATTAGTTATATCCATTACTTGCATCTGATAACTAATGTTAAACTATGGGTAATTGAAAAATATAGAGACGATATATGCCTTGGATCCAATTACGTTTGGCGGCTAATGAAGATACCGCAGAGAAATACAGCGACTGGTTAAGTGCTTGTGGCGCGCAAGCCGTAACCTTTATTGATGCAAAAGATACGCCTATTTATGAGCCTTTACCGGGAGATGAAGTGACTTATTGGCACAATACTGTGGTCATGGGGCTATTCGATGCCAGTGATGATATGGACAAAGTATTAACTTACTTAAAATCGATTCATCCAGATAAGAACGATATGCAATATAAACTTGAACAGCTTGAAGACAAGGATTGGGAGCGCGAGTGGATGGATAACTTCCATCCCATGAAATTTGGTCAGCGCTTGTGGATTTGTCCGAGCTGGCGTGATGTTCCTGAGCCGGATGCGGTAAATGTGATGCTTGACCCTGGACTGGCATTTGGTACTGGTACGCACCCAACAACTGCACTCTGTTTAACTTGGTTAGACTCTCTCGATCTTAATGGTAAGACCGTGGTCGATTTTGGCTGTGGTTCGGGTATCCTGTCTTTAGCTGCGCTCAAATTAGGGGCCAAAAAAGTGATTGGTATTGATATTGACCCGCAAGCTTTGCAAGCAAGTTTAGAAAATGCCAAACGCAACGGTGTTGAAGACAGGCTAGAATTATTCTTACCGAAAGATCAACCAAAACTAAAAGCCGATGTGGTCGTTGCCAACATATTAGCAGGGCCTTTACGTGAACTCGCTCCTGTGATTATTGATTACGTGGCTGATAATGGCTTGTTAGCGCTTTCTGGAATTTTAGAAAACCAGGGGGTTGAGTTACAGGAGATCTATGGTCAATGGTGTACGATGGATCCTATCAGTGAACAAGATGAGTGGGTGCGTTTATCAGGTCGCAGAAATAAATAGCATTTATTAACAGTAATTTAACAAATTAGTGGGCGAAAAATTGTTTTTTCGCCCATTTTTTTTGAGCCCGAAAAAGTCAATATAAAAAATCACTAAAAAATACAAAATTGTTCAAATATTACGCTTTTATTTCATTTAAAAAACACGTAAACTTAGCGCCCTTTTGAACGGTAAGGTCAAAAAAGCAACAGCGTGAAAATAGGTTCTTATCAATTAGACGGTAAGGTTATTCTAGCCCCTATGGCAGGAATAACCGATAAACCGTTCAGACAATTATGTTGCCGGTTAGGCGCAGCAATGGCTGTTTCGGAGATGCTTTCTTCCAATCCTAAGGTTTGGGCGTCAGGTAAGTCTAAGTTGAGAATGGAACACAGCGATGAAGCCGGGATCCGTTCTGTTCAAATCGCCGGTTCAGATCCTGCTGAAATGGCATTTGCCGCGCAAGTTAATGTTGCCAACGGTGCTCAAATTATTGATATCAATATGGGGTGCCCGGCAAAGAAAGTAAATAAAAAGTTAGCGGGTTCAGCATTAATGAAAGAGCCGTCTCTGGTTGAGGATATTGTTCAATCGGTAGTGGCAGCTGTTGATGTTCCGGTAACATTAAAAATTCGTACTGGCTGGTGTGAAAACACCCGCAATGGTATTGAAATTGCAAAAATAGCGGAAGCCAATGGAATACAAGCTTTAGCTGTTCATGGCCGTACACGCAGTGACTTTTATAAAGGTGCTGCCGAATACGACACGATCAAAGCAATTAAATCAGAAATCAGTATCCCTGTTATTGCTAATGGTGATATCGATTCTGCAGAAAAAGCTGAATATGTTCTTCATTACACCAACGCAGATGCGGTAATGATTGGACGTGCAGCACAGGGTCGACCATGGATCTTCAGAGAGATTAATCACTATCTGGATACCGGTAGCCATTTAGCGCCACCGTCTTTGGCAGAGATCAGAGCAATATTACTTGCTCATGTGCAAGCGCTGCACACATTTTATGGTGATTTTATGGGCGCAAGGATAGCTCGTAAGCACGTATCTTGGTATTTGCAAACGCAAGACCAAGGCAAAGAATTTCGATCTGTATTTAACAAGATTGAATTGCCACAAGAGCAGTTACAATCTTTGAATATGTTTTTTGATAAATTAACTTAAAAAGAGTCTGAACTATATGTTTGAACAAAATATTACTTCTCCATTCGTTATCGGTGACCTACAAACTCAGACCAAGGCATCACCTTTACGTTCTCAAGCTAAAGTAGCAATTAAAAACTACTTATCTCAATTAAATGGCAACGATGTTGACAACATGTACGACTTGGTTTTATCAGAAATTGAAGCGCCAATGCTTGAAGAAGTAATGCAGTATACGCGTGGTAATCAAACTCGAGCTGCTAACCTTCTAGGCATTAACCGTGGCACGTTACGTAAGAAACTGAAAAAATACGGTATGAACTAATTCACAGGCAGGTTTGCCTGCCTAAAGCACCTTCGGGTGCTTTTTTTATTGTTGTGATTAATGAACCCATAAATGAATAGGGCTTCAATCTAGTCAACACAAACACCCAACAGGGTACTGAAATTATAAGGCTCAACTGGCTCGATTATTTCAGCTAAAAAATAATGACTTAATGTTTACCAACATTAAGTAATAAATAAACAATATCATTATTTACATTTCAAAAAGGTATAGAAAATAACTATGGATACTCCACGCCCAATTAGACGCGCTCTGTTAAGTGTTTCTGACAAAACTGGCATTGTTGAGTTCGCTCGCGCATTGGCTCAACAAGGTGTAGATATTTTATCAACAGGTGGTACAGCCAAACTATTAGCTGAAAACAATATTTCAGTAACAGAGGTATCTGATCACACTGGGCACCGAGAAATCATGGATGGAAGGGTAAAAACACTGCATCCAAAAATTCATGGTGGTATTTTAGCTCGTCGTGAACAGGACGAAGCGGTAATGGCGGAAAACAATATTGATGCCATTGATATGGTGGTTGTTAACCTATACCCATTTGCTAATACCGTTGCTAAAGAAGATTGCACCCTAGAAGATGCGATTGAAAATATTGACATCGGTGGCCCTACAATGGTTCGAGCAGCAGCGAAAAACCATAAAGATGTCACCATCATTGTAAATGCATCTGACTATGACCGCGTATTAGCTGAGATGGCGGCGAACAATGGTTCACTACAGCACAAAACGCGTTTTGATTTAGCCATTGCTGCTTTTGAGCATACTGCTCGTTATGATGGCATGATTGCAAATTATTTTGGTACCATGTTACCTGCTTACACTGATGAAGAATCGGTAAGCAAATTCCCTCGTACTTACAATAGTCAGTACATCAAAAAGCAAGATTTGCGTTACGGTGAGAACTCTCATCAAGCCGCTGCTTTTTATGTTGAAGCAAACCCAGAAGAAGCGTCAGTAGCAACGGCAACTCAGTTGCAAGGTAAAGCGTTATCCTACAATAACATTGCTGATACCGATGCGGCATTAGAGTGTGTTAAAGAATTTGATCAACCAGCTTGTGTGATTGTTAAACACGCAAACCCGTGTGGTGTTGCGCTTGGTGATAACATTCTTGAAGCATATGAACGTGCGTTTAAAACCGACCCTACTTCTGCTTTTGGTGGCATCATTGCTTTCAACCAAGAATTAGATGCTGATACGGCAGAAGCCATTGTTTCTCGTCAATTCGTTGAAGTGATCATCGCCCCTAAAGTATCTTCAGCAGCCGCACAAATTGTGTCTGCTA
This sequence comes from Thalassotalea sp. 273M-4, assembly GCF_041410465.1. Classification (NCBI taxonomy): domain Bacteria; kingdom Pseudomonadati; phylum Pseudomonadota; class Gammaproteobacteria; order Alteromonadales; family Colwelliaceae; genus Thalassotalea; species Thalassotalea aquiviva. The sequence goes on from NZ_CP166961.1 coordinate 242,792, forward strand.
AGCCTAATGTTCGTTTATTAGAATGTGGTAGTTGGGATACTAAAACTACTGGCTTAGAGCAAAAACGAGTAAATGGTGGCTTATTGGTTCAAGACAGAGACCAAGGCATGGTGGGCATGGACGATTTGAAAGTTGTGACCAAACGTCAACCAACAGAGCAAGAAATGTCAGATTTACTATTTTGCTGGAAAGTCGCAAAGTATGTTAAATCAAACGCCATTGTGTATGTTAAAAACGATATGACCATTGGTGTTGGTGCTGGTCAAATGAGTCGTGTCTATTCGGCTAAAATCGCGGGTATTAAAGCCGCTGATGAAGGTTTAGAAGTGGCTGGCTCAGTAATGGCATCAGATGCGTTCTTCCCATTCCGTGATGGCTTAGATGCAGCTGCCGAAGCGGGTATCAAAGCCGTTATCCAACCGGGTGGCTCAATGCGAGATGAAGAAGTGATTGCCGCTGCTAATGAGCATGGCATTGCTATGGTCTTTACCGGAATGCGTCATTTTCGCCATTAATTTCTAAATTTTATCAGAGGGTTAGTGGAATTCACTGATCCTCTTTTAAATATCTGCTATAAAAGAGCTAGGTCAAATAAAAAGATCTAGTGAAAAATAATAATATTTGGGAGATAAAGATGAAATTAGTAAAAAGCTTACTTGCAAGCGCGTTATTAGCCAGCATGGTTACCAGCCCAGTTCAAGCCAACACAGAGCTAAGCGATGTGCTTACGCAAGCGGTTTCAGGCGACCATCGTAGTGCGCAAAATAAAGCGCGTGATGTGTATCGTAACCCCATTGAAACCCTAACCTTTTTTGGTTTTAAGAGCGATATGACTGTGGTTGAAATTGCCCCAGGTGGTGGTTGGTACACTGAAATTCTTGCACCTGCGTTAAAAGGTAATGGTACCCTGTACGCTGCTCATTACCCTGATACAGGCGAAGATAATTATTACAGTCGTTCGCGTAAAAGACTCGAGGCGAAACTTGCAGCTGATGAGATTTACAGCGAAGTAAAACTAACGAACTTTATCCCTAAAACACAAAACGATCTTGCTCCACAGGGCAGTGCCGATTTGGTATTAACCTTTAGAAATTTGCACAACTGGGGTCAAAGTGGTGTGGAACAAGTCTTTCTTGACGCTTTTAAAGCATTAAAACCTGGCGGTGTGTTAGGAGTCGTTGAGCATCGAATGCCTGCTGAGCAGGACTTTGAAGCGAATAAAAGCAGTGGTTATTTTCCAGTTGCTATGGCAATTGAGTTAGCCGAAGCTGCTGGTTTTACATTAGCCGCGAGCAGTGAAATCAATGCGAATCCCAAAGATACAGCTTCTCACCCGAAAGGTGTCTGGACCCTTCCACCTGTTTTACGACTTGGTGAAAAGGATAAAGAAAAATATTTAGCGATCGGAGAAAGCGATCGTATGACATTAAAATTTGTCAAACCGGCTAAGTAACAGTAAAGCCGGTTACAAACCAGTTTTCAGGAAAATAAAAATGAATGTATTAGTGATTGGTAGTGGTGGTCGTGAACATGCTCTAGCATGGAAGGCAGCCCAATCAAATAGTGTCGAAACCGTATTTGTCGCACCGGGTAATGCTGGAACGGCGACAGAGCCAGGTTTAGAAAATGTAAATATCCAAGTGGGTGATATTGCAAAATTGGTTGAGTTTGCAAAGCAAAACCAAATTGAATTGACTATTGTAGGTCCTGAGCAACCGCTAGTTGATGGTGTAGTTGATGCATTTCAGGCTGAAGGTCTTACTATTTTTGGTCCAAGTGCGAAAGCAGCTCAACTCGAAGGCTCTAAGGCATTCACTAAAGACTTCCTAGCCCGTAACAACATTCCTACCGCCGATTATCAGAACTTTACAGAGATTGAACCTGCAATCGACTATGTTCGTGAAAAAGGTGCACCTATTGTAGTCAAAGCCGATGGCTTAGCTGCTGGTAAAGGTGTGATTGTGGCGATGACCCTAGCCGAAGCCGAAGATGCGATTAAAGATATGCTAGCGGGTAACGCCTTTGGTGATGCTGGCCATCGTGTAGTAATCGAAGAGTTCTTAACGGGTGAAGAAGCCAGCTTCATTGTTATGGTTGATGGTAAAAACATTTTATCAATGGCAACTAGCCAAGATCATAAGCGTGCATACAATGGTGATCAAGGACCTAATACGGGTGGAATGGGCGCGTATTCACCGGCTCCTGTGGTAACACCTGAAATTCATCAACGCATTATGGACGAAGTGATTGTGCCAACCGTTGAAGGAATGGCAAAAGAAGGTGCTCCATATACAGGTTTCTTATATGCGGGTTTAATGATTGACGATTCAGGTGCACCAAAAGTGATTGAGTACAACTGTCGTTTTGGCGATCCTGAAACTCAACCTATTATGATGCGATTAAATTCAGATCTTGTTGAGCTTTGTTTGCTTGCTTGTAAAGGTGAACTTGATAAAGCCAGCATTGATTTCGACTCAAGAGCAGCCGTTGGTGTAGTATTAGCAGCAGGCGGATACCCTGGTAGTTATGCTAAAGGTAACGTAATTTCTGGTTTGGACATTAATACATCATCTGATCGTAAAACCTTTCATGCTGGCACGGCTGAGAAAGATGGCAATATAGTCACCGCGGGTGGACGCGTTCTTTGTGCCACCGCTTTAGGCCAAACGGTAACAGAAGCACAAAAAGCAGCGTATGAGCTTTTAGAGCAAATAAGTTGGGAAGACGTGCAGTTTAGAACTGACATTGCTTATCGAGCAATTGCTAGAGAAGCATCTTAGTCCAGCTTAGTATCGTTTAAACAGTAAAAAGGCCATCATCGATGGCCTTTTTTATTTACTGTCATTTTGATAACCAAAGAGCAGTATTAGTCTTGACTATCAGCGGACTCCGGTCGTTCTTTGGCTTCACGTACTTTTAAGGTTCTTTGCTGAAACTCTGTATCATTAAGCGAGTTTACGGCATTGCTGGCATCGCTAGCGGCCATTTCGACAAAACCAAACCCACGACGTTTACCGGTTTGCTTGTCTTTCATGAGTCGAACTGAGTGAACAACCCCATGTTCAGAAAAAAGTGTTCTAACAGCGGCTTCATTTGCTCGATAAGGAAGGTTACCAACATAAAGGGTTTTTATATCCGCTGATTTTGTTTCACCACCTTGCATTGCATTTACCAGTACAGGAGAAAGAAAACCTGCAACGAGTAAACCTATAGCCAAAGATGACGCATCTAATCCAACAACAGGTGCACTAAAATAGCCCACTAGTGCAAAGCCTGAAGCAACCAGTAAAGAGGTTAAAATTAAAGGAGATTTCATTTTCACTACCCGATTTTTATTTTAATAAAGATAATCCAATCAAAACCTATGTTAACCCGATCTATAAAAACTGCAATCATAAATCGTTAAAATAGTGTTAAAACACTGTTTTTGAGTCATTATTTGCCATTAGGATCAACTTTTTCCTCAATTTTGGCAAAGAAAACGCATTCTTATATTCGCTGATGTAGCCGTATCATGTCGCCAACACAATAAATTTTTGAGCTAAAAACGACAAATTACACTCGTATTGTTTAAAAAATAAGCGAACGATTCGTTTTTATAAAAAAGTAAGGAAAAAGGCTTGACCAAAGACTAAAAATCTCTAGAATGCGCATCCACTTCCACGGGGTTAGGCAACAAGGTTGACAAGCCAAGTGTGAAGGGAGTTTTAAGCAAATCCTGCTTTAAAAACTTTTTCAAAAAAGATTTTAAAAACGGTTGACATTAAACTTCAGATGCGTAGAATGCGCATCCGCTTTCAACGAAAAGCAACGGCAAAAACGAATGCGATTTTTGCTCTTTAGATGAGTCTTCATCTAAGTTCTTTAACAATTAGTTATCATGCAATTTGTGTGGGCACTCACATTAAGATTGATTTACAAAGCTACTAAGTATTTATACTGGTAGCACATTAACTTAATGATGATGACACACAAAATATATACATATGTTTTATGTAAAGTTTGTTTTTACTTTTAAAGTGAAAACAACCAGCAAATTCATTGAGTCGATTCTTCGGAATCAAAAAACAACTTTTTAATTGAAGAGTTTGATCATGGCTCAGATTGAACGCTGGCGGCAGGCTTAACACATGCAAGTCGAGCGGTAACATTTCTAGCTTGCTAGAAGATGACGAGCGGCGGACGGGTGAGTAATGCTTGGGAATATGCCTTGAGGTGGGGGACAACAGTTGGAAACGACTGCTAATACCGCATAATGTCTACGGACCAAAGGAGGGGATCTTCGGACCTTTCGCCTTTAGATTAGCCCAAGTGAGATTAGCTAGATGGTGGGGTAAAGGCCTACCATGGCGACGATCTCTAGCTGGTTTGAGAGGATGATCAGCCACACTGGGACTGAGACACGGCCCAGACTCCTACGGGAGGCAGCAGTGGGGAATATTGCACAATGGGGGAAACCCTGATGCAGCCATGCCGCGTGTGTGAAGAAGGCCTTCGGGTTGTAAAGCACTTTCAGCGAGGAGGAAAGGTTAGTAGCTAATATCTGCTAGCTGTGACGTTACTCGCAGAAGAAGCACCGGCTAACTCCGTGCCAGCAGCCGCGGTAATACGGAGGGTGCGAGCGTTAATCGGAATTACTGGGCGTAAAGCGTGCGTAGGCGGATTGTTAAGCGAGATGTGAAAGCCCAGGGCTCAACCTTGGAACTGCATTTCGAACTGGCTGTCTAGAGTATTGTAGAGGGTGGTGGAATTTCCAGTGTAGCGGTGAAATGCGTAGAGATTGGAAGGAACATCAGTGGCGAAGGCGGCCACCTGGACAAATACTGACGCTGAGGCACGAAAGCGTGGGGAGCAAACAGGATTAGATACCCTGGTAGTCCACGCCGTAAACGATGTCAACTAGCTGTTTGTGTCTTTAAGACGTGGGTAGCGCAGCTAACGCGATAAGTTGACCGCCTGGGGAGTACGGCCGCAAGGTTAAAACTCAAATGAATTGACGGGGGCCCGCACAAGCGGTGGAGCATGTGGTTTAATTCGATGCAACGCGAAGAACCTTACCATCCCTTGACATCCAGAGAAGTCGCTAGAGATAGCTTCGTGCCTTCGGGAGCTCTGAGACAGGTGCTGCATGGCTGTCGTCAGCTCGTGTTGTGAAATGTTGGGTTAAGTCCCGCAACGAGCGCAACCCTTATCCTTATTTGCCAGCACTTCGGGTGGGAACTTTAAGGAGACTGCCGGTGATAAACCGGAGGAAGGTGGGGACGACGTCAAGTCATCATGGCCCTTACGGGATGGGCTACACACGTGCTACAATGGCAGATACAAAGGGCAGCAAGACCGCGAGGTGGAGCGAATCCCATAAAGTCTGTCGTAGTCCGGATTGGAGTCTGCAACTCGACTCCATGAAGTCGGAATCGCTAGTAATCGTGGATCAGAATGCCGCGGTGAATACGTTCCCGGGCCTTGTACACACCGCCCGTCACACCATGGGAGTGGGTTGCAAAAGAAGTAGCTAGTTTAACCTTCGGGAGGACGGTTACCACTTTGTGATTCATGACTGGGGTGAAGTCGTAACAAGGTAACCCTAGGGGAACCTGGGGTTGGATCACCTCCTTACCTTAAGTAGACAACTTAATGAGTACGAAAGTACTGCGAGTGTTCACACAAATTGCACTGATAACGAAAGATAAAGAAATAAGTCGAAAGACAGATGTAGTAGGTCTGTAGCTCAGCTGGTTAGAGCGCACCCCTGATAAGGGTGAGGTCGGTAGTTCAAGTCTACTCAGACCTACCAATTTTTGCTTTTTCGGTGTTATTTTACAACTCGTTTAGTCCACTAAACGTCGTTATAAAATGCCTAGAAAAATAGCAAAAATACTTTGTATCTGTTTGTCGAAATCCCAATGTCCATTGGAATCCGATGGGGCTATAGCTCAGCTGGGAGAGCGCCTGCCTTGCACGCAGGAGGTCAGCAGTTCGATCCTGCTTAGCTCCACCATTTTATTTCTTACAGGACGAAAAGCCAAATTTAAGGCATCAAGATGATGATTTAAATTTGGTTTTTTACCAACTTTATGCCGAATGTGCGCATAAATGTACTCTTTAACAATTTGGAAAGCTGATATTAAACCCGGTGTTTGTATCGATAACAACGTGTCGCACGATGTTATCAAATGATATAAGCACCAAAACGAAAACACATTTCTAGTGTTTTCAAAATTGATAATCTATTGATTATCTCTTACTCAAGGGTCGAATTTAGTACATCCGTGTGCAATTCGACATTCAAACATCCATGTTTGAAACATTCTTATTGAATGCGTGAAAATGTCAGGCGATACAATTAGTTCGGTTTAGTCACCGAACAGTCCAAGCAAATACGGTCAGTTAATTGGCTGTATTGCGACGGAATTAGGCGATTCTACAAAGCCGTCAATGTTTTCTCGAAATGCGCATAACGTGTTATGTAATCGAGAGAAATCAGAAGACAATGCCGTAGAAACGACTAATAACGAGCAAGACCGTTTGGGGTTGTATGGTTAAGTGACTAAGCGTATGTGGTGGATGCCTTGGCAGTTAGAGGCGATGAAGGACGTGTTAATCTGCGAAAAGCTGAGTTAAGCCGATAAAAGGCGTTATAGGCTCAGATGTCCGAATGGGGAAACCCACTTGTCGTAAGGCAGGTATCATTAAGTGAATACATAGCTTAATGAGGCGAACCGGGAGAACTGAAACATCTAAGTACCCCGAGGAAAAGAAATCAACCGAGATTTCCTTAGTAGCGGCGAGCGAACGGGAATTAGCCCTTAAGCGGTTTGTAAATTAGTGGAATGCTCTGGAAAGAGCAGCGATACAGGGTGATAGCCCCGTACACGAAAATAAACTTACCGTGAAATCGAGTAGGTCGGGACACGAGAAATCTTGACTGAATATGGGGGGACCATCCTCCAAGGCTAAATACTCCTAACTGACCGATAGTGAACCAGTACCGTGAGGGAAAGGCGAAAAGAACCCCTGTGAGGGGAGTGAAATAGAACCTGAAACCGCATACGTACAAGCAGTGGAAGCCTACTTGTTAGGTGACTGCGTACCTTTTGTATAATGGGTCAGCGACTTATGTTCTGTAGCAAGGTTAACCGAATAGGGGAGCCGTAGCGAAAGCGAGTGTTAACTGCGCGTTTAGTTGCAGGGCATAGACCCGAAACCCGGCGATCTACCCATGGGCAGGTTGAAGGTTGAGTAACATCAACTGGAGGACCGAACACACGTATGTTGAAAAATGCGGTGATGACCTGTGGGTCGGAGTGAAAGGCTAATCAAGCCGGGAGATAGCTGGTTCTCCCCGAAATCTATTTAGGTAGAGCCTCGGACGAATACCATTGGGGGTAGAGCACTGTTAAGGCTAGGGGGTCATCCCGACTTACCAACCCTTTGCAAACTCCGAATACCAATGAGTACTATCCGGGAGACACACTGCGGGTGCTAACGTCCGTTGTGGAAAGGGAAACAACCCAGACCGCCAGCTAAGGTCCCAAAGTCATAGTTAAGTGGGAAACGATGTGGAAAGGCATAGACAGCTAGGAGGTTGGCTTAGAAGCAGCCACCCTTTAAAGAAAGCGTAATAGCTCACTAGTCGAGTCGGTCTGCGCGGAAGATGTAACGGGGCTAAACTATGCACCGAAGCTGCGGATTTGAACTTAGGTTCAAGTGGTAGGGGAGCGTTCTGTAAGCCGTTGAAGGTGTGTTGTAAAGCATGCTGGAGGTATCAGAAGTGCGAATGCTGACATGAGTAACGATAAGGGGAGTGAAAAACTCCCCCGCCGAAAGACCAAGGTTTCCTGTCCCATGTTAATCAGGGCAGGGTAAGTCGGCCCCTAAGGCGAGGCGGAAACGCGTAGTCGATGGGAAACAGATTAATATTTCTGTACTTCTTATAATTGCGAAGGAGGGACGGAGCAGGCTAGGCAAGCATGGCGTTGGTTGTCCATGTGAAAGTATGTAGGCTGAAGAATTAGGTAAATCCGGTTCTTCTTAAGGCTGAGATACGAGACGAGACTCTACGGAGTTGAAGTTGTTGATGCCCTACTTCCAGGAAAAGCTTCTAAGCATCAGATTATAAGGAACCGTACCCCAAACCGACACAGGTGGTTAGGTAGAGAATACTAAGGCGCTTGAGAGAACTCGGGTGAAGGAACTAGGCAAAATAGTACCGTAACTTCGGGAGAAGGTACGCTGACTTTGGTGATGGGACTTGCTCCTTAAGCTGAGGTCAGTCGAAGTAACCAGGTGGCTGGAACTGTTTATTAAAAACACAGCACTGTGCAAAATCGAAAGATGACGTATACGGTGTGACGCCTGCCCGGTGCCGGAAGGTTAATTGATTGGGTTAGCGCAAGCGAAGCTCATGATCGAAGCCCCGGTAAACGGCGGCCGTAACTATAACGGTCCTAAGGTAGCGAAATTCCTTGTCGGGTAAGTTCCGACCTGCACGAATGGCGTAATCATGGCCACACTGTCTCCACCCGAGACTCAGTGAAATTGAATTTGCGGTTAAGATGCCGTATACCCGCGGCTAGACGGAAAGACCCCGTGAACCTTTACTATAGCTTGACAGTGAACATTGCTCCTACATGTGTAGGATAGGTGGGAGGCTTTGAAGCAACGTCGCCAGATGTTGTGGAGCCAATCTTGAAATACCACCCTTGTATGCGTGATGTTCTAACCTAGGTCTCTTATCGAGATTGGGGACACTGTCTGGTGGGTAGTTTGACTGGGGCGGTCTCCTCCCAAAGAGTAACGGAGGAGCACGAAGGTTGGCTAAGTACGGTCGGACATCGTACGGTTAGTGCAATGGCATAAGCCAGCTTAACTGCGAGACAGACACGTCGAGCAGGTACGAAAGTAGGTCATAGTGATCCGGTGGTTCTGTATGGAAGGGCCATCGCTCAACGGATAAAAGGTACTCCGGGGATAACAGGCTGATACCGCCCAAGAGTTCATATCGACGGCGGTGTTTGGCACCTCGATGTCGGCTCATCACATCCTGGGGCTGAAGTCGGTCCCAAGGGTATGGCTGTTCGCCATTTAAAGTGGTACGCGAGCTGGGTTTAGAACGTCGTGAGACAGTTCGGTCCCTATCTGCCGTGGGCGTTTGAGAATTGAAGAGGGCTGCTCCTAGTACGAGAGGACCGGAGTGGACGAACCGCTGGTGTTCGGGTTGTCATGCCAATGGCATTGCCCGGTAGCTATGTTCGGAACTGATAACCGCTGAAAGCATCTAAGCGGGAAGCAGGCTTTAAGATGAGTTCTCACTGGGACTTTAAGTCCCCTAAAGGGTCGTCGGAGACTACGACGTTGATAGGTCAGGTGTGTAAGGGTTGCGAGGCCTTGAGCTAACTGATACTAATTGCCCGTGAGGCTTAACCATACAACACCCAAGAGGTTTTGTAGGTTTGACATGAAAAATCGTCGATATAATGCGTTCATCCATGAAGAATATCGACATTTGTACATCCATGTACTTCACGCATTAAGTAAGAATTGAGTAGCGTTTAATATTAGATTTCAAATTGTTTAACAAGTTTTGTCTAGCGACAATAGCGTTGTGGAACCACCTGATCCCATGCCGAACTCAGAAGTGAAACGCAACAGCGCCGATGGTAGTGTGGGAGTTCCCATGTGAGAGTAGGTCATCGCTAGGCTCCTATTCTAAAAGCCCGCTTATTTAAGCGGGCTTTTCTCGTTTTTGGGTTTTGAAAATTTAAACCACCTTGAACCTCAACGAGGTCCCATCCTAAAGCATGATGGGATGACGGTGGGTGTTAAAACACTCTCCTTGCAACCTTTTATCCTTAAAGCCTTATAGCTTTACAGCTTTACAGGACTACAGCGTTAAAGCCTAAAGATCTGTAATGCTTATTTCTGTTTTTGGCTGGTACAGTGATCTGGCTAACGCTTCAGGATTGTCAGCATAGGTTTGAGCAAATTCATAAAGGCTTAGACCATTACAACTAATGTTTTGGCTGACGTATTTACGACTAAAGCCAGAGCTTCTGATTTCATTAGACATAAGAGCTGAATTACCCTGCAACGCGGCCATACATAAGTTTGTGGCAAGACTATTGTCGCCTGCGGTTAGTTTTGCTGAAGATGAATGCGCATTTGCAACGAACGGCACAGATAGGGCTAAACCGATTAACATTAACTTTTTCATAATTATTACCTTTTATAAATAATGTGTTCAGTTATTAGGATGGTGTAATTTTAAAAAAAGATGTTTCTACAATTTGTGTAAATGTAATGATTTATTTTTCTGACATACAATCAACACAACTTGGGTTTGTTCGTCCTCGTTTAAGCCTTATAAATCCTGTATTGTAGTGTTATTGAACAAATAAATTCATACACACTTTGTTACGTGTTAAAAAATAAAAAGCCAAATAAATTAACACCTTTATTTGATTTTTTGAGTATTCCTACCCGTTGACTGTCATTATGTAATTTAGTCGTGAGAATTTTATTATCGAGTTTGACAATCCAGTCAAAAAGTTGACTGGATTATGGTGGGTAAAATTTTATCTGAGTTATTGCGGATTAAAATCTTTAAAGTAGCTTAAGCATTTTTCTACTTCATTTTTTGACCCTAAAATCATTTCAACTCGTTGATGAATGTCGGTTGGGGTCATCTCCATAATACGCCCTTCACTGGTCATGCTTAATCCGCCCGCTTGTTCAATAATAAAGCTCATTGGGTTAGCTTCATAGCCTAATCGCAAACGCCCGACGCCTGGTTTTTTAGTATCTAGTGGGTAAGTAAATATACCTGAACGATTTAATACCCGATGCACTTCAGCGACTAAGGCAGCGATCCAGCGCATATTAAAATCGCGCTCCCGAGGTCCGTCTACACCTAGTACTAAATCGTCAATGTAATGACGCATAGGCTCTAGCCAATAACGACGGTTTGACATATTGATCGCAAACTCGCTGGTGTCGACAGCAAGTTCAACATTTTTATGGGTTAACATATAACTGCCATGCGATCTATCGAGGGTGTAAAAGTGAGTACCTTTACCGGTTGTCATCACTAATGTGGTGCTTGGACCATAAAGGACATAGCCAGCGCAGAGTTGATTAATACCTGGTTGTAAGAACATACTGGCATCATCTGCTTTGTTATCTTTGGGTGCCGGTAAAATAGAGAAGATGGTGCCAACCAATGAATTAATTTCAATGTTAGAGCTACCATCTAAAGGATCGAATGAAACTAAGTATTTACCGTTTTCGTTACCTGCAACAATCTCGTCTTCTTCTTCCGATGAAATGGCTTTCACATCTTCGGATTCCAAAATGATGTCTTTAAGTAATTGATTGGCAACAACATCGAGTTTTTGCTGGATTTCGCCTTGAATATTTTCATCAAGGGTGGTGCCATGATAACCACTTAAAAAGCCTTGCCCAACCCGAAAAGATAATTCTTTGGTGGCAACTAAAATGGTATTGATTAAATTTATCAGATCGGAAGGAGCGTTATCGTCCTTTAAAGATTGTACAAGTCTCTTCATTGCTTTGGCATTTTTTAAGGATAGAAAGTGACTTAATTGTACCGTAGTTACCTTATTTTATCTGCTCTTTGGCGCAATCTATTGGTTTGCATCAAAATTTGAAATGACGACCTTGCAAAGGTTAACCATCCCCCAGTCTCTTTTTTGCATTGCAACAAGTCTTTTTGACTATCAATGACGTTATTCCATAGCTTTTGCTTTGAATTAAAGCTAATCAACGGTCTCAATGTTCGGTATATTAATAAACGTCGGTTTTGCCAAGAGTGTTTCGTCAACGCTTATGGTGAAACAGTCATACATTTGCTACTGTGTCAGAGTCTAGTACTATCAAAAATAATAAAACATACAGGGATATTCATGAAATTAAGCAAAATACTGATGTATTTATTCAGTATCTTTTTTAGCAGTGTTTTAACCGTTCAGGCTCAAACTAATTTTGTTGATAATAAAACTTACCATGCCGGCTTTATGCCGTTCTATGTTGATCGAAATAGTGGTCAGGTGTTCTTAGAAATCGAAATGTTCAATCAACCATTTTTATTTCAAAGTAGTCTACCACACGGGATCGGCTCGAATGATATTGGGCTCGATCGAGGCCAGTTAGGTGATACTCGCTTGGTACAGTTTGAACGTGTTGGCAGTAAAGTGTTTTTACGTCAGTTAAACACTTATTATCGAGCAGAAAGTACAAATTCACTGGAGCAAGATGCGGTAACAGAGGCCTTTGCAAGTTCAATTATTTGGGGTTTTTCGGTTATTGAACAAGATGCCAGTAATAATGTGATTATTGATTATACGCCGTTTTTGTTGTCAGATATTCATGGTCTTGCCGCCAAGTTAAAGGCCAGAGAGCAAGGTAGCTATAAAATTGATCCTAGTCGTAGCGGTTATTATCAAAAACGCAGTAAAGCTTTTCCCGATAATACCGAGCTCGAAGCAACGGTAACGTTCAAAGGCAATGACTCCGGCGCCTATTTACGCAGTGTTACCCCTGAACATACAGCCGTTACGGTTAATCTGCATCATTCATTAATTCGTTTACCGGATGACAACTACCAAACACGTCAATTTCATCCTTATTCGGGTATGTGGTCACTAGAGTATGCCGACTATGCCAGTGATATTGATAAGTCTTTATTAACGAGGCTTATCCCTCGTCATCGTTTGCAAAAGAAACAGCCTAAGGCGACGCTTAGCGAAGCGGTTGAGCCAATAGTTTACTATTTAGACCCTGGTGTTCCCGAACCGGTAAAATCAGCCTTAATTGACGGCGCTTTATGGTGGAACCAAGCGTTTGAAGCGATAGGCTATAAAGATGCATTTCAAGTCAAAATGCTACCTAAAGATGCCGATCCGATGGATGTGCGTTATAACGTGATCCAATGGGTGCATAGGGCAACCCGTGGCTGGTCGTATGGTTCTTCGGTTATTGATCCTCGCACCGGTGAAATATTAAAAGGTCATGTCACCTTAGGATCGTTACGGGTTAGGCAAGATTATTTGATTGCGCTGGGTTTAACATCACCATTTTCTGAGGCTAATCCCAATACTAACGCCCAAAAAGAAATGGCTCTGGCTCGGATCCGTCAGTTATCCGCGCACGAGGTCGGCCATACCTTAGGCATTGCACATAACTTTTCGGCCAGTGTGAACAATAGAGCTTCCGTGATGGACTACCCCCACCCCTATGTTGAGATTGACCAAGATGGCCATATCGATTTATCCAATGCGTACGATAGCGGCATTGGTGACTGGGATAAACACGTGATTCATTATGCCTATGGTGATTTTGAAAATGAGAATAGCGGTTTAGCTCAGGTGATTAAAGCTGCGAAAACACAAGGTTTGTTGTATACATCAGATCCAGATGCCAGACCAATAGCTGGGGCAGAGTCGAGAGGACACTTATGGGATAATGGCAATGATGCTGTTGCCGAGCTTAAGCGCATGATAAAAGTTCGACAAATCGCATTAAATCAGTTTGGGCTCAATAGTATTGCTAATGGCCAACCTTTCTCTGAACTGGAAAATACCTTAGTTCCTATTTATAACTTTCATCGCTTTCAGGTCGAAGCCGTTGTAAAGCAAGTGGCAGGTATCGAGTATACCTACGCGGTTAAAGGCGAAGATAGCAAAGCCCAAACGATTGTTGATGGTCAACGTCAGCAAGCTGCGATAGCGGCATTGCTTGAGACTTTACAAGCGAAATTTCTTACCTTACCTTTGCATATTGTGAAATTGATCCCACCCAAAGCGTATGGTTATTATCGCACCCGCGAGAGCTTTGCCAGTAATACCTCAATTACCTTTGATCCGGTGACGGCGGCTCAATCCAGTGCAAAAAATGTATTATCTATGTTGTTAAATCATCAACGTTTAGCTCGTTTACAACAACAACACTTAATCGGATCTAACGTTCCATCAATTGACGATTTGCTTGCAAGTGTATTGAATGCCACCATCAAAGCAGATCTGACATCAACCTCATTGCAAGGCTTAGAGGTTGCTGTACAGCAACGAGTGAACCAACAAGTGGTCGATTGTTTATTGGCTCTTTATCACTCAGAGCAGTTGGTTGCAGAGGTTAGAGTGGCCTTATATGGCCAATTAACGCAATTAGTTCAATGGTTAAGTGATGCCGCTTTAAGCAAAAATCAACCTAAACAATTAACCAAGCAACACCCCTTGTTTGTGCAACAAATAGCGTTTTCGTTGCAACAGGGTAAAATACATAACATTCAGGCTCCTGCACCTATGCCACCTGGCTCGCCAATTGGTAGCGAGTAAGGCCAAAGTTTAGCGCAGATAATTACAGTAGGATTTTCATGACAAAACACATACACATTCTCGGCATTTGTGGCACCTTTATGGGGGGCATCGCTGCGATAGCCAAAGAGTTGGGCTTTCGAGTTTCAGGCTGTGACGCCAATGTGTACCCCCCAATGAGTACGCAATTAGAACAATTAGGCATTGAGTTAATGCAAGGTTATAACGTCGAACATCTAAAGGACGAGCCCGATTTGGTGATTGTCGGAAATGCGATGTCGCGTGGTAACCCTATGGTGGAGTATGTTCTTGAACGCAATATTCATTACACCTCGGGACCCCAATGGTTGCTTGAAAATGTGTTAAAAGATAGGTGGGTTGTTGCGGTTTCTGGTACTCATGGTAAAACCACCACCAGTTCGATGATCACTTGGATATTAGAATATGCCAAGCTTAACCCAGGCTATTTAATTGGTGGTGTACCACAAAACTTTAACAGTTCGGCACGCTTGGGTGACTCCCCCTTTTTTGTTATTGAAGCCGATGAATACGATACCGCATTTTTTGATAAACGCTCTAAATTTGTGCATTATCGCCCTCGAACCTTGGTGATGAACAATCTGGAATTTGATCATGCCGATATTTTTGACAGCATTAAAGACATTCAAAGACAGTTTCATCACCTTATTCGGATGGTGCCTGGTAACGGTTTGATTCTAGCGCCACGTCCCGATCAAGCTTTACAACAGACGTTAACAATGGGCTGTTGGACTGATGTTGAGTTAACTCATTGTCATGATGGCTGGACTGCACAAAAACAACAAGCCGACGGTAGTGTATTTGACGTCTATTTTGGCGGTCAACTTCAAGGCGTGGTTAACTGGGATTTAATTGGTGACTTTAATATTGATAATGGCTTAATGGCCATCGCTGCAGCGCGTCATGCAGGGGTACCAAGTCATGTTGCTATTGAAGCGTTGGCTAAGTTTATTAATACCAAACGTCGACAAGAGCTACTTGGCGAAGTAAATGCAATTAAAGTGTATGACGATTTTGCCCACCACCCTACGGCGATTGCCAAAAACCTTGCGGGCTTTCGCGCTAAGGTAGGTAACCAACGCATCTTGGCGGTTTTAGAGCCAAGATCCAATACCATGAAGTCTGGCGTACATAAAGACAGCTTACCCGGTTCATTAAATGATGCCGATTTGGTGTTTTTATATCAAGATGATCAGGTAAAATGGGCGGTAAGCGATCTTATCAACCAATGCCAAGCACCGGCGTATTGTGAATCCGATATTGACGCTTTATTAGCGTTAGTCGCAAGTCATGCTAAGCCCAATGATCACATTGTTGTGATGAGTAATGGCGGCTTCGCTGGATTTCATACTAAGCTGTTGAATATACTGGCACAAAAATATCAGGAATAAATCTACTTTGACACATTTTAACGGCCAAATAACCTTGGCAATTACTGGAGCTTCCGGCTCTTTATACGCGCTTCGACTATTAGAATGCCTAGTAGCAGCAAATTATCAGGTCTATGTCCTTATCTCTGGCGCTGCTCGAGTTGTATTAGATACCGAAGTAGGGATCAAAATATCTGGTAACCCAGAAAAAGCAAGCCAATTTTTAAGTGAAAAGTTCCAAGCAAAAGATGAGCAAATAAAGGTTTTTGGCAAAGAGCAGTGGTTTTCACCAGTGGCATCTGGTTCTGCAGCACCGAAAAAAATGGTGGTTTGTCCTTGTTCAACCGGAACGCTGGCCGCCATCAGCCAAGGCATGAGTGATAACTTAATTGAACGCGCCGCCGATGTGGTGATTAAAGAACGTGGTCAGTTAATTTTGGTGCCAAGAGAAACCCCTTTTTCGACCATTCACTTGGCGAACATGCACAGCTTGTCTCAAATAGGGGTCACGATAATGCCTGCCGCTCCGGGTTTTTACCATAATCCTGAATCAATCAACGACTTAATTGATTTTATGGTGGGTCGAATGCTAGACCATCTTGGTATTGAGCAAACCATTATGCCAAGGTGGGGTTATACCTCTGCTTGATCTGTTCTGAGAAAAACGGCGTTTAAGCCGTTTTTTAGTTTTTACCCTTATCGCAATAATCTGTCTGTCTATCTAATAATATTCGTTATACCTAGTCACCTTCCTTTACTCTTTTAGCCGAATATGGTTTAGTGCAAAGCTGGAATTTTTAATAACAAAGGGTTCATATATGTCCTTAATAAGGTTAAATACCAAGCGTAGTTTGATTGCTGCGACTTTGGGTTTATTGCTAACAGGCACTGCTGCATTGGCAGAAGAAAATGCCACAGAAGATAAAAAACAATGGTCTGTTAACGAGCCAATGGGTGAGTTTTACGATGTCAATATTAAGGTGAATGAAGGCACCTGGATGAATGTAGATATCTCGCCAGATGGTAACACCATCGTATTTGACTTATTAGGCGATATCTACACTATGCCAATCACCGGTGGCAAGCCCAAAGCTTTGTTTAATGACATTGCTTGGCAAATGCAGCCAACCTTTTCTCCGGATGGAAAATACATTGCTTTTACCTCTGATCAAGGTGGTGGTGATAACATTTGGGTGATGGAAGCTGATGGCTCAAACCCAACTCAAGTCACCAAAGAAACGTTTCGATTGGTTAACTCTCCTGCATGGAGCCCAGATGGCGATTACATCGTTGCGCGTAAACACTTTACCGGCACGCGTTCTTTAGGGGCGGGTGAAGTTTGGATGTACCACAAAACCGGTGGCAATGGCATGATGCTAACCGAACGCCCAAATCAACAAAAAGATTTAGGCGAACCGGCATTCTCACCAGATGGTCGTTATGTGTATTTTTCACAAGATGCGACCCCTGGCAAAACCTTTCACTATTCAAAGGACAGTGAAAAAGGCATTTATAAAATCAAACGGTTAGATCGTGAAACCGGCGAAATTGATGTGATCATCTCTGGTCGCGGTGGCGCGATTCGCCCAACGCCTTCGCCAGACGGCAAAAAACTGGCGTACATAAGCCGAGTCGATTTTCAGTCAACCTTGTTTATTTATGACTTAGAAACCGGTAAGAAAACCGCTGTTTATGACAAACTTGACCGTGATATGCAAGAAACATGGGCGATTCATGGTGTATATCCAACCATGGCGTGGACCCCAGATAATGCACATTTAATCTTCTGGGCCGGTGGTAAAATTAATAAACTAAACTTAGCTGATAACAAGGCTCAAACGATTGAATTTAACATTGAAACCAGCAAGAAAATGCAGCCAGCACTGCGATTTGCTCAAAATATTGATGTCGATACGTTTGATGTAAAAATGCTGCGTGATGTTGAAATTGCACCTGATGGTAAGCGTGTGGTCTTTGAAGCCTTAGGCCATGTTTATACTCGCGATTTACCAAATGGTAAACCCAAGCGTTTAACCAAACAAAACGACCACTTTGAACTTAACCCAAGTTTTTCTCGCGATGGTAAGCGCATTGTGTATTCGACTTGGAATGACCAACAGCAAGGTAATTTACGCGTTGTTTCAGCGAAAACAGGTCAAGGTCAAAACTTGTTGTCAAAGCCAGGTAAATATATTGAGGCGACATTCTCACCCGATGGTGAAACCGTGGTTTATCGCAAAGTTCGAGGTGGCTATATTACCAGCCCTGAACATGGTTTAAACCCGGGTATTTATCAGGTTGCAAGTGAAGGTGGCGAACCTAAGCTTATTACCGAGAAAGGTTCACAACCGCAGTTTGCTCAGCGCAACGATCGCATTTATCTGCAAAATTGGACCGACATGCCAACGTTAACGCGTGTTGACTTAGACGGTAAAAATGAAAAAGACTTGTATAAAGGCAAATACGCTACCGAATTTCGTGTATCTCCAGATGGCAAGTACCTAGCGTTTGCTGAACGCTTTAAAGTATTTGTCACCCCGCTTGTTGAACGTGGTGCGGTCATTGATACCGGCCCTTCGGCAAAAAATATTCCGGTTCATCAACTCTCTGCTCGTGCTGGCGAAAACATCAGTTGGAATGCGCAAGCAAACGAGCTTTACTGGAGCTTAGGGCCAGATTTATATCAACAAAGCTTGAGCGGTATGTTTGATATTGGTTATGAAAAAGATGAACAAGCGAAACCTAAAATGACGCATTTAGGTTTTGAGCAAAAAGCCGATGCACCAAAAGGGATGATAGCTTTAGTGGGCGCGAAAGTGATCACGATGGAGGGTGATGACGTTATCGAAAATGGTGTGGTTTTAACCGATGGTAAGCACATTAAGGCCGTTGGTCAGCGAGATGAAATGAGCATACCAAGTGATGCTAAGGTGATTGATCTGACCGGTAAAACGCTTATGCCAGGCCTTATTGATGCACACGCTCATGGCGCCCAAGGCAGTAATGAAATTATTCCTCAGCAAAACTGGAAAAACTACGCCACCATGTCATTAGGCGTAACCACCATTCATGACCCGTCAAATGATACCACCGAAGTCTTTGCCGCCAGTGAGTTACAAAAAGCGGGCGATATTGTTGCTCCGCGTATTTTCTCTACTGGTACCATTTTATACGGTGCATCTGGTCCGGGTTACACGTCGCATGTTGATAATTTAGACGATGCAAAATTCCATTTAGAGCGTTTGAAAAAAGTGGGTGCTTTCACGGTTAAGTCGTATAACCAACCGCGACGTAATCAACGCCAGCAAATTATTCAAGCGGGCCGTGAATTAGACATGATGGTGGTTCCTGAAGGTGGCTCTTTATTACAACATAACTTAACCATGGTGGCCGATGGTCATACGTCTTTAGAACACTCTATTTCAACCGCGACCATTTACGATGATATTCGTCAGTTCTGGCAACAATCTGAAACCGCTTATGTACCAACCTTAGTTGTTGCTTATGGTGGTATATCAGGCGAACATTACTGGTATGATAAAACCGAGGTTTGGCAACACCCAAGATTAAGTAAATATGTCCCTTCGGATGTATTGGCACCGGCTTCGATGCGCCGTACAAAAGCCCCTGATCATCATTATAATCACGTCAGTGTCGCCAGTGTCGCGAAAGAAATGCAAGATTTAGGGGTTAAGGTCGCCATTGGTGCCCATGGTCAGCGAGAGGGATTAGCCGCTCATTGGGAAATGTGGATGATGGCGCAAGGTGGTATGACGCCATTACAAGCCATTCGCACCGCGACTATCGACCCGGCTAAGCATTTAGGTTTAGATGCGCACATCGGTTCAATCAAAGCCGGCAAGTTAGCCGACTTGATTGTCGTTGATGCTGATGTGTTAAGCGATATTCGTCAATCGGACAAAGTGTCGCATGTGATGTTAAATGGTCGTTTGTTCGATGCCGATTCGATGAATGAGATTGGTCATTACGACAATAAACGTAAACCATTTTACTTTGAACAATAAACCGACAAAGTAAGCGAATATCAAGCAAAGCCTTAATTTAATTAAGGCTTTTTTTTTATCTGAAAAAGGGCATTAAAAAGTGACAAAAATGATCAACATAAACGCTTTTTTAAATGATTTTTCGGTGCTACACTGAGCAACTCATCCGAACAATTTAAACAACGGCTTTGGATAAGGCATCCATCGCAATGAGCGCGGTGTAACAGATAAACGTAGCTTGTACCTAATACCTCAACGGCGAGCTATTTAACGTAATATAACAGGTAAAACACAGGATTTTTTATGGCCAGTCGTGGTGTAAATAAAGTAATTATTGTGGGTAACTTAGGGCAAGATCCTGAAACCCGATTTTTCCCAAATGGCGGTGCGGTATGTAACATTACGGTGGCAACGTCTGAAAGCTGGAAAGACAAACAAACTGGTGAGCCAAAAGAGCTAACCGAATGGCATCGTATTGTTTTTAATGGTCGTTTAGCTGAAATTGCTGGCGAGTATTTGAAAAAAGGTTCTAAAGTCTACATTGAAGGCAGTTTACGTACGCGTAAATGGCAGAACCAACAAGGACAAGATCAGTACACAACTGAAATTCGTGCAAACGAAATGCAAATGTTGGATGCTCGTGGCCAAGGCGCAGGAATGGGCCAAGGCGGCGGTATGAACCAAAATGCAGGCTTTCAAAACCAAAACCAAAATACAAACAACTACAGCAAGCCAGCTACACCAGCAATGCAACAAGGTGGTTATTCGCAAAACCAAAGTGCGCCAGCGCCACAAGCGAACAGCGGTTATCAGTCAGCACCAAATCAATCGTCACAACAATCAGGTGGTTACCAATCAGGTTACCAGCAGCAACAACCTGCTCAATCTGCACCTAAGGTAAATCCACAAGAACCTGTGATGGACTTTGACGACGATATTCCGTTCTAGACACCAATATTTTAATCAATGTCAAAGCCCAGAGTATCTGGGCTTTTTTATGCCTTATACCAATTTTGACAGCAACGTTTTGGCTGCTAATTCAGAGCTTGCTGGGTTTTGCCCCGAAATTATGTGGCCATCAGTGATCACAAACTCAGACCAATCATCGCCTTTTTGATAATGCGCATGACGAGCGGTTAATTCGTCTTCAAGTAAAAATGGCACCACATCGGTAAGTTCAACCGCAGCTTCTTCGCTGTTGGAAAATCCGGTTACCTTCTTGTTCTCTACTAAGCTATTACCGTGACTATCTTTCGCATTTAACAGTACTGCGGTTGCATGACAAACAACGCCAATCGGCTTTTTATTGCAATGGAATGCTTCAATTAACTTTAGGGACGCTTGATTATCGACTAAGTCCCAAAGCGGACCATGACCGCCAGGGTAAAATATCGCATCAAAGTTTGAAGCCGATAGATCCGCTAAAGGCAGAGTATTGGTGAGCTTATCTTGTACCACAGGATCTTGATTAAAACGCTTGGTTGCCGGTGTTTGAAAATCGTCTAATTCACTTTTTGGATCAATAGGTGGTTGGCCACCGAGTGGTGAAGCTAAGGTAATGTCGAGATTAGCATCCAAAAACTGATAATAAGGGGCCGCGAACTCTTCCACCCAAAACCCTGTTTTTTCGCCAGTATTGCCTAATTGATCATGTGAGGTTAGTACCATTAATATTTTTTTCATTAGAAGTCCTTTAGGAATTAAGTGAATGAATGTGAAGCTGAGACTGAAATTATATGGTGTAAATATTCATTGGACAATGCATAACGACATGGTTCCATTTTTATAAAAATAGTTCCCTGCCAGTGGATGATGTTGGTATTTGCTAGGGCAAAGTAAAACCACTGTATCTATTGAACCGCTCAAAGCAGGTTTTGGCGCACTTTTTAGCTTTTCACCCGAGCTACCGCTTTAAGCCACATTTGGTATAAATGTTGACGTTGCTCCTCTTTGAGGTTTGGGGTAAAGGTGTACTGGCAACGCCACATGTTGGCTATTTCATCGATAGTCTGGTACACCCCAGCTTTATAACCGACTAAGTAGGCTACGCCTAGTGCTGTGGTTTCGATGATTTCAGGTCGGCCAACTTTGGCGTCCAGTATGTCGGCCAAAAACGACAACATCCAATCGTTTACCACCATTCCTCCGTCGACCCTTAGTTCCGTAGGTCGTAAACCATCTCGCTCCATCGCTTTTTGTAAGTCCTTGGTTTGATAGCAAACCGACTGAATGCCTGCGGTAACGATTTCCCTAATACCTGAATCTCGGGTTAAGCCCAAAATGGCGCCCCTTGCATTAGGGTCCCAATAAGGGGCACCTAAACCGGTGAACGCGGGTACCAAAAACACGCCATGGTCAAGTGGCATATCGGCGATAAGCGACTCTGTTTGTTCGGCGCAGTCGATAACTTTTAACCCATCTCGTAACCATTGAACGGTGGCGCCAGCGATAAAAATGCTGCCTTCTATGGCATAAGTCGTTTCGCCATTAAGACGATACGCAATAGTGGTTAGGAGGCGATTTTTAGATTTTAATGCCTTCTGCCCCGTATTTAGGATTAAAAAGCAACCGGTACCGTAGGTACTTTTGGCCATGCCTTGGCTAAAACACGCTTGCCCAACCAAGGCCGCTTGTTGATCGCCAGCAACCGCCATAATGGGAATTGCTTGGCCAAAGAGAGCGCTGGCGGTGACGCCAAAATCATCGGCGCAGTCCATTACCTGCGGCAAAATAGTGTTCGGTATATCAAATAGCTGCAAAAGTTCAGGATCCCACTGTTGATTGTGGATATTAAATAACATGGTGCGAGAGGCGTTGGTGGCGTCGGTTTTATGATGTTTACCAGCGGTCAAATGCCAAATTAAAAAACTGTCGATAGTGCCAAACGCCAACTCATTGTTTAACGCTTTTGCCCGGCAATTAGGCACATTGTCCAATAGCCATTTTATTTTGGTTGCTGAAAAGTAGGAATCGATGATGAGTCCAGTTTTATCATTCACTAATTGCGCAAGATGAGGCGAGGTAATGGCTTTACAATAATCAGCAGTACGTCGGTCTTGCCATACAATGGCGGGGTACACGGGCAGGCCAGTGGCTTTATCCCATATCACCGTTGTTTCACGTTGATTTGTGATGCCAATGCCTAAGATGTCGCTTGCTGTCAGGTTTTGCTGTTGTAGTACGTCTTTACAGGTGCTAATAACTGAGTCCAGTATTTCCATGGGATCATGCTCTACCCAGCCATTTTTAGGAAAGTATTGGTTAAATTCACGTTGGGCGGTGGCGTGTATTTTGCCTTCTAAGCTAAACAAAATCGCGCGGGTGCTGGTGGTTCCCTGGTCAATACTTAAAATATATTTACTCATCTTCTTGTTGC
Source organism: Thalassotalea sp. 273M-4 (assembly GCF_041410465.1). Classification (NCBI taxonomy): domain Bacteria; kingdom Pseudomonadati; phylum Pseudomonadota; class Gammaproteobacteria; order Alteromonadales; family Colwelliaceae; genus Thalassotalea; species Thalassotalea aquiviva. The sequence goes on from NZ_CP166961.1 coordinate 265,911, forward strand.
CCTATGTGCGTGCTACTTTAGCGCGAATGTTTATTTTTTTTACTCACTACTTTGTTAATAAGCATAATCTTAAAACACCGATTATTCCTTAAAAGTCGTAATTATTACAGCGACTTAAAATGCATTTTTAGGGCTGGTGAAAGTACTCCAAATGAAAATCCTCGCTTTATTTATGCTGCCTTAATCTGGCCAAGTATTATCAACGTATGACTTTATACAATTTACTTATTTCGCACTATGCTAAGTAATATAGGGTGAAATGTTGGGTGGCTAATGCAAATAAATACCGAGCTATTTGATGTTGCGATCATTGGTGGCGGGATCAATGGGGCAGGAATCGCGGCCGATGCGGCAGGGCGAGGTTTGTCCGTCGCATTAATAGAACAAAACGATCTAGCCAGTGCCACGTCTTCTAATAGCAGTAAGCTCATACACGGGGGGCTGCGCTACCTTGAGCAATATGAATTTAAGCTGGTAAAAGAAGCTCTAGCTGAGCGTGAAGTATTGCTAAATATTGCCCCTCATATTATTACCCCATTACGTTTTATGTTGCCCCACCAACCGCATCTAAGACCTGCTTGGATGATTCGTTTGGGGTTGTTTTTGTATGATCATCTTGCCAGCCGGAGCTCGCTTGCTGCATCCAAGTCCATTGTTATAGAACCCGATTCGCCTTTGGTAAGTGACATTACCAAGGGCTTTGAGTATTCTGATGCATGGGTTGATGATGCTCGTTTGGTGCTGTTAAATGCCAAAATGGCAAGTCAACACGGTGCTAAGGTTCTCACTCATACTCAGTGTATAAAGGCACAAAGAGTTAATAGCCAATGGCAAATTCGTCTGAAAGATATGAACACCATGCAACAAACATCGATTGGGGCTAAAGCGCTGGTTAATGCAACGGGTCCATGGGTTGCCAGTCTCTTTGATTCGGCTTTGTCTTTACCTTCGCCCAAACAAGTTCGTTTGGTCAAAGGCAGTCATATTGTTGTGCTTAAACTACACAATGACAAGCAGGCCTATATTTTGCAAAATGAAGATAACCGCATTGTCTTTATTTTACCTTACGAGCAATATTTTACTCTTATCGGTACGACCGACGAAGATTACCAGGGGGATCCGGCAAAATGTCGGATGTCAGAGCAAGAGCGTGACTACCTGATCAATATCAGTAATCGCTATATGAAACGCAAGATAACACCAGCCGATATTGTTTCCAGTTTTAGCGGGGTTCGGCCTTTGTTGTTTGAACAAGGCGTAAGTGCCCAAGATGTTACCCGCGACTACACCTTAACCTTAGATGCAAAGACAAATCAGGCACCATTGATGTCGGTCTTTGGAGGCAAAATCACAACGTATCGAAGCTTGGCAGAACAAGCTGTAAATCAATTGTCTCAATTTTTTAGTCATATAAAAGGGCCGTGGACTAAAGATTGTCGTTTACCTGGAGGCGATATTGAATCCTTAGATAGCTTCATCCGCACGTTATATCGACAGTATCCTTGGCTTGATAAAGCCCTATTACAACGCTTTGCCAGAACCTATGGCAGTTTGACTTATCAGCTGCTAGAACATGCCCATTCGATAGAGGACATGGGTGAGTTATTTGGTCATGATTTATTTGCTCGCGAAGTCGCCTATTTAATCGATCACGAATGGGCATGTAGCGTTGAAGATATCTTGTGGCGACGCACCAAGGTTGGCCTGTTTATCAATAAGCGCCAACAGCAAAAAATTGAGCAATACATTTCTCACTACCTAAAGCTAAGACTACCTCAGCAAGCTCAAGCATGAGTGGCTTAACAACACTCAAAGGCGCCAGTTAAGGCGCCTTTGTTCAATTTATTTTGACTAAAAAGAGGACGCTGTTTCGCACCTATTTAAAAGATCTTTCCTGTGGGGCGGATGTTGGCAGGATCTACTCGACGTGGGGTGATGCTACCGTTACTTAATCCTAAGGTCGATGTTGCTAATTGCTCGACAACCAAATGGAACGAGTCTAAATCTAAGCTACTGATATCATCTGAGACACTATGATAGTACTTATCTTTATCAAGTTGAGTACTTGAAAAACTGTGTGCGGGAACTCCTAGACGGGCTAAAGTAGCGTTATCTGAGCGATAAAACAGTTTTTGCTCAGGGTATGGGTCGGGGTAAATTTCGATGTTTTTATCTTTTAACTGGGCGTTTAAAAGGGTGCGTAAATCGGACTTATCAGGGCCTGTCATCCAGATGGTGCCGGCGCCAAATTTAGACGGTTTACCAATCATCTCGATATTGATCATAGCAACAATTGAATTCGGGTCGAGTTGCTCGGAAAAGTATTTAGAACCATAACCGCCAATTTCTTCCGCAGTAAAAGCGACAAACATGAGCGTGCGTTCATTATTGTTTTGTTTGGTAAAATATTCGGCTAAATTGATCACCGCAGCGGTTCCTGAGGCATCATCGTCAGCCCCGTTAAAAATAACATCACCCTCACCGCCAGGATTTAAGCCTAAGTGATCATAATGAGCAGAATAAATCACCACTTCATTTGGTTTGGATTTCCCTGGTAACACACCGATGACATTGGTTAGCTTTCGTTGCTGTTTAGTGGTAGTCCCTTGAATATTAAAAGTCTCTAGCTTGGTTTCACTGGTCAGAATTAAGACCATGGCTGCATCATCGTTAGCGTTTTGGGTGCGAATACCTTCGGCTAAAAAATCTTGGATCCGGCTAAAAAAAGGTGCATGGGCAGGATGTACCAGCAGCAACTGTTGGCCACCCATTGCATTGGCGTTAAACAAAGCGTCTCTAAAATTTGTATCTGCGCCAATAACACTCACCGTGATATCGTCGACCGATTGCCAGTTAACTGAGGCTTGGGTGGCTGCAAAAGCGATATCTTTTGATCCTATCTCTCGACCGTTTAGCTTAACGCTAATTGAAGTTGGAGCAATATCGGTAAGCTCAAAGGTTTGTTTAAAATCGGTAAGTTGATTAAACGGAGTCAAACCAATGTGTTTAAAGCGGTCGTTGATGTAGTTTGCTGCTTGATCTATTTCGGCTGAAAAGGTTTGACGGCCATTTAGCTCATCACTGGCTAAAAAGGTAAGATCATCTATCAATTGATCTTTATTGATATTAGCAAACGCATTTGAACACCATATTAAACTGCTGAACAAACACACTATTTTTCTTTTTATTGTCATATTAGGTTCCGTATTGTCTCTGGGGTATGCTCGAAATCGACATAAACCTGATCGATTATTGCATAATATCGACAGCGCAGAAACTTAATATGTAATATCACTTCAAAGGGTGAGTTTTAAAGGTTTTTATTCTCGCTGAGTGAGCAAAAACTTAGTGGAATTGGTATACGCAGATATTAATGACAAGAAGGACCATGATAAACGTCATCATCATGGATTCTTAGAATGGTCTAAAGGCTGCTAGTAGATGACATTAATACCACTGTCTTTAAACACCAACTCCAACGCTTTCATCGTTGCTTTTGAAGGGGGGGAAATCCCCTCTAATTCATATTTTTCGCCAAACTCTGCCCATTTATATTCCCCCAAAGAGTGATAGGGTAGGAGTTCAAGGCGTTCAATATTTTTCATTGGCGCGATAAAATCTGCTAACATTTTTGCCGAAGGCATGTCGTCACTGTAGCCAGGAACCACCACATAGCGAGCCCATGTGGGTTTATTAATGTCTTGTAGGTGCTTAGCAAACGCAATCGCATACCGATTGCTGACTTTGGTTAAGTCGATATGGGTTTTATCTTGCATTTGTTTTAAATCCAACATCACCAAGTCGGTTACCGCAAGTAAATCATCAATACGCTTGTTGTGATTTTTTACAAAGCCATTGGTGTCTAAACAGGTATGAATGCCTTCAGCCTTACAACGTTTGAATAACTCGGTGACGAATTCGGCTTGCAATGTTGCTTCACCACCTGATGCCGTAACACCACCGCCATTGGCTCTAAAAAAGTGCTTATAGGGCAGGATTTCTTCCATCATTTGGTCAACTGTTTTAACCTCACCGGCATCTTCATCCCAACTGTCACGATTATGACAGTACTTGCAGCGCATTAGGCACCCTTGCATAAATACAATAAAGCGAATGCCTGGTCCGTCAACGGTACCACATGTTTCTATCGAATGAATTCTGCCTTCCAGCATTTTTTCTGCCTATGTTGAATATTGTTCATTGTACGAATACGAATACAAATTGGCTTAATAAAAGGTTAAAAATGTATTCGTATTGGTACAAGTTTAGTTGTTTTGGTTTGATTAAAAAAAGAGGCGGCTAATGCCGCCTCTTGCAATAAACGGTTCTATTACATTTTTTCAGTAAATGTACGGTTTACAACGTCTTGTTGTTGCTCTGGGGTTAGCGAGTTAAAACGAACAGCGTAACCAGAAACACGAATAGTCAGTTGCGGGTACTTCTCTGGGTTATCAATAGCATCTAATAGCATATCACGGTCTAACACGTTTACGTTAAGGTGTTGGCCACCCTCACGAGTTTGGTTATTGTAGAAGTAACCATCCATTAGGCTTGCTAAGTTAGCACGTTTGCTTTGATCTGTCTTACCAAGAGCGTTAGGTACCATAGAGAAGGTATAAGAGATACCATCTTGTGCGTACTTGAATGGTAGTTTTGCAACCGATGTTAATGATGCAAGAGCACCTTTGGTATCGCGACCGTGCATTGGGTTAGCGCCTGGCGCAAATGGGGTACCGGCTTTACGACCATCTGGCGTAGAACCTGTTTTCTTACCATATACCACGTTAGAAGTAATCGTAAGTACCGACTGAGTTGGACGAGCACCACGGTAAGTTGGGTTCTTCTGAACCTTCTTCATAAAGTCTTCAACTAGTTCACAAGCGATATCATCTACAGCGGCTTCGTTGTTACCAAATTTAGGGAAGTCACCTTCGATTTCAAAGTCAACAGCAATACCGTTTTCGTCACGGATTGGTTTTACTTTCGCGTGTTTAATCGCTGACAAACTGTCTGCGGCTACTGACAGACCTGCAATACCACATGCCATTGTACGACGTACTTTACGATCGTGAAGTGCCATTAAAGCGGCTTCATAACTGTGTCTGTCATGCATGTAATGGATGCAGTTTAGGGCCGTGACGTATTGTTTCGCTACCCAATCTGTCATGATGTCGAAGTTTTCTTTCACTTGGTCGTAGTCTAAGTACTCACTGTCAATTACCGGTAGTTTAGGACCAACTTGAATTTTTAATTTTTCGTCCATACCGCCGTTGATGGCGTATAACAGTGCTTTACCTAAGTTTGCGCGAGCCCCAAAGAATTGCATTTGCTTACCAATAACCATAGGGCTAACGCAACATGCAATACCATAGTCGTCAGAATCTAAATCTGGACGCATTAAGTCGTCGTTTTCGTACTGGATTGACGAGGTATCAATAGATACTTTTGCACAGTACTCTTTAAACCCTTGTGGTAAACGCTCTGACCACAGAACCGTAAGGTTTGGCTCTGGGCTTGGTCCCATGGTGTATAGCGTATTCAAGATACGAAAGTTTGACTTAGTGACCAAAGTACGACCGTCAAGACCCATACCACCGATGGACTCTGTAGCCCAAATAGGATCACCTGAGAATAACTCATCGTATTCAGGTGTACGTAAGAAACGAACCATACGTAATTTCATGACTAAGTGGTCAATCATTTCCTGAGCTTTTTCTTCGTTAATGATGCCTTTAGCAAGATCACGCTCAATGTAGATATCTAGGAAAGACGATACGCGACCGAAAGACATTGCCGCCCCGTTTTGAGACTTAATTGCCGCTAGGTAACCAAAGTATGTCCATTGAATCGCTTCTTGTGCATTGGTCGCTGGTTTTGAAATATCGAATCCGTACTTCTGAGCCATCACTTTCATGGCCGCAAGTGCACGGTGTTGATCTGAAACTTCTTCACGACCACGAATTACTTTGTCTAAGTCTTCGCTGGTTTGCGCGTTATAAAGTGCTTCTTCCATTAATTTATGTTGAGCAACTTTATCAGCCATTAAGAAGTCGATACCGTATAGAGCAACACGACGGTAGTCACCAATGATACGACCACGTCCGTATGCATCAGGAAGACCGGTGATAACGCCAGACTTACGACACTTAAGAATATCGCCGGTGTAAACATCGAATACACCTTGGTTGTGAGTCTTTTTGTATTCAGAAAAGATTTTATTAACTTCAGGATCCAGCTCTTTACCGTAGACTTTACAGCTGGTTTCAACCATCCGAATACCACCGTTACAGATGATACCGCGTTTTAGAGGGGCGTCGGTTTGCAAACCAACAATGGTTTCTAGGTCTTTGTTGATGTAACCAGCGTCATGTGAAGTGATGGTAGACGGGTTGTCTGTATCAAAATCAATAGGTGCTAAAGTCGCATTTTCTTTTTTGATGCCTTCAGCAACAACGTTCCATAACGTATTTGTTGCTTCAGTAGCACCAGCTAGAAAGCTTTCATCGCCTTCATACGGAGTGTAGTTCTTTTGAATGAAATCACGAACGTTAACTTCTTCTTGCCATTTTCCAGGAGTAAAATCGCTCCACGCGTTTGTCTTACTATCACTAACCATAACGGTCTCCAAAAAATTTAAGAAAATAAGTTGAAATAAGTACTGCGTTAAACGAGTGAACAAACTCAACTATATTTATTTTAGTCAATCATTTGATGACTAAAATTTCGAAACTTGTGTATTGAAAATTCTTGCTGTAATTAAATTTCTTTATTTACGTTTTTTCAATCTCTATGTAATGCATTGTAGTAAAATTACATAAAGAAATCTTGTTTTATGACAAAAAAAATCGGCTTTTTTAGTTGCCTATTTGTAACTTTATCTTGCCGTCTTGTTTTTGCTTAAGTCTTTATTTTTATTGGTTTTGGTTGTTGTTTTGATCCAGATCAAAGTTGTTCTAATAAAGCGTTGTATTTTGCCGTAAATCGGTTGTTTGACGGTAAGTTGATTTATGTAATTAAATTACATGCATTGAAAGGCAAATTACAATCTTTGCTGTAATTTTAACCAAAAAATTTATCATAGACAGGTTTAAATTGTAAATAGCGTAATTTTATCGAAATTGGCGGTTGATTTGTTACATGGTCAAGTTATGGGATTGGTATTTATCCCATGTCCTAGGAGAAAATATGTTTTTGGTGATTTCAGACATTCATGGTTGCATCACATACTTGCAACAGGCATTAAATAAATTTGAGCAAGGCCAATATCGCAATATATTATTATTGGGCGATGTGCTAAATCACGGACCTAGAAACCCTTTGGTCGATGTCTATGATCCAAAAGCCTGTATTGCTCTACTAAACCAATATGCCGACAAAATTGTTGCTGTTCGTGGCAACTGTGACGGTGAAGTCGATCAAATGGTGCTAAATTTTCCCTTACTGTCGGATATGGCGGTATTGATGTTGTCAAATCACCGAGTAATTTTAAGTCATGGTCATTTATATAATAAGGATGCAAACGATACTTTCTTTGCCCGTGGTGATGTCTATTTATCAGGCCATACTCATATCCCTAGAGCCGAATACCTAGAACAAAAATACTTATTAAACCCAGGTTCTATTACCTTACCTAAAGGCGGTTATAAACACAGTTATGGGGTGTTGACGAATGAAGGTTTTTCGGTCTTTGATTTAGCAGACGCTTTGATTTGCGAAATTGCTTTCGAGTAATTGTCGGCAATCTCGCAATATACGGCTAACCACTAATGTAAATGGATAATGGCATGTTCATCGACTTGATTCAGACAATGTTTAAGCGCCTCTAAGTCACAATCAACCGGAACGTGTAAATCGAAAGAAGCGCTAAACATACTTTGGCCTAAGTCGGCAACAGCAACTCTATTAGCATCCATTTTGTCTATATCAATGTACTTTTGCTGGAGGACATTTGAGATATCTTGTACTAAACCGTAACGGTCTTTAGATTCAAAGGTGAGGTTCATTAACTTGGTACCTTCGCTTAATTGGACGACTTCGTTAAATACCGATGTACAACCTTGTTGCGAGCTAAAAAAGCGCTTAAGCTCATCAACATTCTCTTTCGGGATATCGATTTTAATCAGAGCAATAAATTGCCCGCCCATTTGGTTCACTTTTGAATTGAGCCAAAGGCCGTCGAGTTGATGCGTTTTTTCTGCTAATGCGTGCATAATACCGGAGCGTTTTGTTCCGTATATTGTTGCAATAAATTGAACATTCATGTTGTCGTCTCCTTCTTAAAACAATACCGCCAGAAGGCGGTATTGTATGTCATTACTAAAGTAAAGCGGGCACACCCGGTAACATGCCAACCGCTAACATTGCGATTAAGCAAATCACAAAGGCTAAGCCTGGAATAACAATTCGATCCGCAAAAGACAGCTTTTTAGCTCTTTCTTTATCACCAATTAAGCCATTGTTATCAAGTAGCATGGTCAGTGACCAAGCTAATACTGGATTGGCAACAAACGCAGCAAAAATACAAATCCCAGCAGACTGTGCATCTTTGGTTGCTTTAACCATTTGCAGACCGGCTTCAAGTAAAGGCAAAAATACGCCCACTAACAGCGCAATCGCCATGACGGGTTTCCAAACCGCTACGTCCATCGGATAACCGGCAATCGCTACAATGATACAAAGCGTGCCTAACAAAATCGCACCGGCAGGAATTGGGCGTTTTGCTATTGCGGCAGGGATCATATAGGTACCCCATGAAGAGGTAATATTACCACCACCTACTGCGGTTCCGACAATTTGACGAAATGAACACGTGGTCATTGTGTCATCCACATCCATTAATACTTTATCGGTACCTTTAGGGTAGTTAAGCTCTTGGAAAATACGGTGTCCTAAAAAGTCAGGCGACCACATCGCAACCGCTAAAATGGCAAACGGTAGTGAAGCGATAAAATGGCTTAAGTTTGGTAAACCAAGCATCCAGCCCTCTGTTGTGCTACCCCACCAGTAAACTGGATTTAGATTGGGAATACCAGGTGCGGTGACAAATTGTAAGTCTAAGCCGGCGCCAAATAAAAAGGCGATAATAATCGACACAATGGAACACAGCGGGATCGCCAGCCAGCGTTTACCAATGCGAGCTAAAAATGAGTATAAAACAACATTAGCGACTAAAATAATAAAGGCAACATGACTCAAACTGTAGTCTAGGCTATGTTTGCTTTGTAAGTCACCAGCCCAAGTAAATAAAGACTGGATTTGACTGGTTGCGCCGCCAAAGCCGAGAAAGACCAACAGACCCCCAGCAACCCCATCACTGGTGAGGTTAACAAGCCTTGATCCCCCTTTAAAATAACTGAGCAAAAGCCCGAAAACGCCCAGTAATATGGCTAATGCAAGAGGGTGAGCACCAGCTAGAGCGATGGCACCAATTAATGGGATCATGGGGCCGTGGTTACCCGCTAAGTTGGCTCTTGGGTTAATTAAGCCTGAGCTGATAATACAAAATAATAAGGCAGGAATAAGCATTTCTACCCGAACAATTGAAATAGCAAACTCCGCGCCTAAAGATACGTGATCCCACCTTTCACTTAAGCCAGCGGCCCAAGCTGACATAACGGCTGAATACATCACGGTAATACCGATGGTACCTGCAATGGCGGGCACTAAATCTTCCCATTCAAAATTAAAGTCACGTCCAGGTAGGTTTAACCCCCAACGACGTGGTTTCATAATTTTGAGTTCGTTATCTAAATAGTCTGAACGACTGGCAAATTCATTAGCAGGGCGGTGCGCTTCGCGGTAGGATTTTTCCGCCTCAGCTTCATGCTGCTGTACCGTTTGATTCTCTTGCATCTTTGCTCTCAAATTGTTTGTACATGCCTACATAGGCTTTTGATAGATCATTTAGCAATAAGCTGATAAACCCAGCTTCCACTAATTTATGTGATTATTGTAGACGATGAGATGATAAAGAAAGTGTTTTACATCAAAGAATGGATAAAAAAGATCATTTTTCTTGTCTTGACCTAAATTTAATCAAAAATAATCCCTTAATGGCGTAATTTTACGAGATTTATCAGTGGATTAGTCATGGCTTTTTTGTTGCACATACCAAAGATTTGCATACAGGCCATTTTTTTCTAATAGCTGTGCATGAGTACCTTGCTCTTTTAGCTCTCCCTTATCAAGTACGAGAATTTTATCGGCATCGACTATGGTTGAAAGCCGATGTGCGATAACCAAACTGCTTACGCCTTGTGAAAGCTCTCTTAGGGTTTCCATAATGGTGCGCTCTGAATGAGTATCAAGGGATGATGTGGCTTCATCAAAAACCAGAATGGGAGGTTGTTTTAACATGGTTCTTGCTATGGCTACTCGTTGTTTTTCACCTCCGGATAATTTCAATCCGCGTTCACCAACGACCGTGTTTACGCCTTCTGGCAGGCGAGTAATAAACTCGGTTAAGTGGGCATGTTCAATGGCTTGCATCACCTCAGCATCGGAGGCATCGACTCGACCGTAGCGTACATTTTCCAGAATAGAATCATTAAAGAGCACGGTATCTTGTGGCACGATGCCAATGCTTTTGCGAAGAGATAAGAAGTCGACGTGTTTGATGTCTTGGCCATCAATAGAGATACGCCCCGATTGTGGGTCGTAAAAGCGAAATAACAGTTTAACTAAGGTGGATTTACCGCTACCGCTTTCGCCAACAATAGCCACTTTTTCTCCAGGTTGAATACTAAAGCTTAAATTGTCGATGATTTTACGTTGTGGCTGATAATAAAAGCCGATGTTGTCAAATCGAACCCGTCCTTGTGTTACGATTAATGGGCTAGGATTTTTTGTTTCTGTGACCTTAGGTTTAATTGACAGGAGGTTAAACATCAGCTCAATATTGGCTAACGACCCTTTCATTTCTCGATAAACAAAACCGAGAAAATTTAATGGCAAAAAGATTTGCATCATAAAGGCATTAATTAAGACAAAATCGCCCAAAGTCATGCTGTTATTTTTTACGTTTATTGCCGCTAATAACATCATTAATGTCATCGAAACACTAATAATAAGAGCCTGACCTGAATTAAGGGCAAAAACTGACAGTCGATTTTTTCGTTTAGCTTGTTCCCAATCCGCCAACTGTTGGTCATATCGGTTCGCTTCAAATTGCTCATTGGTAAAATATTTTGTGGTTTCAAAATTGATCAAGCTATCAATGGCTTTAGAGTTACTGGCAGAGTCGGCACGATTCATCTCGCGAACAAAACGGGTTCGCCATTCTGTCGCAATGACCGAAAAAGCAATATAACAGCCAATGGCTGTAAAGGTGATAAGAGCAAAGTAGGGGCCATAGTTACTCCATAAAATCACAATAACCAGAGCGATTTCAATTAAGGTTGGAACAATGTTAAAGACCATAAAGCGCATTAGAAAATTAATGCCAGAGGTACCTCGTTCAATGTCTCTTGATAAACCACCGGTTTGTCGGTCTAAATGAAAAGCTAAATCTAAGGCATGTAAATGCTGAAAAACGTTTAAGCCAATACGTCGTATCGCACGTTCGGTAACCCGACCAAAAAGCGTGTCTCTTAACTCGCCAAAAAGCACATTTGAAAAACGAACTAAGCCATACGCGATGATCAAAGCTATCGGCGTTAGGGCAACAATAGGCACACTGGCATTACCCTCTAAGCCATCGACCGTATACTTGAGTAAGAAAGGTAAGCCGACACTCGCGATCTTAGCGAAAATCAAACAGGCAAGCGCCATCAGTACCCGATTCTTATATTCTAATAAATAAGGCAGTATTTTTTTTATGATTTGCCAATTAAAACCTTTGATATCGGTATCGGGGTAATGTCTAGAGCGCATAAACGTCAATTTAATAAGGGTTTTATTGAGCATACATCATCGCTTTGGTGAAGGCGAAAGAATTGACCTTGAGAATGACCAAAACGATTAAAAAATGGGGAGGAGTTTCGCTCGGATTAGATTAAAAAACCGGTGGCAGATGCGACCGGTTTTTACATTCTAAAATGATGTTAATAATAAAAATCATCGTGATTGTGAATCTGCGGGTCATCGACTATTTCTTCAATACCAACTTCAAATTTGTGATTGTCGATGACATCGGTTAAGTAAATGGTTTGGGTTGCACCATCTACCCAAGTAACAGTTCCACAGCCTTTATGGCTACCACAGACCATGCCAATACGGATTTTATCTAGATCCATGTATCCTCCTATATTGTCTGCAGGGTAGTTTTTAGACAGCATCAAGCGAGGTAAGTTCATCACTTAACTCGCTTGGCTTGGTCTTTGGAGTGGATATAGAGACTACTCTGCGGTTGCAGAGGTTTCGCCGGTTGCCGCCAACATTGCGCGTCTTGAGCTATCAAGCTTGGCCAGCAGCGTTGCGGCGTGCTGATTAAACTCGGCTTGATATTTTTTCTCTATCGGTTGTGCATCCGGTAACTTAACGGTACGTGGGTTGCGATGAACACCATCTAAAACAAACTCGTAGTGTAGATGAGGTGCTTGCGATAAACCTGTGGAGCCAACATACCCAATGATTTGCCCTTGCTTTACACGTTGACCTTTTTTTACCGCGCGTTTAGAAAAGTGCAAATATTTGGTCACAATATTATTGGCGTGTTGAATAAACACATAGTTGCCATTGTATTTATTATACGTCGCCGCAATAACACGGCCATTACCAGCGGCTTTTACCGGAGTCCCAGTAGGAGCGCGGTAATCGACGCCATTATGCGCTTTTACCCGTTTTAGGATGGGATGATAGCGTTTGGGCTTAAAGTTTGAACTAATGTATTGAAAGCTCACTGGTGCCCGTAAGAACGACTTACGCATGCTCTTACCTTCAGGGGTGTAAAACTCACCATCTTTGAAGCGAATCGCCTGAAAAACCTCACCTTGGTTGATAAACTCGGCGGCTAAGATATTACCTTCACCGGCAAATTCACCATCAACATAATTTTTTTCATACATCACGCTAAAGCTATCGCCTTCACGAATATCTAGGGCAAAATCGACATCCCAGCCAAAAATATTGGCGAGATTCATGATTTGGCTATCGCTCATACCCGCTTGCGAGCCGGCGTTCCAAAAGTTGCTGGTGATCGTAGCCTGAGCGTAATCTACACGAGTTTCAATTTGCTTTTCTTCAATATGGCTAGAAAAGCCAGTGTCATTGGCCACTACGTGTAAAACGTCAGTCATACTCAGGTCGTATTTTATAGCCGCTAAATGACCATTATCGTCGCTGGCAAAAGATAACACATCACCGACTTTTAGATTGGTGAGTTGTTTACCGTGTTCGGTGTGGGTAATGTCATAGGTTTCTTTGGCCGTAAAGCCAAAATCAGCCATGATTTTGCCTAACGAGTCGCCACGTTGAACCGTGCTGGTTTGCCAACTTATCGGATCATCTGCCGGTTCAACGTCCTCTTTTGGCGTCGTTACCTTGATCTGATCTTGTTGTGGCACCTCTAGGGTGTAAACTTTACCTACTTCTATCGCATTTTTTCCACTGACACGGCTCGCAGAGGCCGGATCTGAGGGTAAAATAAGCAAAAAAAGTAAAAATAAGCTACTAGCAGCGATTAAAATTCGATGCTTAAGAGGCAATTCTAAAAATATATTCTTTAACTTATTCAATGTTTTATAACTTTTTTAGTGGAAAAATCCGATTTAACAAAGGGTAACTATATCAAAAAATACAAAAAGCAAACAACCCTAGGGTTTTATCTCAACTGTAATTTAAAGTAGAATTCGGTAATTTATTTAATATGTTGACCAATAGTAGGGCGAAAAAATGACGGATATAAAGCAAGCGTTTGCAGAAATCAAACGTGGTGCGGAAGAAATTTTACTAGAAGATGAATTACTGGAAAAATTGAAAACGGGCAAACCACTAAAAATTAAAGCGGGTTTTGATCCAACAGCACCGGATCTGCATTTAGGCCACACGGTTTTGATCAACAAAATGCGTCAATTTCAACAATTAGGGCATGAAGTTATTTTCCTTATTGGTGATTTCACCGGGATGATTGGTGATCCAACGGGGAAAAACGTTACCCGTAAGCCATTATCACAAGAAGATGTATTAGCAAATGCTGAAACCTATAAAGAGCAAGTATTTAAAATCTTAGATCCGGCTAAAACCAAAGTGGTATTTAACTCCACATGGATGGAGAAACTAGGCTCAGCTGGGATGCTCAAGTTGGCTTCTCGTCAAACGGTTGCCCGCATGATGGAGCGTGACGACTTTAAAAAACGTTACAAAGATGGTCAGGCGATTGCTATTCATGAATTTATGTATCCTCTGGTTCAAGGTTGGGATTCTGTAGCCCTAGAAGCTGATGTTGAATTAGGTGGTACCGATCAGAAATTTAACTTGTTAATGGGTCGTGAATTACAAAAAGCAGAGGGTCAACGTCCACAAACTGTATTAATGATGCCACTACTTGAAGGTCTAGATGGCGTGCAAAAGATGTCTAAGTCTTTGGGCAACTACATTGGTATCACCGATTCACCAAATGATATGTTTGGTAAAGTGATGTCAATTTCAGATGATTTAATGTGGCGTTACTTTGACTTACTAAGCTTTAAAGACATTGAACAAATTAATGAATACAAAGAACAGGCAGCCAACGGCGCTAATCCAAGAGATTTTAAAATTGAGCTAGCCAAAGAATTGATTGCCCGTTTTCATGATCAAGAAGCGGCTACTGCAGCCCATCAGGAATTTATTAATCGATTCCAAAAAGGTGCCGTGCCTGATGACATCAAAGAGCTAACGTTAGCAACCGACGATGGCACCATTGGCATCGCTAACCTACTTAAAGATGCTGGTTTAGTGGCAAGTACGTCAGAAGCTATGCGCATGATCAAACAAGGCGCGGCTAAAATTGATGGTGAAAAAGTTGGCGATACTAAGTTGGTTTGTGAAGCCGGTACAACCGCCGTTTACCAGGTCGGTAAGCGTAAATTTGCTAAGGTTACTTTAAGCTAACTGCTTAACTCGATATCATAAAAGCCAGTCATCGACTGGCTTTTTTATTGTTATTTATCGTAAAGTGATAGGACGATAAATAAAATGTTATGTCTATGATTCGAATATTTTTTTGCTTACCTATCTTTGCTCTTGTTTATTTAGTTGGCTGTGCTTCGCCTGCCCCAGTGCATATTCAGGACCATAACTTTAATAGCATTAAAACCTACAGCTTATTTGCACGCGCTTCCAAATTTAATGAAATACAAGCACTCAGCGATTACCAACGCAACCGGATAGAGTTGGCGATAGAACGCACGATGGAAGAAAAAAACTATGCCTATGCACCAGTGGCAAATGCCGATGTGATTGTCAGTTACTTTTTAGTAAGGGACTCTACTGAGGATTTTATTAAGTACAATAAGTTAGTGCAGGCTTGTTTAGGCTGTAGTAAACAAAAGCTTGCCAAACAACATCACAAAATCAAACCCCAAACCTTGGTTCTTGATGTGTTAGATAATGATAGCCAGCGCAGTGTTTATCGGAGCTACACTTCCCTAAAAACAGAATTAAAAAATACCAGTGACGAAAATCAGCAAATTATTATGCAAGCGGTCGATAAAATGTTAATGAATTTTCCGCTTGGAAAATCGCAATAAAACAAGACAGTGATATACTATCGCACAATTTTATAATTTTACTATATAACGTTAAGAGACTATATGAGCTTACCAAATGATGAAACCGGATCTGTATTAGCTGAAATGATCGAGGCCGGCATCGATTTAGCGCAACCAATGCGGGTGGAGTATTTCCAGTTGTTTGAGCAAGAACAAAATGCCCGAGCGCTGGCGGAACATATTAAGCAAACCATGCCCGATGTTGTGGTCAAGGTTCATCCTGACCAAACACCGCAAGTCTGGGATGTGGATTGCACTCTAGTTATGGTGCCAAGTTATGACAATATCGTGCAAAAAGAGCAGGAATTTGAAAAGCTTGCGCGTCAGTTTGACGGCTATAACGATGGCTGGGGTGTGCAAATCGACGATTAATCGGCCCTAGTTTGACGCAAAAATCATTTACTGTCTTGTGGGTCATCGTCAAAATGAAAGGCTGGTAGCGATATTTTCCAATAAATACCTGCCAGTCGTAATAACAAGCCAACAATAATCGCAACGACTCCTGCCAACGGTTCTGCAAGACCTATTTTAATTAGCCCTACGTATAGTGTTGCGCACACGATTGCGGCAACAGCATAAATCTCTTCTTGTAAAATCAATGGGATACGGTTGCAGATAATATCTCTTAACATCCCGCCCACAACCCCTGTTATGGTGCCCATAATGACCGCAGTGATAAAGTCATGCTCATACACTAAGGCTTTTTGCGCCCCTAAGACGGCAAAAAATACCAAGCCAAAAGCATCGGCTACTAATAAAGAGCGTCTTGGCACTAATTTAGGTTGGCGAACCAGAACAATAGTGCACAATGCTGTGAGTACTATCACCACGATGTACTCGCTATTTAAGGTCCAAAAAACGGGTAAACCTAAAATGACATCCCTAAGGGTACCGCCACCAACAGCCGTCACGGATGCCAACACAATTACGCCAAACGGGTCAAGACGATACCTGCCGGCAACGAGCGCACCAGAAATCGCAAATACGATCACCCCAAGGATATCAATAAGGTAGACAAAAGCACTGACCGATAAGGTTTGAAATAACAATGAAGTGACCTTAAGCTTTATACCTAGTGTGTTTTATGCGGCAGTTCGACAGCGTTCCAACCTAACATGTCACCGGTTAAATGACTGACATGGTTAAAGCCATTGGCTTTAAGAATATCGATAGCGATTTGGGCTCGACGACCGGAGCGACAATACACCACAATATTTTTGTCCTTGTACTCTGCTATTTGCGACAACTTTTCGGGCAACAGGGTGTGAGAGATGTTTTTCGCCCCAGGAATATGTTGATTGTTATATTCTTCTTCGGTGCGCACATCTAGAAGTAAGATGTCTTCGTTGGTTGCTTGTAACGCCAGTAACTGCGCTTTACTGACTTCGGCTTCGAGTTCACTTACTTGAGCAAGGGCGATATTGATGCAAGTGGTTAAAAGCCAAGACAAGGTGATAATAATTATGTTTTTTTTCATCTGAAATATCCGTAAATGTAGACCACACATAGCAACTATAGCAGTTGCCAAAAAAAAGTGTCTGATTTACATCAGACACTTTTTTCAGTTAAAGGTTGTTATTTTTTAACTCATTTAGCATGTTTATAACCAGCTTTGATGAGTTAATGGATGCGGTTTCTAGGTACGCTTCAAACGAGGTAGGCGATTCCTTACCGGCAATATCTGACATCGATCGAATGACCACAAATGGCACCCCCATTTGGTGACACGTTTGAGCAATAGCCGCACCTTCCATTTCAACCGCCGCCATAGTGGGGAAATTTGAGCGGGCTTTGGCGATGTCATCATCTTTGGTCATAAAGGTATCGCCCGTGGTGATTAACCCAGTTAAGGTTTTGATCCCTTCAAGCTTGTCGATACCTGCTTGTGCCGCTTCTACTAAAGTTGGGTGTGGTGTAAATCCAGCAGGCATCCCTGGTAACTGACCAATTTCATAACCAAATGCGGTTACATCGGCATCGTGATGGCGAACATCATTACTGATAACAATATCACCAACCACCAGAGATTGTTCAAAACCACCGGCCGATCCCGTATTTACGATGTAATCTGGGGCGAATTTATCAATCATTAGGACGGTTGCAATTGTTGCCGCCACTTTACCAATACCAGATTGCACAAGAACAATGTCGTTGCCATCAATAAGACCTGTATAAAAGGTGAAGTTGGCGTGCTGGTGCGTTTCAAGGTTTTCAAGTTTGGCTTTTAAAATAGCCACTTCCGGCTCCATAGCGCCGATAATACCTGCTTTCATAAGGGAGACTCTGTCAATAAAAATTATCGCAATTATAAACTAAATCGTGTTGTTGACTGAATCAAAATTGCAGAAAAATTAAAATCAATCAATGTAATATTTTAATTTTGGGCGTTGGCTATCATGGTCAAATCTAACCGATAGCTTAGTCTGATTTAGGTTTTAATATGTGGCTTCTTGTCGCCGGTTTGATCCGACACGTTTGTATGGCTGCAAACATATGAGCAATAATGGGGCTCGGTTCTTTTTGATGATTGTCCAAAAAATAACAATGCCCCTTTAAATCGAAATGGTTATTAAAGTCATCGCAATCCACTTCGTATACATTTTTAGGTAACTTAGTCAAATCCTCTGGCCCCGTCATTCCCAATCTTCTCGACGCTGTTTTATTTTTTATATTGGCCAATTTCGAAGCCGGCATTGCCAAGTCATCACTGGCGTAGTAAACAACAAGGTTTCTTGTTGAATCAACTATGTACCGACCGGGCTCTGACTTTTCTAAGACATCATTTTCAACATCGGCGGCAATCATAAACACATTTCTAAAAAGCTGCGGCATATTACCTGCGCAATAGTGGCTGGCCCAATGCGCTAAGGCATTTTTAAGAACTCTATTGCCCATTGAGTGGGCGATAACATTAATACGTTTTAAACAGGGTGTTTGCTGTTGAGATTTTTCTCGACGCCAATCGTCAAATTTCCCCAGCAAACGGGCGAACGAAGAACCACTGGCATCGGCGGCTTGTTGATCGTCCCAATAATCATCAATAATGGCGACTTTTGCGTCATCATCACATGGCCAAATAATTGGTATGACATAAACTAAATCAGGCGTCGTGCGGTTGAGTAAATCTTGTAATTTTGCGGCATTTTGAAACACATCTGGTTCCATATTGTTGTTAAAACCGTGCAAATAAAACAACAGTTGAGTGTTTTCTGGAAGTTCTTTAAGCGTTTGAAAAAATGCCGGTGACATAATTTCGGTATATTGGTTGATGTCTTCACGAAAGCAAAAATACAAAGATTGAGAAACCGTTGTATTATCGTAATTGAAGCTAATTTTGCGCCCTTTTCTCGATCTCTGCGATTGTTTTGGGGTTCTATTGGTTATAAACAGCATATTATCTCCTTTACATGCTTTGGCCCCAATCTACATTGAGCGTGTGAATAATAAATCTGGCTAAATATCTAAGTCCTTAATATTTATAGTATAATCGTGAAATCAATTGTTGCATGTTATTTACACTAACAGTAATGATAGGTTGATAAATTGCTCGATTGTCGCTTTTTTGAGCTAAAACCGAGCTTATTGAGGTGTAGTTGTACTTATATCAGGTGGTTGCACTTTGTCGAAAATAATGGCGGCAACAGTCGCTTAAAGTGGCCTAATGTTTTGTAAAATATAACTTTATATTGGTTATTTGGATTTTTTATCAATAGGCCAAGGTTTATAAGCTAAAAGTATTAAAGCGATAAAATTCATTACGGGCACCAGAAAAAACAGACCGAATTGGCCTTTAAATCCTGCTCTGGTAAAGACTCGCCAGCCGGCAAAACCAATAATCGACCATATCAGCAAGGTGACTAAAATAGACATCAATTACGCTCCTCGTAGTTTGGCCATTTAGCAAATGCTAAATACACTAAAAACACTAGGTTTAGAGCCGGTAACCAAAAGACATATTTTGGGGTGTCAATAAATCCTACTTTATTGCATATTTTCTCAATGGCATGACCGGAGGTAAGCCAAGCGAAAATAGCGATCAAAATTTCAATGATAACCACGTATTATCTCCCTATGTTAGTGGTAACTGTGTTTGTTATAAATCGTTGGTGAAAATCGAGTCAAAAGATGTTTGTAAAAAGTGACATATAAGAGCCAAATCAGTATTCGTTTATACGAGGCTAATACCCCATATTAACGTGAAAAATTACTTTTAATCAACGGATTATATTTTCTTTCAAAGAAACAAGACGGGACTTGAAAGGTGGAAATAATAAAAAACCGCCCGAAGGCGGTTTGAATTTCATTTAGCGGCTCTAGCTTATGCCGGATAGGCGTTCTTTAGGCCTTGATATACTTGCTGTTGAAAATCTTGTGCAGTGGTATCTAATTGCGAGACCAAATTGGCAAGTACTTCGTTGTCTTCTTTACCAGCCCAAACTTTGATGTATGTGCCTTCTTTGTAGCCATGATCTTGGCGGAAAAAATTTAGCGTGTTTTTGCCAACGTATTGTCTGAACAATTCGTTTAAGTCCATATTCATTAGGGTCATACAAGCAGCGAAACTTTTACCGTCGAAGGCTTTATTGCTAACGGCTGCTGAGGCTAAGTCTTCAAGAGCCAGTTTAAAGTCAGTGTAATCATGACTTTGGGCAAGCTCGTTGGCTAATTCTTTGGCGATAATGTCAGTGTTTGGTTCCGTCATTAGACGCAAACTTAAACCAAAG
The DNA here is from genome assembly GCF_041410465.1 of Thalassotalea sp. 273M-4. NCBI lineage: Bacteria > Pseudomonadati > Pseudomonadota > Gammaproteobacteria > Alteromonadales > Colwelliaceae > Thalassotalea > Thalassotalea aquiviva. The sequence continues at coordinate 286,324 of NZ_CP166961.1, forward strand.
TGAAAAATATCAACCAACTCTAATTGTACTTGTGGTACATCACACTCTTGATGTTTCCACCACTTCCAACCGTGGTGATCTAGCATTTCGGCACATTCTACCCATATGGCGCGATACCATTCGTAGCCATTGTCACGCCAAGTCTGGGATACGCGAGAATTCATCGCATCCTGCATGCTTAGCATTTGAGAAATTTGATTGATTGCTGTAGATAGTTCAGACATGTTTCGCCTTTGTTGGGTTTGTTATTGTATTCATTAATTGCTGGCTATTGTGCCAGAAAAAAACGGGATGCACTAGTGAGTTATGGTCTCGAAAAAATCGCCTTTAGGTAAAGGGATTGGCCGTTTGTTGTGGCCTAATCGCAACCTTTAATTGTTATTAATTTGCGCCAAAATTTGATCTAATTGGTTGGCAAACGCTTGTTTGTCTGCCGCACTTAAACTTGCTGGCCCACCTGTTTGTACCCCGCTTGCGCGTAAGGTATCCATAAAGTCACGCATATTTAGACGAGCACCAATATTGGCTTTAGTATAACGCTCACCTCTTGGGTTTAATGCAATGGCATTAAGGGCAATAATTTCGGCCGCTAAAGGAATGTCTTGCGTGATCACTAAATCACCTGGGTTTACGCGTTTAACAATTTCGTTATCGGCAACATCAAAACCATTTTGTACTTGGACAAAGCGAATATATTTTGATGGTGGTGTACGCAAAGAGTGATTGGCCACTAAAGTCGTCAGGGTTTGAGTGCGATCAGCGGCTCTAAAAATAATCTCTTTTATGGGGTTTGGGCAGGCATCAGCATCTACCCATATTTGCATTGCCATCTTAGATGTCCACCGGCTGTTCTATTTGTAAAATGGCATCACTAATATCGTCCATTTTCGCTGATAATATGGCTTGTGCATCATAGAGCCCTTGGTTGTAAAACACACTGCCCATTTCACTGGCGATAAAGTCTAATAAAAACTCGCCATCAAATTGACCAAGTTCTTGGTGTAGCTCGTCTTCAAAATAGCGTTGTAATTTACCAACCAAAGCCTGTTTTTGCTCTGAGTTTAGCGTTATTGAACTCATGTTTATCCTAAATGTTAATTTTACTGTTGGGGGCGGGGTTTTTTATGCTGTAAAAACCAATTGTATAAATCATCACCTGCATATACCCGTTTCCAGGCATCGTGGCCCATATCTTGATGAATGGTAAATTGTACCTGTTGGTGACCTAAAGCTTCCAGTTTATTGATTCCTGCAAAGAAGTGTTTAGCCAATATAACCCGGTCACGACCTCCTGCAAACGCCCAAACCGGTAACTGAGCTTTGGCTATCGGGGCCATTAATGTTGGGTGTCCCCAGCCCACAACAGGGGCAATGGCTGCGAACATTTCAGGGTGTTTACTGGCCATATACCAAGTACCAAAACCACCATAGCTTAATCCAGATAAGTAAACCCGCGTTTGGTCGGTGTGATAATGTTGCGCAACATCCTTTAACATCTGCAATAAGTCATTTTCGATTTGTTCCCATCCCATTGGGAGAAGAGGTTTGATATTGCTCATATCTTTTATAGCGAGCTCTTGCGCCATCGGCTCCGAAGTAACAAAGTCCGGCTCTCTCGTAGGGATACTTTGGGGTAATCGTTGTGGGATGCTCGTAATATCTCGATTTTTTAAATAGTCAGCATATTTATCCATCCCAAACATCGGCAGTTGAGGTGCAATAATAATGAAATCGAGAGGTTTTTTTTGTATCCAAGCCTCGTACAGTGGTCCGTGTTTTAACACGTAGCCCAGTTCACTTTTGCCATTTCCGCGCTCACCATTGCCGTGTAAAAACAACAGTACAGGCCATTTCTTGTTAGGGTTTTTATCATATCCCCTTGGTAAATAAACAAAATAGTCACGTTCGCTATTGTCTAATGAACTCAAAAAACTGTGACGCACCAATTGATCATCTAAAGGGCGGCTGAAGTCGGCTGCAACGTTGGCACCCGCTGATCTCGGCGCAAAGGCGGAGTGAGAAGGGTCACTGTGAGTTGTTTGAGCACAAGAAAAGAGAGTAAAAGAGCTTATCGCGATAAGTAATGATTTTATTGTCATAAGTCAGGCCAATTACACAAACGTTGACCCATTAAAACGAAATTTGTCGTTCACTACAAGCCTAAAACACATGCTTTAGCTTGATAATCCCGATACCTTGTTACCTTTAACTTTTGTCGCTGGGTTTGTTGCTTAGCCACAAAGTTTGGTAGGGCGCTAGGGTAATTTGTTCATCTAAGTTGGTATATAAAGTCTCGCTAATAAGATCAACCCACTGATCTAATGAAATTAAATTAAGCTCATTCAGGTTGAGTGTTTGAGGCTCATCACTGACATTATTTATCGCGAAAAGGCTTTGTTTGCGATCTGGACTTTGGCGCCAAAAGGCAAAAATGGCGGTGCCTAAATGTAAGGTGTATTGGGTGGCATTTGGATGCAGTGCCGATTGTTGTTTACGAATATTAATCAGGCGAGACAATTCTTTAAACACCAAATGGTGATGTGAGTGACTGTTTTCAAGCTCGGTTATAAGCGCATCATATGCCCATTTATGGCGGTTAATACTCCTATTTTGTCCGGTATTTACAACGCGCTCGAAATCGTTTGGTGTTGCTAATAAACTGTGAATATAAAACGCGGGAATGCCTTCAATGGCGAGCATAATTGCATGCGCACAAATAAATCGTTGAAATTGCAGGTTGTCGAGGCCTTTGGTGGTACCACTTAAGGCATCGTATAAGCTGATGTTAATTTCATAAGCTTGGTTTTTACCGCCTTTTACGGCTCGCCAAGATACCTTGCCGCCAAAATTTAGCATGGTATTGATCATTTCGTCGGTTTCATCGTCGCTTAAAATACCTTCTACAGGACGTAAACCAATACCATCATGAGAGGCAATAAAATTAAAGTAAGTGGTGCCATTTTGCGCCGGTGGCTGGGTCATTAACCAGGTTTTTAAATGCTTACAATTACCGGTAACTAACGTTTGAATAAGCAGGGGAGGCAATGAAAAATTATAAATTGCATGGGCTTCGTTGGCATTGCCAAAGTACATTAAGTTTTGTCGGTTAGGGATATTCGTTTCGGTAATAATAATCGCTGAAGGGTGTTTTTTTTCGACTAGTAAGCGTAGCAGTTTCACTATTTCATGGGTTTGAACCAAATTAATGCAGGGGCTGTTGGCCTCTTTCCATAAAAACGCGATGGCATCAAAGCGAAATACGTTGATCCCTTTGTTGAGGTAAAAGCGAATGATTGAGACAAACTCTTTTAGGACTTCAGGGTTGCGAAAATCAAAGTCGACCTGATCATGACTAAAGGTACACCAAACGTACTTTTTACCATCCAGGGTATCAACCTCTTTGAGTAATTCGTGCGTACGAGGTCGAACGACCATGCTGGTATCTTGCTCAGGGCTCGCTTCAAAAAAGAAGTTTTTGCCAGGTTCTTTACCCTGTTTGAAGTTTTCAAACCAACCACTTCGAGCCGAACAATGGTTTATCACCACATCGGCCATAATGTTATATTGCGTTGCTAGCTGTTCAATATGATGCCAGTCGCCCATCGCTTGGTTGACCTGATAATAATCAATGACCGAAAAGCCATCATCAGAGCTGTAAGGATAAAAGGGTAATAAATGAATGCTTGAAATGGTATTTTTGACATGAGTTTGCATAAACTCAGACAACGTTGCTAAAGGGTACTGATTGTCGTGTTGAATACTGTCGGCATAAGTAATTAAAAAAATATCCGATTGATCCCAATGATTGGTATGAGAAATGGTAGCATGGCCACCATCTTCAACCCCCATAATACTGGCCATTTGTTTTGCTAGTACAAGGTTGTTAGGGCGTTCTGGGTAAATAATATCTAAATGCGAAACTAAGCGCGTTAAGAGATCGCTTAGTTTTGAATTTGGGCTATCAATGGAACGGCTTTTAATCATATATACCTCAACAAAGAGAGTGAATGAGTGCGGTTAGGTAAGCCTAGCGGGTGCTGTCGTTAACGCCTTTGCTTAGAGCGTCTTTTAACGTTTACGCTGATTTTGTATTCATGATCTTTTGGCTAAATTCAGCGTTGTCTTGTTCAACTGCGAGTTTTAGACGGTCAAAAATATCGGGCTTGGCATTAATAACGCGGTTCCAGCTTGGAATAAATGGCGTTTCCATAGGATCTTCTAAAAATTTCTGACCGGCTTTAATGATATTCTCGGCAAATAACTCCACCGCCTTTTCTTCTTTGTGAACATCTAAATCGAGACCGTTAATGATGGCGTCATTTTTGTAGGTTTCGATAAAATCCAATGCGATTCGATAATAGGTGGCTTTAATCGTACGAAAACGGCCAGCGTTAAATACAGTGCCTTGAATCGCGAGCTTACGAAATAGCGCTTTGGCGATGTCTATCGACATTTTTGATAAACCACCATTTTCATCTTCAGCCGACAAATCTTGATGCTTGTGATCGTAAATATCGGCAATGTCGACCTGACATAAACGATTGGTGGCGTAATTGCGTTTCATTTCGGCCAGAACACCAATTTCTAAACCCCAGTCACTTGGGATCCGTAAATCGTTTAAGACATCAATTCTAAATGAAAATTCACCCGCCAGCGGATAACGGTAACTGTCTAAATAATCTAAATACTCTGTATCATCGACTTGCTTTTTAAGGGCTCTAATTAACGGCGTCACCAACAAACGGCTGACCCGACCATTTAAGGTTCCGTTAGCGGTGCGGGCGTAGTAGCCTTTACAAAATTCATAATTAAATTTAGGGTTAGCGACAGGGTAAATTAAGCGAGCTAAAAGATTGCGATCATAGGTTAAAATATCGCAATCATGTAGGGCGATTGATTCAACCTGATTGCAGGCCAGCATATAACCAAAGCAATACCAAACATTACGTCCTTTGCCCATTTGTTCCGGTGCTAAGCCAAGTTCTTTTAACTCTTTATCAATGGCTTTTAGGCGCGGGCCGTCATTCCAAAGAACCCTATGATGTTGCGGTAATTGCGCAAAAAATTCTAATGCATGACGATATTCTGTTTCATCCGCCTTATCTAAACCAATTACGATTTGAGATAGGTAAGGGACCTCCTTTAATTCGTTAACAATATTGGGCAAGGCCTTAGTTTGTAATTCAGAATAAAGGCTCGGTAAAACCAGTCCCATTGGTCGCTTTTTAGAAAATTCGGATAGCTCCGCCTCTACGTCTTCTACAGGGCGGCGAGATAAATTATGTAACGTGGTAATAATGCCATTTTGATAAAAATCGCCCATGGAGATCTCCTTAATTTTGACTATAAAGTCGTTTGATTTGCTTGCGGTTGCAAAATAGATAATATGGTTTCGTTCCAGCCACTAGGTCCTATGCCCTTGGAGCGGATAAGGTTTTTATGCGTATCGATAATTGGATCTTTATGAGTAGGTGATTGAATAACCACAGCAATATCGGCACATTCAAGCATTGCTCTATCGTTACCACTATCACCTAAGGCTATTAATTTATGCTTAGCGCCTGAATCCTTCGACGCCTGCTCGTACAAAGATTTTAAAAACAGTAAGGGTTTGGCTTTATTACTCTGGCCTTGCACATGTAAATAACGCCCCCCTTCTAAGCCGTATAAGCCAAAGAGCTGTAAATGCTTTTTAAATGCTTCCATTTTTACCTGACTATCTTGCCACTTTAGTGGCTCTGAAAACTGTCTTTCTTTGGCCATTGCCGCTTGCTCCATTGACAAACCACAGTCATTGGCCAGATCGCGCATAGACAGACCAGCAAAGCCGGTAAACTGATAATTATGACCGGCTTTTAACGTGGTTAATCGCGATAAGATTTCACTGCGATTTAAACCAAAATGTAATAACCAATATTGGCCAGCATCAGATTTTTCAAAGCGCTCTAATAACGCCTCTGTAAAGTAGCCTTTTGGAATATATAACGCCGAACCGTTTTCAATGATAAAAGGGTGATTATTATTGAGCTGCTTGCACAGCTTTTCAGTTTCTGCAAAGGTTTTGCTGGTATTAAAAATAATGGGTACAGATAGTTGCTGACAGTATTCAAGCGCAGGAATGGCTTTGTAAAATTTGTAAGTATGGTGATCGAGTAACGTGCCATCTAAGTCCGTCGAGATAATATATTCTTGCGCCACTGCTTGCTCCCTTAAGGTTTGATGTAAATAAAATGTTGCAATTACTATACCAACTCAAAGATTCGAATCAAGCGCACTAAAGTGGGGCTTAGTATTTTATTGCTTTATTTATTGAGCTTGAAAGGTGCGTTTTTGCGCTAAGTTGGTGCATGTGCTGAAAATTTAAATCGAACGTGAAGCAGGGGGATAGGGTAACCTTGGCTGTCGTTGCTAGGGCACAACCGTTTGAACAGACTCTAGGCGGGGCGACACTTTAAGACCAGAGGCTATGAATAAATGGATTTAAAATAAGCATGCACATAGCGCTAAATATTTGATCTCTATGGAAAAATATTAACTGAAATTGATGGCATGTTCATTCATTGGGGGGAATCTATCCCAATCCACAGTAATGAGGAATCCTAATGAATAAAATTGTCGCTATCGTTCTGATCATGCTGATAAATTGTATATGCTTTGAGTCAGCATTAGCCCAGGACAAAAATACAGCTTTGGTTCCTTTACCTTTGGTCGATGATTTCACCAAAAGTAATGATGGTTGGGCCTTCGGACTGGGTTTGGGTATAGCATTCGAATCGACCTATGAGGGCTTGGATGAATTTAGGCAGGCATAAATGCTTTTTTATCGATTTAGTGCTCTAAAAGGCGTCACTAAATTGGCTTTACAAGCGTGCCTTATAACGAGCATAACTAGTAACCCTGATCAGACCTTAGACAAACAATCCTCGTTCAATGATAAAAGCACTACTAAGTAGTGCTTTTATCTACATTCTTATTGCTAAAGTTTTAATCCCTTAAGCTTGCTGAAAGTGAATCAGCTCTTCAGCCAAGACGAAATCTAAAATGCCTAAAGCGGCTTTGCGCCCTTCATCAATGGCGGTGACCACTAAGTCAGAACCTCGCACCATATCACCACCGGCAAAAATATTTTGCTTACTGGTTTGCATAGCAAAGTTAGAATGCTCTGATGCGATTACTCGACCACGTGAGTCAACTTTCACCCCCGCATCTTGCATCCATTTAGGTGGGCTTGGCAAGAAACCAAAGGCTATCACCACAGCATCTGCAGGCATAATAAACTCACTACCTTCAATCGGTTTAGGACTACGACGGCCATTAGCATCAGGTTCACCAAGTTCGGTTCTTACGAACTTAACTCCGTTGGCAACCCCATGAGCATCCACCGAGATATCTAACGGCTGTAAATTAAACTGAAAATCAACGCCTTCTTCGGTCGCATTTTGTACTTCGCGCGGGGAGCCTGGCATGTTTTCTTTGTCGCGACGATACGCACAGGTAACCTCACTGGCACCTTGTCTAATGGCCGTACGCACACAGTCCATCGCCGTATCACCACCACCTAAAACAACCACTTTTTTATTGTTAAAGTTGGTGTAGGGTTTAGCACCTCGTTCAATGCCCATGATTTTTTGGGTATTTGCAATCAAATAATCTAAGGCGTTGTATACACCGGTTGCAGATTCATGTTCAAAACCACCGGTCATGTCGGTATAGGTGCCCAATGCTAAAAATACTGCATCGTATTGCTCGCTAATATCATGAAAAGGGATGTCCTTACCCACATTAATATTGAGTTTAAACTCTATGCCCATTTGTTCAAAAATGTGGCGACGTTTGATCACGACATCTTTTTCTAATTTAAATGCCGGAATACCAAAGGTTAGTAAGCCGCCTATTTCTGATTGCTTGTCATACACTACCGCCTTTACCCCGTTTCGGGTTAAAACATCGGCACACGCTAAACCGGCCGGACCCGCGCCAATAACGGCAACGGTTTTACCTGTAGACACGACATGCGACAAGTCGGGTTTCCAACCTTGAGCAAAAGCGGTATCGGTAATGTATTTTTCAATATTACCAATGGTCACCGCCCCAAACTCATCATTTAGGGTACACGTAGACTCACATAATCTGTCTTGTGGACAAACACGGCCGCACATTTCTGGCAGAGAATTGGTTTGATGGCATAAATCGGCGGCTTCAAATATTTTTCCTTCGGTAACCAGTTCAAGCCATTGTGGGATGTAGTTATGTACAGGGCATTTCCATTCACAGTAAGGATTACCGCAGTCTATGCAACGGTCTGCTTGACCCGCGCTTTGTTCATCGCTTAATGGTTGGTAAATTTCAACGAAATTGGTTTTGCGTTCATTAATGTCCTTTTTAGGCGGATCAATACGCTTAACGTCAACAAATTGATATACATTTTTACTCATATTAATTCCTACTGTGCCTGAACTCTTAACTCAGCTGACGAACGACTACGGTGGCCTAGTAATGTTTTTATATCGGTCGCTATGGGTTTAATTAGCCTAAAGTAACGACTAAATTGTTCAAAGTTTTCCAGAATATGTTGGGCACGTGCACTGTGTGTATGTTCAAAGTGCTGGTTGATAATGCCACGTAAATGTTCTAGATGGATGTTATGGTCGGTGACATTTATGACCTCGATAGACTGAGCATTTAGACGAATGTCTAAGTCGTTATCTTGATCAAGAATGTAAGCAAAGCCTCCGGTCATACCTGCACCGAAGTTCAACCCTACTTGTCCTAAAATCGTCACAATCCCGCCTGTCATATATTCACAGCCATGATCACCGACACCTTCAACAACGGCATGACAGCCCGAGTTTCGTACCGCAAATCGTTCACCGGCACGTCCAGCAGCATATAAATACCCACCGGTAGCACCATATAAGCACGTGTTGCCCATAATCGGGGTTAGGTGAGGCTCATAGGTTACCCCTTTAGGTGGCATGATAAAAATTGCCCCGCCAGCCATACCTTTACCTACATAATCATTGGCATCGCCGGTTAAGGTCATGTGTAAACCGCCGGCATTCCAACAACCAAATGATTGGCCAGCGGTTCCGGTTAAATGAAGGTTAATCGGATCTGAACTCATGCCTTGATTGCCGTGCAAACGCGCAATCTCTCCCGAAATCAAGGCACCAACAGAGCGGTCGGTGTTATTAATGGTAAAGTTGAACAAACCACCACACTTTTGTTCAATACTTTCCTTAACTTGCGCTAAAATCGCATGGTTTAGTCGAGCTTTGTCAAATGGGGTGTTGCTTTCAGTTTGATGCAATGCCGTATGTTTTTTCGCGACCACTGGGGCTAAAATACGGGCTAAATTTAGGTTTTGTTGTTTTGCTGTTTTACCTTCTAATGCAACCAGTAGGTCAGTACGGCCAATGGCTTGGTTCAGGCTGGTTAACCCTAAGCTGGCAAGAATTTCCCGTACCTCTTGCGCAATAAAACGAAAGTAATTCATCACTTGTTCAGGTAAGCCTTTAAAATATTCATCACGCAGTAATTGATCTTGCGTTGCTACCCCTGTGGCACAGTTATTTAAGTGGCAAATGCGTAAGAACTTACACCCTAAGGCGACCATAGGCGCGGTGCCAAAACCAAAGCTTTCAGCCCCTAAAATAGCCGCTTTAACAATGTCGACACCGGTTTTTAAGCCCCCATCAACTTGTAATCTCACCTTGTGCCGTAAGCCGTTTTCCACCAAGGCTTGATGTGCTTCGGCTAACCCGAGCTCCCAAGGGCAACCAGCATACTTGACCGATGTAAGAGGGCTAGCCCCTGTACCACCATCGTAACCAGAAATGGTAATAAAGTCGGCATAAGCTTTGGCGACACCTGAGGCGATGGTACCGACACCTGGGCCTGACACCAGTTTAACCGAGACAATACAGGTTGGATTGACCTGCTTGAGATCAAAGATCAGCTGTGCGAGATCTTCAATGGAATAAATATCATGATGTGGTGGCGGTGAAATTAAAGTGACACCAGGGACCGAGAAGCGCAGTTTTGCAATTAAAGGCGTGACCTTATCACCCGGCAATTGTCCTCCTTCACCGGGCTTTGCGCCTTGTGCTATTTTAATTTGTAATACATCGGCATTGACTAAGTAATGCGGGGTTACCCCAAAACGACCGGAAGCAACTTGCTTAATACGAGAATTACGTACTGTACCAAAGCGGCTAGCATCTTCACCCCCTTCTCCTGAATTAGAAAAACCGCCTAAACGATTCATCGCAATAGCCAGTGCTTCATGAGCTTCAGGGCTTAAGGCACCAATAGACATAGCGGCACTGTCAAAGCGCGGGTATAACAGGTTGTCATCTTCAACCTGTTCTAGGGCAATAGGTTTTACATCGGTTTTAAAGCCTATTAAATCTCGCAAAGTTGCTGGCGGGCGCTTATTTACGGCATCAGCGTATACTCGATAGCTGTTGTAATCGCCTGTTTGAACGGCTTTTTGCAGGCTCGATACGACGTCAGGGTTAAAGCAGTGGTACTCACCACCGTGGACATATTTTAATAAGCCACCATGAGCCATTTTTTGATGTGGTAACCACGCTTTACGGGCCAGATTAATTTGATCTTGTTCGATGTCTTTAAAATCGGCGCCTTCAATGCGACTCGGAATGCCTTCAAAGCACAATGACATCACAGGCGTAGCCAAACCGATAATTTCGTACAAACCTGAACAACGATAGCTGGCAATGGTTGAAATGCCCATTTTTGACATGATCTTAAACAGGCCTTTGTTAATCGCATTTCGGTAGTTTTCCACCGCGGTTCTTGCCGAAAGGCTAATTTGACCTTTTTCGGCCATGGTCTCAATGGTTTCATAAGCCATGAATGGGTAAATTGCGGTAGCGCCTAAACCCAATAACACGGCAAAATGATGGGGATCTCTAACCGTTGCGGTTTCCACGATAATGTTTGAATCACAGCGCAGGTTTTCTTTTACTAAGCGCGATTGCACCGCACCGACAGCCATGGCTGCAGGGATTGGCAGGGTGTCTTTATTGATTTTACGGTCACTTAAAATCACAATAACCGTATTATTGTCTCTGACCGACTGTACCGCTTGGTCACAGATCCGAATAATGGCCTTTTCTAAGCCTTCTTCCAACGAATAATTAAGATTTAATGTATCACAACGATAGTGCTCTTCGTCGTATTCGCGTAATTGCTTGATATCGGTATACATCAGCACTGGGGTATCAAACAGTACGCGGTCTGCGTGTCCTGTGGTTTCATTAAATACGTTGTGTTCACGGCCTATACAAGTGCCTAAGGACATGACATAACGCTCTCGTAGCGAATCAATTGGCGGGTTGGTCACCTGGGCAAATTGTTGCCGAAAATAATCGTAAAGGGTGCGAGATTGGCTCGATAAAACCGCCATTGGCGTATCATCGCCCATTGAGCCGGTGGCTTCTTGGCTGTTTTCAGCCATTGGCTTGATAACTTGTTGGATTTCTTCGTACGAATAGTTAAACAGCTTATGGTATTGATTCATTTCGGTATCGCTAAATGAACGTTTACCAATTAATTCGGCTTCTAATTTTTCAAACGGTACCAAGCGACGGATATGCTTGTCTAACCATGCTTTATAGGGGTGGCGCTCTTTTAAGGTATCATCAATATCGGCCGATGTAAGAACTTTACCGGTGTAGGTATCCACTGACAGCATCTGCCCAGGACCAACACGACCTTTCTCAATGACTTCATCTTCGCCATAATCCCAAATGCCAATCTCACTGGCAAGGGTAATAAAGCCATCTCGGGTTCGAACATAGCGGGCAGGGCGCAAACCATTTCTGTCTAGGTTACAGGCAACATGGCGACCATTGGTCATGACAATCCCTGCTGGGCCGTCCCAAGGTTCCATGTGCATTGAATTAAATTCATAAAATGCACGAATGTTGTCGTCTAGCAGAGGATTATTTTCCCAAGCTGGCGGCATTAATAAACGCATGGCGCGATATAAGTCCATGCCCCCAGCCATAAACAATTCAAGCATATTATCTAATGATGAAGAATCCGAACCACTGGCGTTTACAAATGGCGCCGCATCTTGTAAATCCGGTAATAAAGGGGTATTGAATTTGTATGAACGCGCACGACTCCATTGACGGTTGCCGCGAATGGTGTTGATTTCCCCATTATGAGCTAAATAACGAAACGGTTGGGCCAGATGCCATTGCGGTGAGGTATTGGTGGAAAAACGTTGATGAAAAACACAAATGGCTGATTGCATGCGAATATCGGCTAAATCCAGATAAAAGTTTGGTAAATCTTGTGGCATCACCAAGCCTTTGTATATCGTCACCAAACACGACAATGAGGCAACATAAAAAACCTCGTCGTCGATGCGTTTTTCAGCACGACGTCTTGCCATATATAAACGGCGCTCAATATCGATATTAGACCAACCCGCAGGGCCATTAACAAATACTTGTTCGATGGCCGGTAAATTGGCTTTGGCAATAGGACCAAGGACATGTTTATCGGTAGGCACGACGCGCCAACCCACCACGATTAACGTTTCTTTTTCTAACTCTTGTTCTAATATCGTTTTTGTGGCTTGTGCCTTAATGGGATCTTGGTTTAAAAAAACACTACCAACGGCAAACTTATTGGCTAAGTTCCATTCATTTTCTTCGGCAATGGCACGAAAAAAGCTGTCGGGTTTTTGCATAAGCAAACCACAACCGTCACCGGTTTTACCATCTGCAGCAATACCACCTCGATGCTGCATACGATCGAGAGCAGAAATAGCCGTTTTTATCAGTTTATGACTTGTTTCACCTTGTTGATGGGCGATTAGGCCAAAGCCACAATTATCCTTTTGGCTAATGGAATCATAAAGTTGCATTTTGCTCTCCTACCTGAAACATGTCTTACGGTCATTTTTTTTGCGGGTATTTTTGCTTATGAATAAAAAGAATAATAATAGATGTTAACTGAATAAATATGTCAAAAATACCCATGGGGAATCAACTAACATATCCTTATGTCGGATAAAGGTCAATCGATACTAGAGTGATTACTCTGTGTCAAAATGTATAAAAATTACAGGGGGTAGGGGTGGTTTTGGGGTAAGTTGTTGTAAGTTTACCCATTTTTATTGGGCTGTAAGTTGTGTTGAAAGGTTTTAATTTTTGTTAATTTAGTGTGAATTTTAGTTGGGTGTTTATGCCAATTTTTTTAGGGGATATATTTTTTGAGATGATTGAAACAAAAACACCGAAGTACTTGAGGCTTCGGTGTTTAAATCGCCCTAAATTTGTTTAGGCTAATTGGGTTTTTAAATATTAGGCCGTGTAACCGTTGCTTACGCCTTTGGTCGTAATAGCAACTGCATCATGAGCATGCAAAGACTCAAGGTGATTAATTTTCACCCAAAAATCTTCATAACCAGGGATCAGGTTTAATGCGTGTTGTACTCGACGAGCAGCATCTTCACAGAACATTAAATTCTGGCCATTCAAACGGGCAAATTCTTGTTCATCTTCACGTTTTACCGCAGCTTGTACTGGCGTTTGAAGAGCCGCTTCAATGGTGTCGACCACATCAGTAATTGGAAACTCAGCCACTTGCTCGTTTAATTTCACTTTCACTTCGGCAATAGAGCGTTGGCTGTGAGGCGTGGCAACAACCCCTTCTGTGGTACCAAGCCATTGATGAACGGCTTCTTTTGACACGCTTTCTTGCTCACCAAACTTTTGAGTGAACGCTTTTTGAATTAATTGGCGAGAAAGAGCTGCCGAACAAGGGCACGTTGATGAATACGCAATATCAACATTCATCTCAACGGTTAATTTACCTTGCTCTTTTTTGCCGATGATAGTGACAGGATACACTCGCCAGCCTAACTTTCCACTGATCAGAGCTTCACGACGCATCGGGTAATCAAAAGCGAACTTAACATATGCAATATCACTCAAATCTTGATGAGAGTCGATAAAGTTATTAAGTAATTTAACCAAGGTCGGGTAGGTTAAGGTATCGTTACTGGCAAGCTCATCAAGCAACAGGTACAAGCGTGACATATGTATGCCCTTTGCTTGCGGGTCATTTAAGTTTACATAGGCATCAATATGAGCAGAAACCATACGTTCAGCTTCGTCTTTGGCTGCTACCATTAGAGGCATTTCGATATTACCCATACCTACACGGTCAAGTTTCCCTTCTGTTTGGGCGGTTGTGTGATTGGCAATATCTGGCATTGATGTCGGCATCGGTGCTCCACTTACTTCTGGATAAAAATTTAAATACTTGTCTTGCCCTAGCCCAAGCAGCGAATAGACAGTGTTAATGTACTTTTTGCTGATGACAGGGAATACCATTAAGTTTTAGCAGTAAAATAGTATAAGGGCGCGTATTCTACCCAATAAGAAGGTGCAATTTTACTGTTTTTTTGAAAATTTTACTAAAATAACGAGATAAAATACTCAATCTCATCACCTAATGGTATATCTGAGCAAAATGGTCGGCTATTCTGAATGAAAAGTAAGCAAAAATCAATTTGTCTATGGTAAAAAATAGTTGTTTTTGATGTCATTTTGTTGAGTTGTTAAATGCTTGTTTCGGTATCGATATTTTGTTGTTAAATGTGCAAAGTAATGGTTGAAATCGTGGTAATAAGTCTTTTGTTCGTGCTATGTTTTATGATTGCAAAATAATGAAATGATTCTTGCTATTGAGGCATATAAGGAGCAGAAATTGGATTTTTTAAATACCGAATTAATGACACAGTATAAGGACATGCTAGGCGCTGATATGTATCAGCAAACGGTTGATTTATATGAACAGCAATCACAAAATTATTTAACCAAACTGAGTGACGCGGTTGAACAGCAAGACTATGATCATTGGAAAGACAGTTGTCATATCCTAAAATCAGCATCTGGAAACCTAGGCTTGAAAAAAGTATTTGAAAAGGTCGCTGAGCTTGAATACTCAAAACAAGACTTTGCCATCCTAGCAACTGAACTTGATGCATTAAAAGTGCTAAATAATGCGTCGATGGTCGCCTTAAAAGAGTGGTTAAATCAAGATTAATCGCTGGCAACGTCCCTTAATTTAGATAAAAAAATGGCTAACCTTAGGTTAGCCATTTTTTTTGTAGTCTTTAGCGCGTCGTTTTATTGGATTGAACCAACAAAGCGGTAGCCTTCACCGTGAATGGTGTTAATAAATTCACCGTTGGTATCATCGGTTTCAAAATGCTTACGTAAACGACGAATTGTGACATCCACAGAACGGTCGTTTTCACGAAGATCACGGCCAGTCATTTCTTGGATCAATTCTTGACGCGTAACAATTTTACCATGATTCGCCATTAAAAGGCGTAAGGCACGGTACTCACCACGTGGAATAGGGAAGGTTTTGCCTTGTGGTGATGTCATTCGACGCGAGTTTGGATCCAACTGCCAGTTATTGAAGATGATCATTTCAGTATCAGCTGTTTCAACTTCTGTTTCAGTCTTTTGGATGCGCTTTAATAAGTTACGAACACGAATCGTTAACTCACGTGGGTTAAATGGTTTGGTGATGTAATCGTCAGCACCAATTTCTAACCCTAATACTTTATCTACTTCGCTGTCACGACCTGTGATGAAGATTAAACCCGAACTGCGTTTTTCGGTTAGTTCACGCGCTAGTAATAATCCATTTTTACCCGGTAAGTTGATATCCATTAATACCAAGTCGATATCATTGTTCTTAAGCTCTTGTTCCATGCTTTCGCCGTTTGAAGCGACAAGGGTGTTGTAACCTTCTGCTTCAAACAAGTTTTTTAAACTAAGTCTTGTTACTTCTTCATCTTCTACGATTAAGATGTTTGCTGGATTTGCCATAAGTTACCTCTAGTAAAACTTTGGGGAGAACAGACGTTAGTTCACACCCAGGTGTCGTTGTTTAAACTCACACAAACACCACTCTAATTTGAATACTGCATATTTTAGAGATTGTAATAAAACTTACAATCTAAAAATTGTTGCATAAATGTAAGAATTTTGAGGGGCTAAAATGGCTGTTTTTGAGTTTAAGTTATTGTTTATATTGCTTTTAAAATTTTGATGTTGATTTTTAATTACGTTATCGAATGTAACTTTTCATCGCCATTATTGTTGCAGATCAATGAATCTAGGCATTTTAACGCTTTTTAAGGTGAAAAAAATGTATTTTTTTTATCACCTTAAGCTTTGGTTTTGGTTAAAAATAATAGAATGTTAAATTATGTAGTAAATTTACTGTTACTTTTTAACACTGTGATGAATCGTAAAGCCATTGCTTTGCGCTAATTGGCTATTGTTGCCCATAGCTTGCTCAATAATTGGCGCATATTTTAAAAAACTGTTAGCAACGATGGTTAGGGTACCTTGAGAGTGTAAGTGCTGCTTGATATGCGCTAAGAAAGACTCTGTTGTATGGTAATGCGTTTTTAAGCCTTGATGAAACGGAGGGTTTGAAATAACTGCTTGGTATTGTCCCTTAACCGTACTTAATCCATCGGAAGCAAATACTTTGGCACAAAGCTTATTAAGTTCGAGGGTTTTTTGGCTACTTGCGATGGCAAGGGCGTTAACATCAAGCATGTCTACTTCGGTTTGAGGGTATCGCTTTTGAATATAACTACCAATAACGCCAGCGCCACAACCAAAGTCGAGCACTTTGCCTTGCATCTTTTGTGGTAAATGTTGCAATAACAACTGAGTCCCTTTATCAAGTTCACCAATACTAAAAACACCGGGTAGTGAAACTACGTCTATGGTTATATCGTTTACTTTTAATTGGTAGGTCTTAAACCAATCGTCTAGGTTAAAATTGGCTGAGTCAGGCAATAATCGCAACTGCATTAAGGTGCAATGACGGGCAGAGTCAATTTTATGACCAAATTGAATTTGGTCTTTGCATAATTTTAGTGCAGATTTAACCCCGCCGTTGTTTTCACCAACCAATAATACCGAACATTCTGCTGTTAAATGCGGCTTTAACATGGCTAGCATAAATAAAAACTCAGCCTTTGATTTTGGAAAGTAGAAAATCAATAAATCATGCTGTTGACCAGACTGGTTGTCATAGTTGTGGCTAAATTGATTTAGGGTATGCGAACTCTGGCGTTGAGTTTGAGCGAGATAATAAGCGTAATTAATTTGAAAATTAGAAATGGTTGCATTCTCATTAATGCGCTCTAAGGCCGGAATAAATTCATTATCAGGGCAATTAACCACCAGTGGGTTGCTACTTTTAAGGTATTCTTCGTTGCGCAGTAATAATTGTGAAGGGTTAGAAAGTGACATGAAGATCCCCAAAATGGTTGTGTTAATAATCGGCGCCATTGTCCCGATTTTCAGCAAGTGAGTAAATAATAAATTTCGCTTTTTCAGTGGTTCATCTGGCTTTACCCTAAAATGGCTGCAGGTAATAACCCATTTGTTGTTCAAGACAATTGCTAAAAGGTTTTAACTTCTGATAACAAGTCTTGCATTGTTTTTGTAAAATGCACGTATTGCCCGATAAAATTGGTTATAGCTTATTGAAAAGGCTTAGGTTAAATGCTTAAATATTGACAATGCAATTAATCATTCGTTGCATTAGCCCTAGAAACTGGGCCGGAAGAGGAGCGTTAACCAGGTCGTTATCAATAGGAGAGCAAACTCCATTGACTGATAATCAGGGGGATTAGCGCCGAGGTAATCGTCATTTTGCTATTTCGATTATCGGACGTTGGGGTTGAATCCCTGCGGCTGTCACTTATGACACTATTTTGATAGGAAATATAAGTGGAGAACTTCTGGTCTTTGTGCATTTTATTGTACAAATACCTACGCCTCCCCTGTGTTTCCGCTTACTGGTAAATATATCCGCTATTTTTTGTTTTAAGTATTTACCCAAAACAACGAGATTTTTAATGAAAACCTTATCGCAAGATACAAAAACTACTTATCTATATACGGCGTTAATTACCCCATTTGATGCTGATGGCAAGGTCGATTTTGCTGTTTTAGAATCTTTGGTTAAGGAACAACAAGGTGCTGGCAATGGTATTTTGCTCTGTGGCTCGACCGCTGAGGGTTTGGCGTTAGAGCCGTCAGAACAACTCAGTATTGTTGAGTTTGTGGTTGCCCTTAACGTATCGGTACCTATTATGGTCGCCGTTGGCGGCTACCATTTAGACCAGCAATTAACATGGATAAAACACTGTAATGAGCTCAATGTGGATGCCTTTTTATTAACGGCTCCTTTATACGCAAAGCCCGGTCCTGTTGGTCAAACCATGTGGTTTAAAGCGTTACTTGATGCCACTGATAAACCTTGCATGCTATATAATGTGCCGTCTCGAAGCGGAGTCCAAATTTATTGCGAAACGGTTTCTAACCTGGCCGAGCATAAAAATTTATGGGCAATGAAAGAAGCCAGTGGTGATATTCACCAATTTATTGCTCTTAGAGATGCCGCACCAAAGATGAAAATGTATTCGGGAGAGGATGGCTTAATGCCTTATCTTGCGAGTGCTGGGGCTGTTGGTTTGGTTTCCGTCTGTTCTAACCCTTGGCCACAAGCGAGTAATCTCTATGTGCAAAAGTCTTTACAGGGAACTCGTCCTGAGGCGTTGAATGTGTGGTATTCGGCAGTCAACAGTTTATTTGAAGTGGCCAATCCTATCCCGGTTAAAGTGTTAATGCACAAGCTGGGTCTTATTAGCACCCCGCTACTGCGCGCGCCATTAACCCACCTCGAACTTGACTCGGATCAAGCGTTAATCGCGGCTGATAAAGCCATTAAAGCCTGGTTAAAACAGCACGACGTGACTCTTAAAGCCGTAAATTAACTCAACTCACGCACATTTACTCGCGATAACATTTCAAGAGTGAATGTGCGTCACGATTATTATCCTCGTTATGAAGATATCCGCGGTGATACTGTTCGCCTATGTGCTTTTGTCCGCTAATGCCGCTCTTAGCACCATCGATAAGCGCATACTATACTAATAACAGGGTACACATGGTGTTGTGAGTAAGTGGCGATATGTATACATTCAAATTTATGCGCTTTATTTTGGGCACAATTGTGCTGCTTTTTTTATGCTCTTGTGGTGGCAGCAGCGACGACAAACCAACACCGGTCGAAAATGACGTTTGCACTCAAACGAGCATTTATTATTGTCCTACCTCTGTCTTTCAAGACCCATTTGGCATTGCTTTGACATTTGCCTGGTACAGCGGCCAATGCAGTCAACAGGTTTTGTGTCGAGAAAATGAAAATTTTCCGGTTATTACCCCAGAGGATGGCGTTATCGATGAGGCATTTATTGCCGACAATTGGACCAGCACTAGTGTGATTGAAAGTGAGCCTAATAATGCATTCGATCAGGCGCAAGCTTTTATTGTACGCTCGGAAAATGGTGTACTTATAA
The DNA here is from genome assembly GCF_041410465.1 of Thalassotalea sp. 273M-4. Lineage (NCBI taxonomy): Bacteria > Pseudomonadati > Pseudomonadota > Gammaproteobacteria > Alteromonadales > Colwelliaceae > Thalassotalea > Thalassotalea aquiviva. The sequence goes on from NZ_CP166961.1 coordinate 305,777, forward strand.
ATGGCCGTGTTAACTATGCTACCGATCCAAAGGACACTTTTGCATTTATCTTAGATGGCGAGCCAACCATTACCATTTACCTGTGCGCAACCCCAACCGACTGCACCCAACCTTGGTATCAAGGTGCTGATATATTTATTGAGCTTTATGATGACAGCAAAGTATTACTTGATAGCACTCGTAATATGCCTGCGTTTGGACACGCTTTTACCAGTGGCTTTTTCTTTGCTGGCCATCAGTATTTTTTAGTCATTCACAGCACCAATAGCCGTGCTGGCGATATTGCGTATAAACTGGTGATCACCGACTAGCTTATAGGCATCAATGTGGGTTAATTATTTTCAACAATCGGTATAATAATAGCAATACAACAAGCGCACTTTGTGCGCTTGTTGGTTTTTAGTGCATTGCTAGGGTGCATTGGTTGAATAAATTCGATACAGTGTTGTATCAATCTTTTTTCTGCAACCCTATCCAGTATCTAAACATGGTAAAACAACATCAAAAAGTGTCAGCACAAACCCAACAAGAGGCTGCCGCGCTAGCCAAACAGAATCAAAAGCCAGGTCAAACGAAAGCACAAACTAAATTGATTGAGCAAGGTATTCAAAAAGGTATAGAACAATACAAGAAGGCGCAAAAAGCTAAGGCCAGAGAGTTAAGTAAGCAAAAAAAACAGAAACAAAAGCAGCAAACGACTGCAACAAATAACAAGGTTGAAGATGATAGCAACCAGCAACAATCCACGTCTGTGCCTTGGATATTGCTGTTACTATCTTGGCTTGGTTTTATAGCTTATCTATTGCTGGCCTAAG